>JAIKVV010000048.1 GCA_024685385.1 Saccharofermentans sp. | reverse complement strand
AACAATAAAGGAGTGACAACTATGGAAATCAAGAAAGTAACTGATCCCTCATTCAAGAAGTACGGAAAGATAATCGAAGGAATCGATTTTTCGCAGATCCTTGCAAACCTCGAAGCACTTCCCATGCCCGCAGAAGGCGTAGAATATTTCCCCGGTGTAGCAGAGCTTGAGAGCACGCCTGCAACCAAAATCATCTCTGAGAGCCTCTATGGCGGCATGCCCATCCAGATCGGCATGTGCAACGGCCACAACAAGGCGCTCAACGCAGTTGAGTACCATAGAGATTCCGAGATCAATGTCGCTCTCTACGACATGGTCCTCCTTATCGGTGAGTTAAGAGATGTTACGGAAGATTTCACATATGACACATCCAAGATCGAGGCATTTCTCGTTCCTGCAGGCGTTGCAGTAGAGATGTATGCAACAACACTTCACTATGCACCCTGCCATGTTGAGGACAAGGGCTTCAAGGCTGTAGTAGTCCTCCCCAAGGGCACAAACTACGATCTTACATTTAAGCCTGAATCCACCAAGGAAGACAAGCTCTTAACAGCAGTCAACAAGTGGCTCATCGCTCACGAAGATGCAAAGATCGATGGCGCATTCAACGGTCTTGTCGGCGAGAACATTACTATCGCATAAGGATCGGTTTAAATCAAATGGTTAGCGGGCGGTCAGATGACCGCCCGATTTTATTGCTGAAGAGCAATGTTAATTTGCGTTGCTTGAGTCCCGCGGATCAAAATGATATAAACTAATCAGCAATCTTGGAGGTAGGCAAATGTTATCTGACAACATCAGGGAATTAAGAAAACGAAAGGGTTATACCCAGGAAACTCTTGCTCAAGCATTAAATGTTGTAAGACAAACAGTATCTAAATGGGAAAAAGGGTATTCTGTTCCGGATGCTGATATGCTCGAAAAAATGGCGGGGGTCTTTGATGTAGAGGTAATTGAGCTTTTGGGTACACCGTCGGAGTTGCAGGACAGGGAATCAGAACTGGAGCGCATATCTTCTCAACTTTCAATACTTAACGATCAGATGGCACGTGAGATGGCCAGACGCAAGAGAAACCGGAAGATAGGTCTTATAATCGCTGCTGTTGTTTTTTCTCTGCTTATAGCAGGTGTGGCAGTACTATTCACTTCACACGTGCATATAGTATCAGCAGGAGATTCAAGCAACGTTGAAGTCAGAGCAGTACCTTCATCGCTTTATTCACAGGATGAGATAGATAAGGCAATTGAAGTTATCAAGCGGGATTTCGAGGAGAAGGATTGGAGCGGTTGTGAACTTAAATTGATCTATTATGCAGGCGATGATATCTGTAAGAATGAGAGCAAGGAAAGAGGAGTTCCGACGATTGTCCTTCTTTCCGATTTCAATGCATACGAAGTATCAGATTATAGCGGACTTAATTCCAATTGCACATATCATAATTGGAACTGGATCCTTATCAAAAATGAAAGAGGAATGTGGGAACATATTGATCACGGCTATTGAAGACTGTTTTCATGTTCCCGGAAATGCAAAAAGGTGTACCTCCAAATGAAAATATGATATGTCCTATCCGATGTGGTATATTTAAAATCAACTAGTTGACCGGAATAGATTATCGGGGGTGGGATCATGAAGACGCCTGTGACTAAAGAAGATAAGACTAAGAGACTTTGTATCGGAACTTTAATATCTGTGATCGCATATATCATTGTATTCCTCGTTGCGATGTATGTGAGCCGGAACTTTGATTTTGGGGCAATTCAGGGACATATTGCAAGTTTTATAAACTATCTGATGGGTTTTGTGTGGTCGACTGCAAATATTGCATTGTCCATAGTATCAATGGTGTCTGCATTTCGGGACAATAAGACCATGGTGCCTCCTGCCGTGATAGCGACTGTATTTTCTTTTGTTTCGCCGGTTATGTTCTTCCTCTTTTATGTTATTAGGGTAGATATCTATTGGTTTTCCGCTTAAGGGGCAAAGCTGTTGGGTTAACCTGCCCGGACTTAATCCCGCGGTATTTCCTGTTACGGGCAGCATTATAGAGTGAAGAACCTGATAGCAGAAATCAGCCCGATTGGTAGAAGAAATGCAATCAAAACAGGAGTTTTCTGCTATCGATTTTTATGGCAGATTTATTTGAACTGGTGTATCATCTTGGTGTTGGGGAATTTATTGTTTGGATAAGGAATAGATGGGTAGTATGAAGAAAGCAATCGCATTTGTTATTTTGACCTCTCTTGTCTTTGGTGTAGTTGCCTGCGGCAATTCGGGAATCGATGAATCTGCCGGAACATCGAAGACTTCGGAAACTACATCTGAATCAACAACAAGCGAACCGGAAAGTACGCCTTCGGAAACGACAAAAGAAAGCGGATCAAAGCTTGTTTCTTCGGACTCGGATTACGGTTCGATCCTTCAGCTTATGAACGATGTGATCGGCAAGAACAGGGCTGAAGCTGAGAAGATGATCGGAGAGTTTTTCGGTGTTGAGATCGAGGATATGAGCGGATTGGGTTTAGATGCTAAAATAAACGACATTCCGACAACACTATATGTTTACGTTCAGATGTTAACCAAAGATTCAGCACGGTTTAACGGAATGAGTCTATACGCTGATCCTGATAAAGATCTTGTGCGAGGAATGGAGATTAATCTGGTTAACAAAAGTTATGCAGCTGCTGAGATCGAAGATACAGCTGAGTTTAGGGATGAGATAAGAAAACAGTTCAACGATATCAAGGCAGAACTGGATAATACTTACGGTGAAGCATATAAAGCGGAAAAGCCGCAATTCGATGAAGATTCATTCAGTTATTATTACAAACTGCCCGGCGGCGTAGCTTATTGTGAACTCCGTGACTTTACGCAAGAAGGCGGAAACGGCCGTGTGTCATTAAAGCTGATCTTTGCCGATAATGTGAACGTATTGGCTCCGTAAGGGAGGGTTAAATGCCTGTAGTAAAAGTCAATTTGTTAAAGGGGAAGACTCCGGGATATAAGAAGAACGTTTGTCTGTTGACCCTGCCGATGTTTTTATCATCATTAACGAGCCGCCTTTCGAAAACTGGGGCATAGGCGGAAAACAGAGGGGATAAGCAGTCAGTTTTAAATTTGTCATCATGTTATAATGACATTGGCATATATTTTTAGGGGGAGGTAGAAAACTCATGAAACACATTAGGACTATCGTAGGCTTGGCACTGGCAATATCGGTTGCGGCAGGGCTTATGAGCGGCGCTGCAGGATCCGTAAGCGCGGCGGGCAGCGTCAAGATCAACAAGACAAATTTCCCGGATGATGTATTCAGGAAATACATTTCCTCAAACTTTGATAAGAATAAGGACGGGACATTGTCTTCTGATGAGATCCTTAAAGTAACGGATATCAATGTTGAAAGACGGATAGATTCTTATGATGACCAGGGCAATCCGCACTTTTTGGGCACTGCCGTAAAAACCGTTAAGGGAATCGAATTTTTCCCGAATCTTTTACATTTGACCTGCAATGGCAACGAAATTACGACAATAGATGTCAGCAAAAATACAAGTCTGGATATATTGCACTGCGCGTTAAATAAGATCGAAAAGCTTGATGTCAGCAAGAATATCTACCTGACCGTTCTCGAGTGTATGAATAACAAACTGACCAAGCTTGATGTCAGCAAGAATACCGGATTGGAATTTCTTTCGTGCGGATATAACGCGCTCCAAAAGCTTGATGTAACAAAAAACACCAAGTTGACATCGTTGTACTGTTCGGCTGCCATGCTTGATAAACTCGACGTTACTCATAACCCTAAACTGGAATACTTAACCTTTAATGATAATAAGCTGACAAGTATCGATCTGTCCGCCTGCAAAGAGCTTAAGGATCTGAATTGCGTTGGCAATGCATTGAAGAGCCTTGATATCTCCGGCAATAAGAAATTGGTTAAACTGTGGGCATATCGCAACAAGTTTAAGTCTCTCAATTTCAAAGGCTACGGTAACCTTGAAACGGTATTGGCTTCTGAAAATGAATTGACGAGTGTTAATATCTCTGATTGCAAAAAACTCGTTGATTTGGACCTGAAAACCAATAAGACCCTTACCAAGGTCTCTGTTAAGAACTGCCCCAAACTCGAGAAACTTGATCTGTCAGGATGCAAGGTGCAGGATCTGGATGTCACGGGATCTACCGGACTTAAGATGATCACCGCAAGTTCGACATATCTTAAGAATGTTAAAGCATCCGTGCTTCCCGGCAAACTTCTTAAAACAGCCTTTGAGGTATATACGAATGAAGACGACGATCTTGCATACAAAACGGCTTTTGGCGCTTATTGCTATAAGATCGATTATTCTTCCGTAGCATCATTCGGATTTGAACAGGATTATCATGCGATCAAAGCAAAGCAGCCCGGAAACACATCCATTCTCCTCACTTACTGTGACAGAAACAAACTGGATATACTGTCCAGCGATATCGTCAAGGCGCTTGAGAATAACGATCCCGGACCCTTCGAGAAGGCTTATCCTCAGTATACGCATAAGGTCAAGGTTAATCTTACTGTTCTCTATAAGGACGTAACCAACGAGAGCGATTTCTGGTATACACCGACATATGCACTTTCTGCCAAGGGCGTTGTCAAGGGCTATGACAATCAGACCAAGTTTAAGCCTGCCAACGAATGCACGAGAGCTCAGATGGTAACATTCCTTTGGAGACTCGCAGGATCACCCGAACCCAAGTCCGCTGATTGCAAGTTCGGTGATGTTAAGAATGGTGAATACTACTATAAGGCAGTCATCTGGGCTGTCGAAAAGGGCATTACCACAGGATACAGCGATGGTAAATTCAAGCCTCAGAACGTCTGCACCAGAGCTCAGACCGTGACATTCCTGTGGAGAATGGCGGGCAAGCCTTCCGTGGGATCCGCCGAGAATCCGTTCTCTGATGTCAAGGCAAAAGACTATTTCTATGATGCGGTTATCTGGGCATCTTCCAAGAAGATCGTTGCAGGTTATAGTGACGGCACCTTCAAGCCTTCCGAGAAATGCCTGCGCCGCCAGATGGTTACATTCCTCTATAAGTACGACAAGAATGTAAAGAAGTGACATTCCTGAAAGAGGAAACTGCATAGTATAATCAACGGAGGAGGATATTTTATTCTCCTCCGTTTTTTCGAAAGGAAAAGATCATGGGACAAAAGCCGCACAATCCTTTTGTATCTTTGTCAGTAAAGATCTCGCGCTGTCTGGATTCATTGCGGGACCGTAAGATCTGCGGCTTGGATCTGGGGCGCTTTGTCGCAACTCCTTATGCCGGGAGTCACGGAGCGACCGGCAGTCAGGCGGCGCCGTACAGGGGACTTAAGGTGTTGCTGGAAGATGTTCCTCTTAGCTCTGAAGATTCTTTCATTGATATAGGCTGCGGCAAGGGAAGGGTCTTGGCATATCTTGCCGGGATCAACGCGCCCTGCAGGATAACGGGGGTCGAGCTTAATCCCGAAGTTGCAGCCGTTGCAAAGAGCTGGACAGCAGGCTTTTCGAACATTAAAGTGATCGAAGGGGATGCTTTCGATCTGGATTATAATGATTACACAGTCCTTTTCATGTACCGTCCCATGGAGACGGACGCATTCATGGATTTCATAGACATGCTGGAGAAGACTCTCAGGCACGACATTACGCTCATCTACTATGCAGACGGTCAGAGCGGATATTACCTGAACGGAAGATCCGGCTGGAAACTCATCCGTAGGCGTGAGATACAGAAAGCAGGGGGATTTTACATACATTTGGAGACGCAGCGCTATTCAATATGGAGGCATTATGAAAAGAAGTCCGAAAGATAAGATATTTGCAATAGCGGTAATCGTTATGGTAATTACCGGAACGGTGCGTGGTCTCTTTGATGCAAGGCTTTACGGGAAGAACAGTATCGTCACGCAGTTCAGCATAGAGGTCGAACTGAAAGAAGACCTGATCTGCGAGGATTACAACGACCATCTTAACAGACTGATTAATTATGTGGTGGGAGGAGGAGACCCCGAATATCCCATGCCCTCACAGACCGTGACCATTCCCAAAGGAAGTATAGGAAAGATCGACAGGACAATCCGGTATTACAACCCCGATAAGACTGATTCGGGCAAGATTACAGGCTCAAAGGTCGTATTCACTTTAAGCGACGGAAGCAAAGTGGGGTTGATGATATCAGAAACGCCGGAAGGAGAAAAAACGGAAGAGGGGATCATCAGTATAAACACGCTGACGGAAGATCCTGATGTCATATCCAAATACGGTAAGGCATTGGATGATTTTCACGCCAAGTGGACCGGAAATCTGATCATGGGGGCGGCAATGGGATTCGGTGTTTTTGCAGTGATCGGTCTGATATTGGGCCTGATCTACCGCTTCGTGGCTAATGATAAAGTCCGCACCGCACTGATCATCGTTGCCGTAGTGATAATCCTGATCTCTGCCGTGAAGATATATTATGCCGTTAGAGCTTTTGACAGGCTGCATTAAAGCGGTATGGTATAATGATCTTGGCCGCATTTAATGTCTGCCTGAAGGAAAAACGGTCTGAAGCATGAAGGATACGAGAGATATTTTTTGTAGGTTTTGCTTGAAATCTTGGCATTGAAAAACACATCGAAAATACATATCATAGTCGCGAGGATAATACTGTAGAAGATGGATTCATATGCACAATAACCGCAAGACTCTGTTATTGACGCTCAGCGCGACATTTGTTCTTATGGCGCTGCTTGTAGCCTATTTTTCCGGGCTTATGTATAAGACCGCTTATTCGCACGTCCACGAATTGGGCAATGACAAGACATCGGCGATCACGGCAGATCTCGAAAACTACCTTGAGAATGCCAGATCCGTTCTCTGGGTTGCCGCAGATACGGTCGACCACATGGTCGCCAACGGCGCCACGAACGACGAGATAGTCGAATATATTACGAGAGAATCTGCCAATACCGCTTCCCAGTTTGACGAGAGCTATACCGGAATATACGGTTATATCAACGGCGAGTATGTTGACGGAGTAGGCTGGACCCCTCCCGAAGATTACGATCCCACTGTAAGAGACTGGTATAAGGATACGGTTGCCGCGGGCGGTCAGCCTCTGATCGTCTCTCCTTATGTTGATGCCCAGACAGGCAATGTGATTATCTCCGTCTGCAGGGCCCTTACCGATACGAATAATGTTCTCGGCATGGATCTTACTCTTACGGGCGTCCAGGAGACCGTGGAGGACATAAGCATCAACGGCAACGGCTACGGCTTTATCCTGAACTACGACGGAACCGTCATCGCGCATAATGACAGCGGCGAAAAAGGAAAGAACTACAAGGACCTTCCCGGCAAGGCCGAGATGTTCAGCAAGGTCATGGAAACCGGCAAAGGCTATTTTGACATGGTGATAGACGGCAAGGAATGCACCGTGTTCGTCGATGAGGTGTTTGAGCAGTGGCATCTTGCGGTCGTTGTAGAGACTGACGTTCTCTTTGCCGACACAAGGTCAGTTCTTGTCGTAAGCGGACTCATAGGCCTTCTTGTCTTTGCCCTGATCTCAGCTTTCTACATCATCGGCTACAGACATGAGAGAAAAGTAACCAAGCGAATGGAAGAGATGAAAGCCACTGAGCAGAAGAGGGAATACGAAGCCAAGATCCTCATGCTCGAAAAGGCTGCCGCCGACAGCGCCAACAAGGCGAAGAGCGACTTCCTTGCCGACATGTCCCATGAGATAAGGACGCCCATAAATGCCGTTCTCGGCATGAACGAGATGATCTTGAGAGAATCCAAGGATGAGAACATCCTTGAATATTCATCCAACATCAAGAGCTCCGGCGATACCCTTCTTTCGCTGATCAACAATATCCTTGACTTTTCGAAGATCGAAGACGGCAAGATGTCTCTTGTCATAGTCGACTTCGAAGTTGCCGAACTGATCAACAACCTGGTCAATTCCATCAGTGCCCGCGCAAAGTCGAAGGGTCTTGAGTTCATTGTGGATGTTGACAGCAGCATCCCTTCGAGGCTCGTGGGAGACGATGTCAGGATCAGTCAGGTAATACTTAACCTTCTTACCAATGCCGTTAAATATACCGAGAAGGGCACGGTTACCTTGCGCGTTACCAACAAGGGAATGAAGGACGGCAATGCCTGCCTCCGCGTTGATGTCATTGACACCGGCATCGGGATCAAGGATGAAGACATCGACAAACTCTATAAGTCCTTTGAGCGCATAGAAGAGAAGCGCAACCGCCATATCGAAGGTACGGGCCTCGGCATTTCCATCGTCTGCAAGCTCCTCTCCATGATGAACAGCAAACTCGATGTTGAGAGCAAATATGCGATAGGTTCCGTTTTCGGCTTTGATCTTGCTCTTAAGGTTGCAGATCCCGAACCGATCGGAAGATATGAAGACAGGATAAAGAGCAGCGCTCTTTCCAAGGATATGGAAGACCACCTCTATGCCCCGGATGCGAAGATAGTTGTAACCGATGACAACGACATGAACCTTAAGGTCGCAGTAAACTTCCTTAAGATCTTCGGCATCAAGCCCGTTACCTGCACATCAGGTCAGGAAACAATAGACAAGCTGCGCGAAGACAAGTGCGATATGCTTTTCCTTGATCACATGATGCCCCAAATGGACGGTGTAGAGACCTTAAAGATCTTAAAGGACGAAGGTCTCGTTAAAGACACCGTGGTCATAGCCCTTACGGCCAATGCTGTTGTGGGAGCGGAAGAGCAGTATCTCAATGCAGGTTTTGACAGTTATCTTTCAAAGCCCGTCACGGTCAAAGATTTTGAGAAGGCCCTTAAGACATACCTTCCCAAGGATGTAATATCAGGCACATCAACTGTTGCCAAAGAAGCAGATCCCGGCCCGTCATTGGAGAAAGCCCGTTCTCTGGGCCTTAATGTTGATGCGGGACTTGCTTATGCCTGCGATGAAGAAGATTTCTATATGGAACTTCTGACGGACTATGCAAAAAGCGTTGAAGAGAAGTGCAGTTCCCTGGAATCCTTCCTTGAGAACTCTGACTTTGAAAACTACGAGATCCTGATCCACTCCCTCAAGAGTTCATCCAAGATGATCGGCGCAGACGATCTTTCGGACAAGGCCAAAGACCTTCAGGACGCTGCAGGCAATAAAGACATGGATTTCATAAGATCCCATCACGATGATTTCGTTAATGGCTACAGAAAACTGGCTTCGGAAGTAATGAAAAGCTAAGAGGCTGTTGCCTTTTCCCCCGTGTGATATAATTGTTTTGATAATGGAAATAAGGGGGATTTTTGTATGGATTTTTTCTTTAGATTTTACGGTATTTTATTGGGTGCTTTCCTATATTGTGCAGGTGTAGCGATAATACCTGTTTCGATCATTCTTTTCGCGAGATGGGCCAGCAGGAAAAAGAAGGATCTGCCTGTTTCCAAACGCACCAAAAGATGGGCGGTCATAACCGCGGTTCTGGCCGTTGTCCTCTATATCATCCCGGGCATAATATCATTCGGTTTATCAAACTTCCGGAAATATACCGTCGGTCCCGAGTTTAATCTGATGCAGACGCGTATAGAAACAACCGCAGGTTTCTATGATTTTACATACAAGAATGAATACTATAATGAACTTTGCTGGATAAAAGACTATGACATGAGACAGGAACCGACGGTTATCCTGATAGATCCGTCTGATGAATATCTTGAATGTTTCGAATACAAATGCGGAAACGGAACAATCCTGCTCTTAAGTACGGACGGTGATCATATTTTTGCTCCGTATGATAAGATGGATGACCTCGAATCATACTATGTTAATGAGGTTGATCTGACCTTTGAGATCTCAGAAAACTGGAAAGCAGAAAACAGAAAGCCATTGAAAATGGACAGGGATATCTATAAAGTCCTGATGGCAGAAGATCAGTATGATAAAGAAGAGTTCCCCGAGAGATTTGCAAAAGAATATAATTTAAGAGCTTCGTCTGAGGATGGTATCTATCATGAAGACGTCAGAATATATTTTTATAACTATAAGTTCATGATCAACGCATATGCTGCTGACGATAAAAAGATCAAGGGTGAAGTGATCCCGGCAGAATATTCCGAAAAACTTATCGATGCACTTAAGGATGTGGTGAATCTGTATGAATGAGATCCACCTCCCTCGGAAACGGGTTGGCGGCAGATCTGATTTTCGGACTGAAAATGAATGATCAACGGGTATATACTTCCAGCCTCGGATCGTAATCCGCGGCGGTTGCATATTCCTTTACATAGTTGTTCCCGGCAATGAACGCATTGATCCTGTCTTCGAAAAATCCTTTTTCGACGATCAGGACATTTGGTAATTCTTCACTCAACTGACTGAAGTATTCGTCCATGAATTCAGGCTGGATATATCCGATGGGACTTATGTATGAGTAACGCGTTGCATGCTTTCTGTTGCTCAAAAGATAAATGAAATCCTGATTGCCGTAAACCGAGATCGGCTGATCTTCCGTTGTGTGTTCTTCGATTATATCGAGGATGGCATTCAATTCGGCGTCCTGTTCTATCTTGCTGATGTCTTTTGATTCGATTATTGACGGGATCCTGGCTATAACATCAAGCCAACTCGGTACGATGAAAATGCTCAGCGCAAATAGGGACACTATCATCAGGAACACTTTGCGTATGTCTTTTTGCTTTATGGCTTCGATATCGGAAAACAACAAGCTCAGAGGATAGACTAATGCCGGGATAAGGATCACTCCATAGTGGCCGTACTGCATCCCTGAAAGGCCTATCAGCAAAACAGTCAGTGAAAGATATATCAGATAAATGATGATATTCCATTTCTTCTTTGTCTCCTTAAGCTGATAGAACAGGATGGAGAAACTGATGATGAAGATGGATGTATTTGCAAATGACAGCGATGTAGCCCACTGATCCGAGATGAGAGTGCCTCCCTCAACGGATGAATAATGCAGATTAAAGACAATATATGAATCCCAAAAACAGGAGAAAGCGCCATTGGCAATGATCCATATGATCATCGGCGCCGTAACGATAAGGACCCCGCACAAAAACCAGCCTGTCCTGACCAAAAGTTTTTTGTATTCTTTTGCCCTGAAAAGCCTGACTGCAATATAAATGCAGAAAACGATCCAGGTCGAGATCATGTTCGGGCGCAGCATCAATACTGTGCCCAGTCCCGCGCCGGAAAGGATGAGCCTTAAGACATTGATCTTGTCGTTGATAAGATAATCGAGGAATATGAAGAGCGCGAGCGCGATGAATGGCATGGCGTATTCTTCAGACATATTGCCGTCGTGCAGATAATCAAAGAGCAGTCTGCATGCCAGCAGTGACGCTATGACAGACGACGTTTTCCCGCAGACAAGGCGGGCGGTCTTATACATGAAGAAAGCCGAGACGGTAAGAGAGATCAGTTCGATCATCCATATTCCGCTGTCTCCCGAGATCATCTGCCCGAGATATTCCAGGATATAGAGAAAAGGACCTTTATGATCGAAAGTGTCCTTGTAGGGGAAATACCCTTTGGACATCATGAAGGCAACAGTCCTGAAAACATTTGAATCTTTGCCGGGGAGGCCCCGGATCCAGGGATGGAGGGGACTTTGGAATAAATATATTATTGACAGGAAAAATGATACTGCCAAAGCAAACAGATCCTCCCGGCAGGGTCCGGCTGTGTTCGTGTTGTTATCTGTCAGACTGATATCTTCTCTTTTATCTTTCATGTTGACAATACGCCCCCGCGTATTACTTGCTGCCCGAATTATTTTCAGCATATTATAGCACATCATCATTTGGCGTTTTTAGATATAAGTAGTATGTATTTGGAATACATGTAATTCCGACGGGAATCATAAGTACAAGGGGGACAGATGGCAGAACGAGGGCATCAAGAGAAACGCGGGTGTGTTTTCCCTCATGAGGTCAGGCTATGCAAAAGAGATCGTTTGCGATGCCGTTGCGGCAACGTCAGCTGCCGGCTGCGCAGTCATCTGACGGGACTTCCCGGGCGTTTTTTTCGCGTACAAACGTCAGCCTGAGCGTGAGTTGATGCTATGGCAACAAATATGGCAGTTTTTTTCGGAAAAGTTGCCAAAAATGTTGCCATTGAGGCTTTTGGCAACTTTTGCGGCACCTTTTTTCGAAAAAAGTTACCGTAAATGTTGCCGCCTATATGCAGCCAATCTGTAGTACAATCTATCTATCACATATTTTGGAGGGACTATCATGGCTGATGATCTTAATATCGATCTTTCTTCGATCTTCGGAGATACACTCAAGACAATAACCGATACTCTGTCGGGTGACAGCAAGAAGACGGCAAAGAAGACGACTGCTGCCAAGAAGACTACGGCTAAGAAGGCAACAACCGCGAAGAAGACTTCCACTGCCAAGAAGACTTCCACTGCGAAGAAGTCTTCGACTGCAAAGAAGACTACTACTGCCAAGAAGACGTCTTCAACTAAGACCAAGAAGATAATATTCGAGATCGGCGGCAGGCAGATCGACATGAAGGCGATCGAAAAGAAAGCAGCCAAGCTTTCAGGAGACGTTTATGTTGTCGCCAATGAGCGTAAGATCTACGACAGCGAAGGCAATTCGGTAAATCTTTTCGGCTGAGGCAGCCCGTTAATGTCTCCAAATTTGAATCATTGTTGAAAGAGTTATCAGGATATGGATAAAAGCAGGATAAAAGCGATCATTATCAGGTGCGTTATCATTGCGCTGACCGTATCTTTAGCGGCTCTTTATTGCATGACCTTAAGATATGAGAATATGAGGACGTCCGAAAATACCATAGCCGGCGGGACGACCGCCGATCTTGGAGACGGGGATGTTCTTATCCAGAAACTCAAGACGGATGAAGGAGAGCAAACCTTGTATGGATTTGCTCTCCTGTTCGCAGAGAATGAAATAAATCCGGAAGGAACAGTTAATGTTTCTGTCAAGAGAGACGGTGCAGTTTTGGAACAGTGGACCCGCAAAGGACAGTTTATCCAGACTTCAGAATGCGAGTATTTCCGCTTTTCGGAGCCGCAGGATTGCAAGGGACACAGTTATGAAGTTGTGATAGCTTTTGACGGCTTCGGAGACAGCAAGCCCTTTTCGTTATGCAAGGGAGCTCATGGCGCAGAGGAATCTTCATACATTAACGGTGAAAGAACTTCTGATACGATCTTTTACCTGAATATATATGATGCTGTCCCTTTGTGGCAGATGATAGTGATCCCTGTGCTCGTGTTCATGGTGTTCTTTCTCTGGCAGGCATTCTATTTTCTGTATTTCAAAGTAAGATTTAAGCTCGGCCAGGACGGTGATTTTGCATCTCTGTACATAGCATTGCTCCTGCTCTATTTTCTTATCGTTCCTTTGAATACAATTCCGGATGACGGCAACCATTTTCTGAGGGCTTACTCGATCGCTCACGGAAAACTCATATCGGATGTATTGCCCGAAAGCGGGCTCATCGGGGATACCCTTCCCGAGGATGTTGCAGAGTATGCGGGAAGATATAATTTGAACGGTCTTCATGACGGACACAGACAAAATGACGAGCCGTTAAAGGAACTTGAAGCGGATTGGGATCATGTTGTTGAGACCGGATTTCCGAATACTGCCATAAATGTCCCTTATATGTATTTTCCGCAGATCCTGGGCATAAAGATATCGGAAATGTTTACCAACAGACCCTATGTCATGGCTTATTGCGGCCGTGTCTTCAATATGGTCATTACTGCATTTATGGTTCTGTTTGCCATCAGATTCACTCCGTCCGGAAAAGAGTTTTTCAAGTTGACCGCACTTTTGCCCATGATGATGCAGGAGACGGTATCTTTGGCTCCGGACGGCTTTATTGCGGCTCTGATCATGGTATATATTGCGGTTATCATGAGGCTGAGATTCAAAGTAAAAGGAGAATTGAAGCTTAAACATTATCTGGCCGTTTATATCCTTACGATCTTGGTCGTGATGTGCAAAATGGTATATGCTCCGGTATGTCTCCTGTCATTCCTGGTGCCTTCTTCCAAATTTGGTAAGAGATCGCGTTATTATTCTTCGATCGCTCTGTTCGGCGCATCGGTTGCAGTGTTCCTCTTCAGCTGGATGATGATTATACAAAGATACAATCTGAGACTTGCTTATTCTAACAGCGCTTTTCAGATCGATTATATTATCGGACATCCCAAAGAAATATTGATGATATTTGCCGATTATATCCTGAATATAGGAAGCAATCTGTCTGAACTCATCGGCGGTGATCTGGGATTCATCAATATTCCCGTTCCTACAGTTGTCCTTTTGTCATTTGTAGTGATCGCGGCAGTGCTTTGTTACCGGAGATGCGTTCTTCCCAAAACACCGCTTTACGGCGGAAGGACATTGCCGGTCGTCTGTTTTTCTTTGATATATCTGTTGATAGGATTGAGCGAATTCATATATTGGACTAAAGTCGGAGCGAGTTCGGTCAACGGCATATTGGGAAGATATTTTCTTCAGATCTTTCCTTTGATGCTCTTTATTCCGTGCGGTATCGATCTTGATAAAGAGATCCTGCCGGAAAAAAGGGAGATCGCATCATTTGCAGTTATCCTGTCAAATCTTTTTGCCATAGTATCCATATGGATACATACGGTTTACTGAGCGGGGGATGATCATGAAGCGTTTTTGGGATTATCTGGGAGGTTTAAACGGTCTTCTTTTCATACTGTATGTTTTTGTGGCTGTTACTTCCGGTTTTCTCCTTAATGATATTCTCTGCGGCTTGATGCCATTTCTTATCCCGCTGCTGGCGCTTTTGCTGATATTGATCTGCCCCCGGATACTGAGACTTGCAGCAAGGATCAGACTGCCTGAAGGATCGGGGCTGAAGGGCAGATTGGAAGGATCCGTTGTCATCAAGATCCTGCTCTATATACTGCCGTTTTTCTCGTTCATGCTCTATTATGCGGCATTTTGTCCGGGAGCTTTTCCTGCCGATCCGCTCAATCAGCTGGGACAGGCATTTTCGGGTCAGTACGGTGACTGGCATCCCGTTATCCACACCCTGATTGCGTTTAAACTGCCTTTGGCTTTAAGCGGGGGATGGATCGGGTCGATCGTGCTGCTGCAGATCCTCGCTTTATCGGCTGCTCTGGGATATTCTTTTAACGTTATCCTGAAACATACGGGCATTAAGTTCACTTTCATATTCCTGCTCATAACCTTACTGAATCCGCAGACTTCATATATCCTGATGTATCCGATCAAGGACAATGCTTTCGCTTGCGGCGCGATCCTCTTGCTGGCATTCTCTTTGCAGATCTTTTTCAGTAAAGGTGAGTGGATCAGGAAGAACCTTAATCTGATAATTCTGATCATCACAGCCGTATTTACTTCTCTTGTAAGACATAATGCGCCTTTGTTTACGATCCCGTTGTTCATTGCCATATTCTTTTATATTTCCCGAAAAAGGAGCATTATCATTTTGGTCAGCACGGTCCTTTTGTGCCTGATCATAAAAGGACCTTTCTACTCTCTTTTGGGGGTCGAAAAGCCTGACAAGAGACAGGTCGAAGTATTGGGTCTTCCCATGACGGTGATAGGCGGCGCAGTGAGGTACGCGCCCGAAGAACTTGATGATGAAGTATTGGAGTTTGCATATAAAGTGGCGCCGGAGGAAGTTTGGCAGGATTATCATTACGGAGCCTTTAATCCCGTAAAGTTCAGTTGTGATCAGGATGTGATCGAAGAATACGGAACTCTTAAAGTCGTGACGATGATGTTCGGCTGCTTCAGGGAGGCGCCCCTGGAATCCTGGACCGCACTTATCAAATTGACTGATCCCGTTTACACCCTTATGGATAACTATAATGCGGACACGCCTTATATCCCGCCTGTGATCAGCAGGAATGATTACGGGATCGAATGTACGGGGAACAATGATCTGCAATTGATCCTCAACGGATATGAATCGCTTGCAGCAAAGTTCCTTCCTCATGTATTCATGATGGTCAGCACTATGCATCTGCTGCTGATAACGCTGGCTTTATCAAGATTCAGATTGGCAAAGACCGGAGACTGGAAGAGGATAATCTTCATAATACCGGTCTTGGCATATAATTTCGGAACGACTCTTTTGTTGACAAGCTATGTTGATGCAATAAGATTCTTTTCGTATACATACTATCTTATGCCGATGTTGATCTTGGTCATGCTTGCCGGAAGGCCGGGACCGCGTGACGGATCGATAAAGGCAGATAAGAAAGATGAAGGCGGCTTAGATGATTAGAAACATTGTTCTCGACATGGGAAATGTCCTTCTGGATTATAATCCCCCTTTTGTTTTGGACAGGTTTTGCTCTTCCGATGAAGAGAAGGAGGTGATCGGAAGGGAATTGTTCGAAGGACCCGAGTGGATGCTGGGCGACAGGGGAGACATTAAGGACAAGGACAGGTTTGATCTCGTAAAAGTCAGAGTCCCGGATCAATATCACGACGCTCTGAGAAAATGCGCAGACAACTGGGATATCTGCATGGATCCTCTGCCGGGCGCAAGGGAGTTCTGCGAATATATAAAGGCTTCAGGATATAAGATCTATGTCCTGTCGAATGCAAGCGACCTTTTCTATCAATATTTTCCGAGATTCCTTCCGCTTGATTTCTTTGACGGCGTCTTCGTCTCATCCGACTATCTCATGATCAAGCCGGATCTCAAGATATATGAGACTTTCCTGACCAAATATGGACTTAAGGCTGAAGAGTGCCTCTTTATCGATGACAGGGAAGCTAATGTCAAGGGAGCTTTGGACTCCGGCATGAACGCTTTCCGATTCAAAGACGATTATGAGGAGATAAAGGAATATCTGGATAAGATCCGGTCTGCCTGAGTCTCCATATAAAATCCATATTCCTTTCACGAAGAATACAAGATGCCCTGATACCATCATTATGAAGACGAGCGAAAAAGGTATCAGGAGGGACATTTGCCATGAAAGATAAAAAGAGATCAAATGATGGGAGGATCAGTTTCCCGAAAAGGGCCATATCCGTGGCCTTATCGATCCTGATCTTATGCATGCCGCTGTTTCCCGTAAGGACATGGGCAGATGTGACCGGTGACGGCGAATGGAGTTACAGGGAACTTGAAGACGGAACTCTCGAGATAACAAGGTTTAACAATTACCGCGTGACGGAGATAACGGTCCCCGCCGAGATCAACGGCAAAAGAGTAACAAGGCTGGGAGAAGCGGCTTTCGACAAACGGACGAACCTGAAGAAGGTCGTTATCTCATACGGGATAGAGCATCTTGGAGGAGATCATCTGTTTTCGAGCTGCACCTCGCTTGAGGAGATATCGATCCCGGAAAGTGTGACAAGCATCGGTAACGGCTGCTTTAATTCATGTGTTTCCCTTAAGAGCATCACGATCCCCGACAGTGTTACGGATATCGGCGTTAATGTTTTCGAGTGGTGTTTCGGACTTGAGACTGCCAAGCTTTCAAACAATATCGAACATCTGGGATATGGTCTTTTTGTTTCGTGCTGGGGACTTAAGGAGGTTACGATACCTTCCAACTGGGACAGTATCGAAACTTGTGCCTTCGCTGACTGCAGATCGTTTGAAAGGATCGAGATCCCTGACAACATAAAGACCATCGAACAAAGTGCATTTTACGGCTGTTCATCGTTGAAAGAGATAAATATCCCCGACAGCGTTACTTCCATCGAGTCTTTTGCTTTCTCCGAATGCACTTCTCTGACGTCAGTCAGGATCCCGGACACCGTAACACACATGGGAGAATCGGTATTTTCGGATTCCGGCCGTCTTACGGAGGTTATACTTCCCAAAGACCTGTCTGTCATCGAAAACGATACATTTTCGGGCTGCAGGGCTCTTAAGACAGTAAATATCCCTGAAAATGTAACGAAGATCGGAGATAGGGCCTTCAGCAAGTGTCTTTCTCTTGAAAGCCTTGATATTCCCGCGGGTGTAACATCCATGGGCGAATATGTCTTTTACCAGTCGGATAAAGTAACTTTGAACGTGAAAAGCGGATCTTTTGCAGAACAATACTGCAAGGATAACGGAATTGAGTATAAGACAGTTGCGCCGTTCGTGCCGGTCCTTACAGTGATCCTCATCGCAGCCTGCGCAGCTGTTACGGTCGTGGTCGTACTGATCGTCATGAAAAAGAGGAATATTTCCAAAGCTCAAGCAGGTCCTGTTAATGAATAAGGCCGCCCGGAGAGGACGGCCTTGACAGGATCATTCCTGACCTTTGTTATCAGAATGAAGTTGCCATGGATACGATCTCATATTCCGGACCGTTGCCATCAGTATTGCGCTGAAGGATGCCGAAGCCCAATTTGCCTTCGACCCAGCCTGACTCTTTGTTATATTCGCCGTTGCCTACGAGCAGGGCATCGATGTTTTCTAGTGAATCCGATGCGGGCTTAAGATCGTAGGAGACTTCAAATGCCAGATTGTCGCTGTCCATGTTTTCCAGCTTGGCTGCCTTCTCATCGGCATAAGAATAGATCTTATTAACGGTGATCTTGGTATCAACATATTTATCGCCGTAAGTCTTCTTAAGGTAGTCTTTCATTGCTGATTCAACTTCAGCCCTGGCATCATCTTCTCTGTCTTTGAGCGGGAGATTGTGATTTCCCGTACGGCTCATGGGATCGTCATCTTCTGATTCATCCGTGTCCTTTGCCGAAGCTTCTGTATCTTTGGAACTTTCGGCAGTTGTTCCGGCCGTTGTTGTTGAAGTCGCGGATGTAGGGACTGTCTGAGCCTTCTCTGATGTACCTGCCGAACAGCCTGCCAGCATGGCAAGGCAGAGAGCAAGCGCAGTTGCCGTTATATGCTTTTTCATGTTTTCCTCCGTTTTGTCTTTTTACCGTAAGCAGTGTTTTTACGGTTCACCGAAAAACTCATCTTCCGGCAAACCGGGCCTATGATAGCACTCCCGGAATTATACTTTTGGTCAAAATTCAGGCAAAGGCGCGCCTTATATGAGGTAATCCTTATCTATGGTATAATTTATAGGGTATCCATGAGGGGGAGGTACTATATTATGGCAGAAGGAATCGATAAGACTAACATGTCTTTGGAAGAGAGCATCAAGCTCGTAACAGATCTCCAGAAAAAGTACGGTGATTATGAGAAGGCGGTACGTGAGATCAAAAACAACAAAGAGACCATGAGCAAGCCTGTTGAGCCCGAGAAAAGGAAGGTTTCGGCCATTAAGTTCTTCTGGCCGAGCTTTATCATCGCTCCCATAACTTTCGTAGTCTTGTATTTGGTGGCTCCTTCTTTAGCTGGCTATGGCACTAATGCCAGTTATGCATTCTTCTACCGTTTGCCTTATATCGCCGCACTGGCAGTATTTGTCATTTTCGCAATAAGAACGATAAAGAATGTGCACGATCTGAATTCCATTTCAAAGATGTCCGGCAATGTTGACGGCAGCAGGAAAGCCGATCTTGCCAAGGAAAACTTTGATCTCGAGCATAAGATGGAACTTCTTAAAAGCAACTTAAGCAAGTATGACGACCTGCTCCCCGAGGATATGAGATCGAGCGCAGCTCTCATGAAACTGAAGCTCATGCTCCAGTCTGGCAAGGCAACGGATCTTAATGACGCTATCGAGAAGATGAAAAAGGGCTGACCTGATCAGGACTTTTTACAACAGCAATCTTTGCTTTTTTCTTTCAAACACTCTTCGCAGTTTCCGCAGCAGGAAGAAGTCTTTTTGCGCCTTATTGCAAGTATTACTGCGCCTGCCAATACCGGTACGATGACTGCGATGAGGATGATGTCAACGGGGTTCATTATAAGCCTCCTATAAGGAGCAGGATAAGCCTTACTATGAAACTTACGATCCAGGCTATTATGCACTGCCAGATGACCAGTCCTGCACCCCACTTCCATCCGAGCTCACGCTTGACCGAAGCGATCGCAGCAACGCAGGGAGTGTAGAGGAGGCTGAATACCAGGAGCGTGGCTGCTTCCACAGTTCCCAAAACGGAAGTGATCCCGCCTTCGGCGCTGAAGAGGACTTCAAGGACTGATACAACGCTTTCCTTGGCCATGAAGCCGCTTATGAGCGATGTGGTAATGCGCCAGTCGTCAAGTCCCAAAGGTCTCATCAGAGGAGCGATGAAGCCTGAGATCATGGCCATTATGCTCGCCGAGGAATCCGTAACGAGATTGAATCTGAGATCGAAACTCTGAAGGAACCATACGGCTACAGTGGCAATGAGTATTACCGAAAATGCTTTCTGCAGGAAATCCTTTGCCTTTTCCCACATAAGCTGTATGGTGGATCTGATGCTTGGGAGCCTGTAGTTCGGCAGTTCCATTACAAAGGGAGCCGCTTCGCCGCGGAAGAGGACCTTCTTATAAACGAAAGCGATAAGTATTCCGATGATGATGCTCAAAAGATAAAGTCCCGTCATGATGAATCCGCCCTTGCCGGGGAAGAAGGCGCTCACGAAGAAAGCATAGATCGGGAGCTTTGCAGTGCAGCTCATGAAGGGTGTAAGGATTATCGTCATCTTGCGGTCTCTGTCGGAAGGAAGAGTTCTCGTTGACATTACCGCGGGAACGGTGCAGCCGAAGCCTATGAGCAGCGGTACGATCGATCTGCCCGAAAGGCCGATCTTCCTTAAGATCTTATCCATGAAGAATGCGATCCTTGCTATGTATCCGCTGTCTTCCAGTAATGAGAGGAAGAAGAACATGACGACGACAATGGGAAGGAAACTCAAGACGCTTCCGACTCCTTCAAAGATACCGTCGATTATGAGGCTGTGTATGACATCGTTTACATTCGCGGATACCAGAGCCTTATCCGTTATTTCAGTAAGAAGATCGATGCCCTGCTCCAGGAGCCATTGGAGTCCTGCGCCTATGACATTGAAAGTAAGGAAGAAGACCAATGCCATGATGAGAATGAATATAGGAATGGCAGTGAACTTGCCTGTTAAGATCCGGTCGATCTTCTCGGACCTTATGCGCTCTTTATTCTGAACGGGCTTTGTAACACACTGGGACGTGATCTGCATGATATAAGCAAATCTCATTTCAGCAACGGCCGCTGCGGGGTCTTTGCCGGTATCCTGTTCAACTCTGACCCTGATATGTTCCAGGAGGTCTTTCTCATTGTCCTCCAGATCCAGCTGCTCCAGTATGAGTTCATCGCCTTCAAGCGCTTTGACGGCGGCAAATCTTAAGGGGAGGCCCTTGTCGGATGCCTTTTGTTCGACCAGATGTTCCACTGCGTGGATGGAACTGTGGATGGGGCTGTCGGGAGCGCAGAAATCCTGCTCAAGAGGCTTCTCGCAATATTTGGCTATATGGATCGCATGGGAGATGAGTTCTCCTATGCCCTGATTCTTGGCAGCGCTGATGGGGACTACGGGGACGCCCAGGATCTCTTCCATCCTGTTGATGTCAACGGATCCTCCGTTGCCCGTAAGTTCGTCCATCATGTTGAGTGCTACGACGACGGGACGGTCAGTCTCAAGAAGCTGCATCGTAAGATAGAGGTTGCGCTCTATGTTCGTGGAGTCGATGATGTTGATTATCGCATCGGGCCTGTCTACGAGAACGAAATCCCTGGATACTATCTCTTCCTTGGAATAAGGTGACATGGAATAGATGCCGGGAAGGTCAGTTATCTTTGTCTTATCGTGACCTATGATCGCGCCGTCCTTGCGGTCGACAGTAACGCCCGGGAAGTTCCCTACATGCTGGTTGGATCCCGTAAGACGGTTAAAGAGAGTCGTCTTGCCGCTGTTCTGATTGCCCACCAGAGCAAAAGTGAGGACATGATCGCCAGGGAGGGGATTTGCATGTTTTTTATCGTGATGGATGCCGGGCTCGCCGAGATTGGGGTGTGCGACTTTGCTCTTTCTGGTATTCTGCTTTTCGGGATCCTTAAGATCTTCTGTCCTTGTAACCTTGATCTTGTTGCAGTCATCAAGTCTTAAGGACAGTTCATATCCGTGGACTCTGATCTCAACGGGATCGCCCATGGGGGCAAATTTAATTATCCTGACCTTGGCGCCGGGAATTATGCCCATATCCAGAAGATGCTGCCTGAGGGCGCCTTCTCCGCCAACTTCCTCAACGAGACAGCTTTGTCCTTCTTTTAATTCTCCTAAAGTCATCTAAGCTTCCGGTCCTTTTATTATTTCAGCATAATTATATACATATGCGGGACGGAAGTGTATTGACAGTTAGCATAAACTAACTTTGCGGATTCCGTGTTTTTGTTTGGTAAGTTAGCACAACCTAACTTATCAGCCCGCGTAGTGACGGATGATCTTTATTGCGGCATTAAGATAGTAGCCGCCGAAGAGATTGTGGTGATTCAGGATATGGTAGAGATTATAAAGATCAACCCTGTCGCGGAATCCTTCTTCTTCGGGGATCATTTCACGGTAGCCTTCGTAAAAGGCCCCGGGCATGGGGCTGAACATATAGGTCATGGCGATATCGGCTTCGGCATTTCCGACATAAGCTGCAGGGTCGATCAGGAATGCTCTTCCCCTTTTGTCTATGATGTAATTTCCGCCCCACATGTCTCCGTGGATAAGGGAAGGGGATTTGGGTTCCGGAAGATAAAGGTCCAGCTTTTCGAGCAACTTCATTGCTGATCTCATGTTATCCGGCCCCAAAGACTTTTCGGCCATCCTTATCTGGGGCATGAGCCGGCAGTCCCTGTAAAAATCGATCCATGAATCAGCCGGAGTATTTATCTGCTTTGATGCGCCTATGAAATTGTCGCCGGTAAAGCCGTATCTTCCGCCTGCAACAAAGCTTTTGGCATCGGCCAGATGCATATTTGCAAATTCAATGCCCATCTGACGGAGGCTGTCTTCAGTCTCAGGACCTTGTTCTATCAGTTCCATCATCAGAAAGGATATGCCTTTGTTTTCATCTGTGCCTTTGCAGTAAAGCTTGGGCACGGCGATGGTCTTCGTATCCGAAATGGCATTGATCCCTTCTTCTTCCGCATCGAAAACAGAACTGTTATAAGCAGCGCTGAGTTTAAGGAATATCTTCTTTCCGTCTCCCGAAAAGAGGACTCTTGTGGAATTAAAGCGTGAATCGGCAAAAGCAAGATCGGCAGGGACATTTACATCCCCGCCGAATGTTTCATTCAAAGCTTCCTCAAGGGATCGGAATGACCTGATCTGCATCAGAAATTGGAGCCGTTCCAGCCCCAGTCGGGAGTAGCAGAATACTTGATATACATATGATCCGGAGCAATTCCCAGGACCTCGTTATAGATCTTCGTTATCGCCTCGGTCATCCTCTCGAAAGCAGCTCTGTCGGGGCCGCCGTATATCCTTACTTCGATATAAGCGGCAGGCTCGCTGTTGTCGCCTCTGAAGTAGAGGTGATAGCCGTCTTCAAAACCCGTCATGAGCCAGTTCTCGCTCTTGCCCGGGATCAGTGAGATTGCCTGGCCTAATCTTGATTTAAGTTCTTTTTCCTGTTCTTCACTGATCTTTATGCTTATCTTTGAATCTATAAAGGGCATATGATTACCTCCCGATCTTTCATAAATAATTAACTGTTCCTAAGGATCATTATAATACTTTTCGCGGCCTGTAGTTTCCTGATATAATAGAGCGAATGGGGGACAGATGATCATGTGTCTTCCGGAGAGGCGGGGTTATGAGGGATCTGGTCAAGTATTCCTGTACAAAATGCGGCGGCAGCCTGATCGCTGAGAGAGATCAGGAAGTGTCATCTTGCCCTTTCTGCGGCAATGCTTTCGATCTTATTGACTTGCACCGTAAAGAACTTATTGATGATGCAAGAGCCTGTATGATGAATATGGACTTTGAGGCTGCCAAAGTAAAATTGGAGTCCGTCTTGTCTTCAGATCCTTCCGACCACGAGGCCTTAAGAGACATCGTTATCTGTGACGCAGGCCTCAGGTCCATTGATTCGGTCAAGAGCATCGAAAGAATGCAAAACTGCAATCTTGATGCAATGAAAAAATCCTGCGAGGAAGTGAAGTCAAGGGCCATTGCGGAAGACATTCCGTATTTTGATAAGCTTTCACGCTTAACTGATCTTGCGGGACAGTATAACGGTCTTTGCAATGAGGAGTTTGATCTTTCAGCGGAATTCAGCAAAACCCAAAAGGAGATTTTGCTTCATGAGCGGAAAGTGGGATACATAGGTCTCGCTTTGGTTACATCACTCTATGCAGGATATTCTGTATTCTTATGCCTTTTCGGGAATAGTGTCAAAGAATGGCGGATTCTCCCTCTGGCCGGTATCTCTGCTGTTCTTCTCGCTCTTGTTTTTTTGAAACCTGTCGATATATTAATTGTTAAGCCCATTGCGGAAGGTAAGACACATGCCGTTTTGCCCGAATTTCACATGAAGGAAGATGCCATAGTCGCCCAAAAGAATAAGGTCGAAGAAGAGTATAAAAACCTTTATGAGGAACTCATTGCCATGGAACCTGCTTCCGGGGAAAGTTCTCTGCCGGTATTCATGCCGGTGACGGAAACCGTAAAGAGGCATGACACGGAAGATCAGGATGGATTGTTCTGCAGCAAATGCAAAATGGAATTGGTCCCCGATGAGGGAAAGAAGATATACAGATGCATGAATTGCGGCATTGCATACGGGTACTCCGTGCTTTTCGATGAGGAATCTCTTTATAAAGCTTGGAAGTCAATGGAAGAGAGTGAATTCAACGAAGCCGACCTGAGATTTACATGCATACTCATGAGAGATCCCAAAGATCGTGATGCGCTCCGCGGCAGGATCCTCTGCGCGGGAAAATGGAAGTACTTTGAAGAGATGGAAGCTTCGGATAATTTCTCACAGGCCAGGCTTAAGATCATCCGTGAACGTCTGAAGGATGCAATAGAGCATTGTGGGGATCAGGATAAGGAATACTTTCTGAAGATAGAGAGTCTTACCGATACATTTGAAGAAGTGTGTAAGAGGGAAGTAACCCTTAAGGAGCGCGAAAAATCTTATGATGAAGTGTTGCCCCGTTCAAGTGTTTTTGTAGGATTAGACGACTCTGCTCCTAATGTTCCCTATAATACAAGAAAAAAATTGGAAGCTGATGTTGAATATGCCAAGAGCAAAAGAGATTCCTACAAAGAGAGGCTGGATCTTACCCGAAGAGAGATCATTGAAATGGAGAAAGCAAAAACCGGGGGATCATAAAGGAAACTGCTCTGGATAAGACCTCAGAAGACCTTTGATCTTATGCGGTTGATTTTTTTTCAACTGACCGTTGTTTGCGGAAGATGATGCATTTGCGATATCCTGTTGTTGACATCAGAAAAGAGGATAAGCATGCATGTTGTTTTTCGGGATGATCAAAGGATTTTATAAAGGAGAATGATCATGAGTACGACATTAGGCAAGAATATAAAAGCTTTCCGCAAGAATAAGGGTTTTACGCAGGAAGAACTTGCTGACCTTCTCAACATTACGCCCCAGGCAGTAAGCAAATGGGAATCCGAATCAAGTCTTCCCGATGTTTCCATGCTGATACCGCTGGCTCAGGTCCTGGGTGTTACGACAGATGCTCTCCTGGGATATGACAGTATCTCAGAGACAGAAGAGATCACCTCCAGGATCAAGGACACGGTCGAGCGCATGTCTCATAACAGCGAGAGGGCCCAGAGGACTTTGGAGATCTGTGAATACCTCTCAACGGAGACTAATCTCAATCCGGGCAACTTCGAGATAATCAAGGACTATGTTCAGGAGACGGCGAACCTGTCGATGTACGAAGACCCCGTATTGGAAGGCTATTTCCAGGATCAGCCTGACCGCATTCAGAAGATCTATAAGGACTGCATCAGGAAAGGAGCCTATCTCATAAGCCACTGCTCCGACAGGGAACTGGTCGACAAGACCCACTACGCGATGGCCTGGATCTATATCCACCTTAAGGACTTCGATAAGGCAAAGGATCACATCAATGTCCTTCCGAGCCTTTCCACGGGCAGCATCAGGGAGAACATAGACATGGAGCGTGTATTCTTTGAATCCGGCTTCGATAAGGTCAAGGGCTTTGACAACATGAAAGGTAAGATTGAAGAGAATTCCAGGCTTCTTTTTATGTTGACGGCTGCAATGCTCAATACCATCTCACAAAATTTCGGATGGTACGGTGAGAAGGAAGAAGCATACGAAGCCTGTGACTGGTGCGAGAGCATCATCAAAGCATACGCGACCAAGAAAGAATACATAGACATCAATAAATATTTGAGGGTCAGAAGGAGCGTTGCTTTCTTCAGGATGGTCGCAGCCAAGAGGGCAGGTGATGGTGAATATGCCGAAAAGCTCTATACGAAGTTTGCTGAGGAGATCAAGGCAGAAGACCTGACAGAAGAGGAGAAGGCAAGGATAATGGATATGATCCACAGCGATATCGCTTATTATTCGAGATATACGGGTGATCAGGAGAATAAGGATGAAGGATAAGATCAAAGATGTTCTGGCCAACATGAAAAAATACAACCGGGGCACCATGTTCTTTGAGGAATTCGGCTTTGATCCCGCCATCGAATACGATGTTCTGGTAGTAGCTCCGGGATGGAATCCCGTCAAGACCATATTGGATCCGTCGTTTAAGGTAACGCTGCTTGCGCAGCATGCATATTCTGCAGGTTACCTTGTCGAGAAGGAAGACATCAGGATGGCCTGGATCCTTACTTCTTCGGGAGCCACTCATATTCTTGACTACATGATCATCTGTTCCGAGATGAGATTCAAGAAATGCATCTTTGCAGGAGCCGTAGGAGGCCTTTCGGGAAGATTTGCGGTCGGGGATCTTTGCACAGCGGAAGAATGCATCTCGGCGGTATATGTCAACCGTTATCTCGATGAGACCTTGCCGGAATATAAGCCTTTAGACATCATTAAGCCTGATATTGAATATACGGAGAAGATCATAGCCCTGGCAAAGGATTCCGGATACGATCTTAAGAAGGGGAAGGTATTCTGTACGGACTCCTTTGCCATGGAATATTCCCATCTGGATGAGATCAGGGCGACGGGAGCGGAACTGATCGAGATGGAGACGGGCACCTTTTATACCATGGCAGAACTCTACGAGATCCCGTCGATCGCGCTCCTTGCAGTATCCGACAATTCCGCGACGGGAGATCCGCTTTTCGGAAGATCGGATGAAAAGAAGAAGTTATATCAGCACACCAGGGGGTATACGATTCCCGATCTCATCATGAAGATCGCAAAGAGCTGAAATGAGATCAGGAATCCAGAAGCGCTTCAGGATCGATCCGGAGATTGTCATCGTAAAACGTTTGGCACTCTCCGGGTCTTTCATATCTGATGCTGCCGTCATCACACCCGGTGAGAACGACCTTTGTTATCCCGCAGTTTGCCTGAAGACCTGCTCCCCAGAACTTTGAGAAGTCTGATGATCCCAGGATGTGCATGAGAAGGCCCCTGTTCATGGCACCGTGCCCGGAGATAAGGACCTTGAGGTCTGATCCGGCAAGGGGTTCTATCTCTTCCTCCAGGAAAGATGAAGTCCTGATAAGGAGTTCATCAAGGGATTCTGCCCCGTAGGATGAAGCTTTTTCGTTATAGACGGCAGGTTCTTTTCCGAAGAAAGGCAGGGATCTTGCATCCTGACCTTCATATTGGCCGAAATAAAGCTCTATGAGCCTTTCGTCCTTTTTTACGTCAGATCCGGAGCTTAAGAGTCTTGCGGTCTCATACGCCCTCATAAGCGGGCTCGAAAAGACCTTATCGAAGGAGATCCCCAGGTTTTTAAGGGCCAGACCTGACTGTCTTGCCATATTCATCCCGGTCTCATCCAGGGGGATGTCGGTCCTGCCCTGGATCCTCCGCTCCCTGTTCCAGGAGGTCGTTCCGTGTCTTACGATATATATTTCCATTAACTCTTGCCTTTGCCTTTGTTTTCGAGAACAAGGATACCATATTTTGTACATTATGTTACAGTCTGTTTACTTGATATATGCTGCCCGATATGGTAGTTTTGTTGTGGATTTCTAATAAAGTACTTTATTGTTAAAGGAGGCATTATATGATCTACTCAACAGAAGTCAAGAACATGTGCCCTGTAACACAGGGAGTGCACCACGGTGCGGCTCCCATTCCCGAAGAGGCTAAGTGGGTACAGGCTAAGGATGTAAAGGATATCTCCGGTTATACCCACGGTATCGGCTGGTGTGCTCCTCAGCAGGGCGGCTGCAAGCTTTCCCTCAATGTCAAGGACGGCATTATTCAGGAAGCATTGGTCGAGACGATCGGCTGCTCCGGTATGACACACTCCGCTGCTATGGCAGCTGAGATCCTTCCCGGTCTCACTGTTCTCGAAGCTCTTAACACAGACCTCGTTTGTGACGCTATCAACACCGCTATGAGAGAGCTCTTCCTCCAGATCGTTTACGGAAGAACACAGTCTGCTTTCTCTGAGGACGGACTCCAGATCGGCGCAGGTCTTGAGGACCTCGGCAAGGGTGCCCGCTCCATGGTAGGTACAACATACGGTACACTCGACAAGGGTCCCCGTTACCTCGAACTTACTGACGGCTACATCACAGAAGTTGCTCTCGATGAGAACGATGAGATCATCGGATACAAGTATGTTAACTTCGGCAAGATGATGGACTTCATGAAGGCCGGCGACGATCACAAGACAGCTTTCGAGAAGGCTTGTGGTAAGTACGGAAGAGTTGACGATGCAGTTAAGTGCATCGATCCGAGAAAAGAGTAAGGAAAAGGAGGATAATTAATATGGCATTATTTGAATCATATGAGAGAAGAGAACCCCAGATCCTTGCTTGTCTTAAGGAATACGGAATCTCATCCATTGAAGAATGTAAGGAAATCACTGAAGCAGCAGGTCTTGATGTTTATCATCTGATCGAAGGTATCCAGCCCATCTGCTTCGAGAACGCTAAGTGGGCATACACAGTAGGTGCCGCTATTGCTATCAAGAAGGGCTGCCGCAAGGCCTCCGAGGCAGCTGCTGCAATCGGCATCGGCCTTCAGGCTTTCTGCATCCCCGGTTCTGTTGCTGACAGACGTAAGGTTGGTCTCGGCCACGGTAACCTCGGCAAGATGCTCCTCGAAGAGGACACAGAGTGCTTCGCATTCCTCGCAGGTCACGAGTCTTTCGCAGCTGCTGAGGGTGCTATCGGTATCGCTGACAAGGCTAACAAGGTCCGCCAGAAGCCCCTGAGAGTTATCCTCAACGGTCTTGGCAAGGACGCTGCACAGATCATCTCCCGTATCAACGGTTTCACATATGTTGAGACACAGTACGATTACGCAACAGGCGAGCTCAAGGAAGTATTCCGCAAGTGCTACTCCAAGAACCCTGATTCTCCCCGTGCAAAGGTTAACTGCTACGGTGCTAACGATGTTCAGGAAGGCGTTGCCATCATGTGGAAGGAGAACGTTGACGTTTCCATCACAGGTAACTCAACCAACCCCACAAGGTTCCAGCATCCCGTTGCAGGTACCTACAAGAAGGAGCGTACCGATGCAGGCAAGAAGTACTTCTCGGTTGCATCAGGCGGTGGTACGGGACGTACACTTCATCCCGATAACATGGCAGCAGGTCCCGCTTCTTACGGTATGACAGATACCATGGGACGTATGCATTCGGATGCCCAGTTCGCAGGATCTTCATCGGTTCCCGCTCATGTTGAGATGATGGGACTTATCGGAGCAGGTAACAATCCTATGGTCGGCATGACCGTATCTGTTGCCGTTTCTATCGAAGAAGCTGCCAAGGCAGGCAAGTTCTAAAGTGTAAATAAAGGTAACAAAATGTGGGGGTGATCGCAGGGTCACCTCCTCTTTTATGTAAAAGTGACACATTTAGTTCAGAACCAAATGTGTCAAAAGGAGAAAATATGAACATACCCAAGGATCCGGTAATGCTGATGAGTTATATAAATACCCAGCTTCGGGACAATTATCCGTCACTTAGTGAACTTGCGAAGAGCCTGGGGCTTGACGAAAATGAGATAATGGATAAGCTTAATGGTATCGGGATGAAATATGATCCCGACCTGAATAAATTTGTTTCAAGATAGGTAATTGCGAAGACTTTTAAGGGTAAAAGATAAATGACTCTCAGGGAATTAAAAACAGGACAGAGCGCGATAATAGAGAGCGTTGGCGGTGAAGGTGCGACCAGGCAGCACTTCCTTGATATGGGAGTGATACCGGGTGCGGAGGTCACTCTTATCAAGTTTGCGCCCATGGGGGATCCCATGGAACTTCGGATACACGGATATGAGCTGACTCTGAGGCTGTCTGAGGCTGAAGAGATCGGGATAATCCTGTCGGAAGGCAGTGAAGATAAGAAAGATAATAAAGAAGCAGTCAATCGACCGGAAACAGATAAAAAAGAAAAGAAGAATAAAAATGATACCGGGACAGATAAAGGTAAAAAGCACAGCCACCATCCGGGTCTTGGTGAGGGCGGTATCTACCATGAAAAGTCAACAGAGAAACGGCTTCCGGATAATACGGTACTTACCTTCGCCCTCGCAGGCAACCAGAACTCCGGAAAGACGACCCTCTTTAACCAGCTGACAGGATCCAACCAGCATGTGGGTAACTTCCCCGGTGTGACGGTTGACAGGAAGAGCGGAGCCATAAAGGGCAAGCCCCTTACCGAAGTGGTAGACCTGCCGGGTATCTATTCATTATCCCCGTATACAGATGAGGAGATAGTGTCCCGCCAATATATAATAGATGAAAAACCCAAGGGGATAATAAACATAGTCGATGCGACAAATATAGAGAGAAACCTCTATCTGACCATGCAGCTTATCGAGTTGGATGTTCCCATGGTTCTTGCCCTTAACATGATGGATGAGATGAGGGGCAACGGAGGCTCGGTCAAGATAAATGAGATGGAAGACCTTCTGGGGATCCCGGTCGTACCCATATCGGCGTCCAAGAACGAGGGTGTTGATGAGCTTATAAACCATGCTCTCCATGTGGCAAAATACCAGGAGAACCCCGGCAATAAGGATTTCTGTGATGAGACGGATAACGGGGGTGCGGTACACCGTTGTATCCACGGTATCATGTACCTTATAGAAGACCATGCAAAGAGAGCCGGAATTCCCTTAAGATTTGCGGCCAACAAGGTTATAGAGGGTGACAACAGAGTGATCGATATGCTGGATCTGTCCGGAAATGAAAAGGAAACAGTCGAGCATATCATAATACAGATGGAAGAAGAACGCGGACTTGACAGGGCAGCAGCTATGGCGGACATGCGTTTTAACTTTATAGACAGGCTGGTCAGGGAAGCGGTAGTTAAACCTGAAGTAAGCAAAGAGCGGGAGAGGAGTGAGAGGATAGACAGGATCCTCACCGGCAAATTCACTGCCGTTCCCGCCTTCATAATTATAATAGGACTTATATTCTGGCTTACCTTTAACGTTGTGGGAGCCAGGCTCCAGGATCTTCTGGACAGGGGGATAGGCCTTATCTGTGACAGGGTCGATGCACTGATGAGCGCGGCCAAGGTAAATGACGTCCTGCATTCACTTGTGATAGAGGGAATATTCAGCGGTGTCGGAAGTGTGCTGTCATTCCTTCCGATAATCATCCTCCTTTTCTTTTTCCTGTCCCTTCTTGAGGACACGGGATATATGGCGAGGATAGCCTTTGTTATGGACAGACCCCTAAGAAGACTTGGTCTTTCGGGCAGGAGTATAGTTCCGATGCTTATAGGCTTCGGCTGTTCTGTTCCGGGTGTAATGGCCTCTAGGACCCTGCCCTCGGAGCGTGACAGGAAGCTTACGGTCCTGCTCATCCCATTTATGAGCTGCACGGCCAAGCTTCCGGTATACAGTCTTTTTATCGCGGCTTTCTTCCCCGGAAGGGGGGCGCTTATAATGATAGGTCTCTACCTTTTCGGGATCATCACGGGCATCATTTTTGCCCTGATAAGTAAGGCCACGGTGCTTAAAGGGGAGGCGGTTCCTTTCGTTATGGAACTTCCCAATTACAGGATGCCCGGTGCAAGGAATGTCCTTCAGCTCCTATGGGAGAAGGCCAAGGACTTCCTTATGAGGGCCTTTACGATCATCTTTATAGCCTCTATAGTCATATGGTTCTTAAGAACCTTCAGTACCGGCTTTGCTCTGACTGACGATATTTCAAACAGCATACTTGCAAGGGTTTCGGGATTTTTTGCTCCTGTTTTTGCGCCGCTCGGTTTCGGTGATTTTCGTTTTGCGACAGCCCTTATCACGGGCTTTATTGCAAAGGAAAGCGTGGTTGCGACCCTTACGGTCCTCTTCGGGAGCACTGAGGCCCTGGGACAGTCGCTTACCACGGCGGCAGCAGGTGCTCTTCTTATATTCTGTCTTCTGTACACTCCCTGCGTGGCGGCTGTTGCATCCGTAAAGAGGGAGCTTGGCGGAAAGTGGGCCCTTGCCATGGTCTTCGTGCAGTGCGCCATAGCCTGGGTTGCGGCAGCCCTTGTTCATCTGGTTCTCGGGATGGCAGGTCTGTGATTGAAAAATCAGTTGAGAATACAGGACATTTGTAGTAAAATATAGCGGTTAGAGACTGTTAACCACTACACATATAATTTCAATATAAAGGAGAATCAATATGAGACAGAAACCCGTAGTACTGATGGTCCTTGACGGATATGGACTTTCAGACAATCATAATGCAAATGCCGTGTACATGGCCAAGACTCCCGTTATGGACAAGCTGATGGCCGAGTGCCCCTTCCAAAAGGGATATGCATCGGGCCTTGCGGTAGGTCTTCCCGATGGACAGATGGGTAACTCCGAGGTAGGCCACATGAACATCGGATCAGGAAGGATCATTTATCAGGATCTTACCCTGATCACCAAGTACATCGAAGACGGTGACTTTTTCAAGAATGAGGAGCTTCTTCGTGCGATAAACAACTGTAAGGAGCATGGAAGTGACCTTCATCTGTGGGGCCTGCTCTCAGACGGAGGTGTTCATTCACACAACACCCACCTCTATGCTATCCTTGAGCTGTGTAAGAGGGAAGGCTTTAAGGACGTTTACATCCATCCTTTCTTCGACGGCAGGGATACACCTCCCGCATCGGGCAAGGATTATCTGCAGGAGCTTATTGATAAGACCAAGGAGATAGGCGTAGGTACGGTCGCATCACTTTCCGGCCGTTACTATGCAATGGACAGGGATAACAACTGGGACCGTATCCAGAAGGCATATGATTCACTGGTTCTCGGTGAGGGCGTTAAGGCAACAGACCCCATCAAGGCAATGCAGGATTCATACGACAATGAAGTGACCGATGAGTTTGTACTTCCCACAGTTATCACGGATGAGGCAGGCAAGCCCCTTTCGGTCGTTAAGCCTAACGATTCGATCATCTTCTTTAACTTCCGCCCCGACAGGGCCCGTGAGATCACCAAGGCTTTCTGTTTCTCGGATGCGGATATCGCAGCCCAGGAAGGTGATGCATCGGATACCAAGTGCATCAAGTTCCTTAAGAGGGCTAACGGTTTCATGCCCCTTACATATGTATGCTTTAAGGACTATGATGAGACCATTCCCAACAAGTTTGTAGCATTTAAGAAGCAGGAGATAGTTAATACCTTCGGTGAGTATCTTGCCAAGCTGGGACTTAAGCAGCTCCGTCTTGCCGAGACCGAGAAATATGCTCACGTTACCTTCTTCTTCAATGGCGGTCTCGAGGAGCCTAACAAGGATGAGAGTCGTATCCTTGTAAATTCACCCGCTGTTGCGACCTATGATCTTAAGCCCGAGATGAGCGCTCCCGAGGTTTCGGAGAAGCTTGATGCAGCGATCACTTCAGGTGATTATGACGTGATAATAATCAATTTTGCAAATCCGGATATGGTAGGACATACCGGTGTTCTTGAGGCTGCCATCAAGGCGGTTGAGAGGATAGACCAGTGCGTAGGCGCAGCAGTTGATGCGGTTAAGAAGATGGACGGTGTTCTCTTTATCTGTGCCGATCACGGTAATGCCGAGCAGATGATCAATGAGGAGACAGGCGAGCCCCACACGGCTCATACGACCAATCCGGTTCCCTTCATCCTCTACAACTACGATCCCGCATATACACTTGCAGAGGGCGGTAAGCTGTGCGATATAGTTCCCACCCTGCTTGAGGTAATGGGTATTCAACAGCCTAAGGAAATGACGGGCCATTCACTTCTTGTTAAGAAAAACTAGGAGATCATTTTGAATAAAAATTTTAAGAAAAGTGCTGCCGCGATACTCATTGTGGCAGCACTGCCTTTTACAGGGTGTGAGCAGATACAGCAGGAGACACAGGTATCACAGGCCGCTCAGGCGGAACAGGGAACGGAAGTATCGGAGAATGTTATAATAATCAAAGATGACAGTGAACCGTCAGTACCTGCGGAAAGATTTGAAGAAATACCTGAAGAAGTGTCCGATAACGCAGTTGAGGCAGCCGTGGAAGAAGAGACCGAGGGTGACGGATATAACCCGGATCTTGCCGGCAAGCATATTCGCTTAAGGCTTAACGATACGGGCTATGATATTTTTGCGCCTGTAAACGACGGTAAGCAGGATTACCGGTATTCCCCTTCCATAATGCTGGATGATAACGGTGGGATAGATGCCTGGTTTGCTTCGCCGGGAGACGGACAGGATGAATACGACTGGATCACCTACAGGCATTCGAACGATGGCGGAAATACCTGGACGGATGAGAAGGTGTCCCTGGCTCCGACTCCGTATACAGCTGACCTTCTGTCCATATGCGATCCCGATGTCTTTTATTATGACGGATATTATTATATGGGTTATACATCCACCATTGACAAGAACCAGAAGGGTTTATGCAACAGTCTCTTCCTGGCGCGCTCCAAGAATCCCGACGGGCCCTATCAGAAATGGAACGGATCGGGCTGGGGCGGTGCACCCGTGCCCATAGTGTACTTTAACGGGATTGAGATAGGCTGGGGCTGCGGGGAACCGAGCTTCGTCATCCTGGATGATAAGATATATGTTTATTCAACCAAGGATTCCTATTCCGGTGTTCCGAACAGGGTAAGAGTCACCGAGATACGTACGGCCGATCTTACCGATCCCATGTGGCCCGCCAACCTTAAACTTGAGGGGTACGCCGGCGTAAGGAACGATCTTCCGGATGACAAGAATTATAAATATGAGGATTCCGATTCCTGGGATGTGGCCTATCTTGAGGAAAGTCACAAGTTTATAGCCATAAATACAAACAGGAGATTTAAGGAAGACAGCTGCATTCTGTATTATGAGTCAGACGACGGGATAAATTTCGAAAGAGTATCCGAGTTAAACACGAATGTTTATGCAGGATGTCATAACAGTGGTATAATGTCTGATAAGTACGGACATATAAAGAAGGGTGATCCGATCCTTATAGGCTATGCTTATGCGGGAAGCGGAGAATCGAAATGGGGTATCTGGGCAACAAGATTTGTTTCGGCTTCGATCGATTATACCGATGAGATAGACAGGGAAGAGGATGGGGCCTCCAACTTAAAGGAACCCATGGTTTATGCGAAAAAAGGCATCGGTAAGCCCCTGATGCTCAGAACCGATAAGTTAAAATACACAGGGACTGTTGCTTCAGGTGAATTTGATATAGAATGCTATTTAAGGGATAATTACAGAAACGAGCGAAGGATAAGAAGCAGGGAAGTAAACATCATGGGATATGATGAGAACATCCTGCAGCTATCCGAGAACGGCAAGCTAATCCCCATAGCCGAGGGAATGTCGATCGTTTCGCTTGAGTATAAAGGAATAAGGCGTGATGTCTGCGTATGCGTGCTGGGAGAAGGAGACAGGGACACAAGCCTGAGGGGCTTCTATCCGGCGTGCACCAGGTACGATCTTAAGGTGAAAGAGCCGATAGTGATAAAGGTCAGGCCCATGGCGATATTCGGGAATTACGATCTTAAGGAGCTGACAAACACCCAGATCGTTGGATACGGAGTATCATTTACATCATCGAACAATTCAGTCTGCAGCCTGCATCCGGACGGGACACTGGTACCGGTATCCCCGGGTGATGCGACAGTAACAGTCAGGGCCGGAGGCGGATTCGAATACAGTATTGAAGTACATGTTACACAATGACCCGGAGCAGGAAGAAAATGATCAGATCGGAAAAAGTTAAAATAAGAAAAACTCTGGCACTTATCACCGCTGTTGCCATGATGGCGGGGATGGGCGGCTGTAAGCCGGAGGCGCAGGATCCGGATATTGAGAACAATCCTGCACCTGCAGTTGAAGAAGTAAAGGAAAATACCGGTGCTTCCGAAGTAAGTAATAATGAAACAAACAACGCTGAGGTTATAAGCGATAATGAGGTTGCTGAAGAGGAAAAGGAGCCTGAGAATCCCTATTCCGATAAGCATATTAAGATCACGGTGACAGATCCCGGTAATGATGTATTTACTCCCTCAACCACCTGCCTTCCGGACTACCGGTACGGACCTTCCATGATACTTAACGAGGATGGGAGCATTGATGCCTGGTTTTCGGCACCCGGTGACGGCTCGAGGGAATTCGACTGGATAACTTACAGGCATTCTGATGATGACGGCAATACCTGGTCGGATGAGAAGGTTGCCATATCGCCCTCACCCGCATCACCCGATGCGCTGTCAACCTGTGATCCGGATGTATTCTATTATGAAGGATATTATTATCTTGGATATACCGCGACAATAAACAGACGGGCAAAGGGACTGTGTAACTCGGTCTATCTTGCCAGGAGCGTTGATCCTGCAGGTCCTTATGAGAAGTGGAACGGACATGGCTGGGGCGGGTCACCCGTACCCATCGTATACTATGACGGTGTCGATATAGGCTGGGGATCCGGTGAGCCGAGCTTTGTTATAGTTGATGATACCATATATGTTTACTCAACCAAGGACGGATATTCCGGCGTGCCTGACAGGGTAAGGGTTACCGAGGTAAGGACAGCCAATATTAAGGAGGAGGACTGGCCTGCCAAGCTTGAATTCCGCGGTTATGCGGCGATCAGGAATGATACGGTCAAGGACAGCACCGATTACAAATTCAGGGATTCGGATTCCTGGGATGTTGCCTATATTGAAGAGAGTAAGAAGTTTGTCGCCGTATCAACCAACAGAAGGTTTAAGAACAATTCATGTATATTGTACTTTGAATCAAATGACGGCATTGATTTTGAGAGGGTGTCCGAGCTTAACACCAACGTTATCGCAAGATGCCACAACAGTGCGATAATGGCTGACGGACTGGGCCATATTAAGGAAGGCGATCCCATGATGATCGGATACGCCTACGCAGGTGCGGCAGGTTCAAGATGGGGCGTGTGGGCGACAAGATTTGCTCCGGTAAGCCTGGAATACACAGATGAGATCGACAGGTCGGATGAAGATAATTCCAATCTCAAGCAGTCTATACGGTACAGGAATTCATCATCCGATGCGGCACCCATGATGCTGAGCACGGACAGTCTTATATATACCAAGGCGGCAGGAACGGGAGCCTTTAAGATCAACTATTTCTGGCAGGATAATTACAAGAGAAAACATTCGATCAATAATTCGGAGATATCGATACTCGATTACGATCCTGAGATATTGTCGGTGGATGATGATAACTGGATATCCCCCAAGTTACCCGGAATATCAAGGGTCATCATAGGATATGAAGGCCTGTGGCGTGAGATATGCCTGTGCGTACTCCCGTCTGCGGGAAAGGAAGCAAAGGAACTGACCGGTTTCTACCCGATGGCGTCCAGATATGAAATGTCTGCCATCCAGCCCTATGTAATAAAGATACGTCCAATGGGCATGTATTCGGATAATACCATACACGAGCTAACGGGCAGGGATCTTATCAATCACGGTATCAGGTTTGAATGTGAAGATGACAGCATATGCGAGGTAAGGAATGACGGTACGGTAGTTCCGCTGAAAGAGGGTAACACTGTGCTAAAGGTATCCTCGAAGGAAGGACTGTCCTACAGTATAGACGTGCATGTAACAGGAGAATGGTAAAGGGCCGGAACACGGAGGAGCGGCATGGATAAAGATATTGTAAGCATCATCCGGGATGTTTCGGAAGGTAAAATGCAGGTTGATGAGGCTGTTCTTGCGCTTAAGATGCAGCCTTTTGAAGATATTGATTTTGCAAGGGTTGACCTGCACAGGAAGTTAAGGCAGGGTGCTGCCGAGGTTATATACGGAGCCGGCAAGAGCGCCGAACAGATAGAAGCGATCGTATCAACTCTTATAAACAACGGTCAGACGCCCGTTCTTATCACACGTATAGATAAGGACAAGGCAGGATCATTGGGGAAAGTCATAGATATTGAATATCACGAGGAAGCCCGCATAGCGATAGCGGGCAGTATCCCGGAACCTTCAGGTAAGGGTAAGATACTTGTTGCGACCGGAGGGACGAGCGATATACCTGTTGCGGAGGAGGCAGCCCTTACTGCGGAAGTTCTAGGTAATGAAGTGGTCCGCCTTTACGATGTCGGAGTTGCGGGCCTTCACCGGCTGCTGTTCCATCTTGACGAGATAATGGAAGCAAACGTGATAATCGCCATAGCCGGAATGGAGGGTGCGCTTGCGAGCGTAATCGGAGGACTTGCGGACTGTCCTGTCATCGCGGTCCCTACAAGCGTAGGATACGGGGCTTCCTTTGAAGGACTGTCAGCCCTTCTGTCAATGCTTAATTCATGTGCGGCGGGAGTGAGCGTAGTAAACATAGACAACGGATTCGGCGCGGGTTATATGGCCAGCTTGATAAATCATAAATAAGGCACTACCCATAGGAAGAGGATACTCAGATGAAGACACTATACTTCGACTGCCAGATGGGCGCTGCGGGAGATATGCTGACTGCGGCCTTATATGAGCTTCTTGATGATGAAGGCAGGAAAGAATTTCTTGATAAGATAAACAATGCCGGGATACAGGGGGTTACAAGCACTGCGGAACCTTCTGTAAAATGCGGTATAACCGGGACGCATATGAAGGTGCTGGTAGACGGTATGGAGGAGCAGGATCATCATCACCACCACGACCATAAAGAAGAACACCATCACGATCATGCGGATATGCACGGCATAGAGCATATCATAGATGATCTTAAGATACCCGGCAGCGTTAAGGAAGATGCAAAACAGGTTTACGGACTCATCGCCGAAGCGGAATCCCATGCCCACGGCAAGCCTGTGACCGATATTCATTTTCATGAGGTAGGGACAAAGGATGCGGTTGCCGATGTTGTATCCGTATGCCTTCTTATGGATATGCTAAGGCCCGACAGGGTCATGTCGTCGCCTGTAAATGTGGGCAGCGGCCATGTCCACTGCGCACATGGGGTACTTCCGGTACCGGCACCCGCAACGGCATATATACTCAGGGATGTTCCCATATATCAGGGCCATGTTAAGTCTGAACTGTGTACTCCCACCGGAGCGGCCCTTCTAAAACATTTCACGGATGAATTCACGGATATGCCCATCATAAGGATAGAGAGCACAGGGTACGGCATGGGAAGGAAGGACTTTGAACAGGCCAACTGTGTGCGGGCATTTTTGGGCGAGAGCTTGGGTGATGCAGGAAGGGTAACGGAATTCAAATGTACACTTGATGATATGACTCCCGAGATGATAGGATTTGCTGAGGAGGTCCTTTTCAGGGAAGGTGCACTGGAAGTATACACGCTTTCTGCAGGAATGAAAAAATCACGCCCGGGGATCGAACTTAATGTGATGTGTAAAGAAGCGGACAGGGATAAGATCCTTAAGCTTATCTTTAAGCACACTACTACGCTCGGTATAAGGGAATATACGAGCAGGAGATATACCCTTGATAGAAGGATCGAGGAGAGGGATACCGAATACGGCAAGGTCCGGCTTAAGATATCAGAGGGCTACGGCGTAAAGAGGCAGAAATGGGAGTATGAAGATATTTCGCGGGCAGCAAGGGAAAGAGGATGCTCCGTGGAAGAGATAATAACAGGGTTAGGCAATAATGCAGAAGATCGATAATATCATTTCCATAATAATGGTGTTTGTAACAGCCATAGGCGTTTCGAGGGCGGTACATTTAAGTCCTGCGGCGACTATATTTCTTGTTGTTGCAGCCTTTGTATTTTATGAACTTATCTTAAATGCGGCAAATAACAATCCGTCCATCCGAACAATGCTCTTTGTAACGAACGGGTTCGTGTTCGGGCTGTCACTTGCCGTGATACTTGACTTTAACAGGGGATGGCTGTCCGCTGTTATATGTCTTCTGTGTATGGGCTATAAGTATATGGTTGCTGAAGCAACAGCCACATATCACTCACGTTCAAGAAATATCTTTGTCATACTTGTAAATGCCTTTTTCTATGCAGCCATGTTTACGGTGGTTGAATGGATGGCTTTCCAGGAGAGTTCGGTCATATTTGCCATGATCTATTTGGCCAGCTTTGCATTCATCATGTGTGCATATGCCGCATATAAGAGCAAGGGTCCCGTTAAGAGGAGGTATTCCGCTTACGGGGGAGAAGGCAGTGACGGAAGTCATGATATAGGAAGCGACTGGAGCCATATCGTCAAGAGGACCGTCAATTACGGAAAGCTTCTCAGGGATGAATTTGATGACGCTCTGGATAAGTCGGGAGATACCTTTTCCGGTCTTATAAGGGAACTTCGAAAGAAGATAGTCCCCGACTATGCCGATGAGAAGGAAGACAGCGATGATATAAGGGATGAACTTGATAAGTACAGGCACAGGATCACCGAGCTTGCAAGCAGGGAAGAGCTTACCGAGAACGAACTTGAGATACTTGACGGAATAATAGAGGAACTTGACTCGATCTACCATGATTACTACAGGAACAGCTCATTAAAGCTTGAATATGAAACTAGGATTACGGCCCTTTCGAATGACATCGAGATGCTTAAGAACACGATCAACGTAAGGAAGGAACGCGAGACCGAGGACAGGATGAAGGAGGCCACCCAGAACAGAAGAAGCCAGGCCCAGCAGGCAAGACGTAAGAGGGAACGCGAAGAGAGAGAAAAGAAGGAACAGGAAGAGAGAGCGGCAAGGGAAGAAGAGGAAAGAAGAGAATGGCAGGAAGAGGAGAAGAGAAGGGCCGAGGATGAGCAGAGAAGGCGCGAGGAGGAAAAGCAGCGTCAGGAGAAGAGAAGAAGAGAGAGAAACAAGCGGACAACAGGAGATGCTTCAGGGTCAGGCAAGAGCGACCAGAAGGTTGCAGGTGTTGCGACCAAGTACTTTAAGGGATGTACTTCCATAGATGACTTATCACTGCGATATAAGAAGCTGTGTCTCATATATCATCCCGACTCGGGAAGCGGTGATGTGGACACCTATATAGAGCTCAAGGATGAGTATGAAATGCTGAAGAAACGCCTGTCATAATACATCTGTTAGTGGTTTAAAGAGGGGACTTACACAAGGGGTTGTGGTTGTGGCTGTTTAGTAAATTTGATATACTAAATGGGTATTTGTGTTTTTGAGCAAGAGGAATAACCATGAGCCGTAATATGGGGTTTAAGGGACATGTACGCGGATACGTGCTGTGGCCTTTACTTTTTTCCATATTGTTGATCTTATTTAATACAGGTATGTATTTCCTTGACCGCAGGGCAGGTATTGTTACTACGGTCTTTGTGGTCATATATATTACCATTGCACTTGTGCTGTATTTTAAGAGCCGTACCATTGTGCTGAATGAATTTGTCAGCTTTGCTACAAAGTATGGCCAGGTACAGCGCCAGCTCTTAAGAGATCTTGAAGTACCGTATGCGCTTTTGGATGAGTCGGGTAAGATCATATGGACCAACGAGTCCTTTGAAGACACCCTCAAGGTGCGCCGCGACTGCAAGAAGTCTGTCACGTCCATAATACCGGCGATCACTAAAAATCAGCTTCCGGGCATGGAGAATGAGACTGAGCTGATGATAAAGCATGATGACCGTGATTACCGGGTCAGCATGAAGAAGGTATCGCTCATTTCGATCATGTCGGAATCGGAGATAATGGAATCCTTCGATCAGAACAGCTATATCATAGCTCTCTTCATGTTTGATGAGACCAAGATCAACAGGCTGCAGATCGAGAATGATGAGCAGAAGCTTTCGGTAGCCCTTATCTATATCGATAATTTCGATGAAGCCCTGTCAAGTATCGAGGAAGTAAGAAGGTCACTGCTTGTGGCCCTTATCGACAGGAAGATCAATAAATATATGTCTTCCTATGACGGCCTTGTCAAGAAGCTTGAGAAGGATAAATATCTAGTCCTTCTTAAGAAGAAATATCTGAAGGAGCTCTGCGACAACAGGTTTGAACTCCTTGAGGATGTCAAGACCGTGAACATCGGTAACGAGATGTCGGTAACCTTAAGTATCGGTGTCGGCGTGGAGGCAGGTTCCTATCTTAAGAATTATGAGTATGCAAGGACATGTATAGATCTGGCCCTTGGACGCGGCGGCGACCAGGCAGTAGTAAAGACACCCGAGAACATCACTTATTACGGCGGCAAGAGTCAGATGTCCGAGAAGAACACCCGTGTCAAGGCCCGCGTAAAGGCACATGCACTTCGCGAGATCATAGAGGGTGCGGATAAGATAATCGTAATGGGACATAAGATGCCGGATGTAGATGCTTTCGGCTCGGCGGTCGGTGTTTACCGGGCAGCCAAGGCTTTCGGCAAGAAGGTTCATATAGTAGTAAATGAAGTGACAACATCCATACGTCCCCTGTATGAGAGCATGGTAGGATCGGGCGAGTATGACGACGACCTTATCTTTAATTCCATGCAGGCACTTGAAGCAGTAGATCCTCATACGGTACTGGTAGTGGTGGATGTTAACAGGCCCAGCCGTACGGAGTGTGCCGATCTTATAAACAGATGTAAGACGATCGTGGTACTCGACCATCACAGGCAGGGTTCCGAGAGGATAGACAATGCGACCCTTTCATATATTGAGCCGTATGCTTCTTCGGCTTCGGAAATGGTCGCTGAGATACTCCAGTACATAGGCGAGGATATCAAGCTTAAGCCGATAGAGGCTGACTGCCTGTACTCCGGTATGATGGTGGATACCAATAACTTCATGACCAAGACCGGTGTAAGGACCTTCGAGGCAGCTGCTTACCTTCGAAGGAACGGGGCGGATGTAACACGCGTGCGTAAGCTCTTCAGGACAGATATGGAAGCCTACAGGGCGCGTACTGATGCGGTCAGGACCTTTGAGGTGTTCAATGATGTATTTGCCATATCCCTCTTTGACGGAGCAGGTATTGATTCTCCTACCGTTATCGGGGCTCAGGCTGCAAATGAACTCCTTAACATCAACGGTATAAAGGCATCATTTGTCCTTACCGAATACAATAACATGATCTACATCTCAGCCAGATCGATAGATGAGGTCAATGTCCAGATCATAATGGAGAGACTCGGTGGCGGAGGCCATCTGAACATAGCAGGTGCACAGCTTGAGAACATGAGTCTTGAGGATGCCCGCAATCTGATGATGGAGACGCTTGAAAATATGCAGAAGGAAGGTGCGATATAGATGAAGGTGATTTTGCTTGAAGATGTTAAGTCCCTTGGTAAAAAGGGAGACGTTGTGGATGTCAGTGACGGTTACGCCAAGAACTTCCTCATTACCAAGAAAAAGGGAGTGGAAGCGAACAATAAGAACTTAAACGATCTTAAGCTCAAGAAGGCAAATGATGAGAAGGTTGCCGCTCAGAACCTGCAGGATGCAAAGGATATGGCAGCAACACTTGAAGAGAAGACGGTAGTCGTAAAGCTTAAGGCCGGTGAGGGAGGCAAGACCTTCGGATCCGTATCCAGCAAGGAAATAGCCGAAGAGGCACTAAAGCAGCACGGACTCGATATAGATAAGAAGAAGATAGTGATAAACGATCCTATCAAGAGTCTGGGAACTTATGAGGTAACGGTTAAGCTTCATCCCAAGGTAACGGGTAAGCTTAAGGTTAAGGTTGAGGAAGAGTAAACTTTAGATGGAGGCTGCACGGTGAGTGATGCAGTATTAAAGAGGGTAATGCCTCATGACAGGGAAGCTGAACAGTCGGTCATAGGCAGTATGCTCATGGATAAGGATGCGATCGTGGTTGCATCCGAAATACTGAATAAGGACGATTTCTACGAGAAGCAGTACGGTATCCTGTTTTCGGCCATGGTTGACCTTTTCAACAGTGCGAAGCCGGTCGATCTGGTGACCCTTAAGGCCAGGCTTAAGGAGATGGATGTTCCCGAAGAGATAAGCAACATGGAGTATATGGTGGATATAGTAAACAACACCTATACTTCCGCCAATATCAGGGAATATGCCGGGATCGTAAGTGACAAGGCCATCCTTCGCAAGCTTATCAGGCTTAACGATGAGATAAGCAACGAATGCTACAATCCCAGGGAATCAACAGATGATATCCTGGCCGAGGCTGAGAAGAGGATCTTCAATATCGTTTCGGGCCGCAGCGGTGAGGATTATATTCCCATCCGCCAGGTAGTTGTGGACGCCCTTGCCCATATTAGCGCAGTATCAAAGAATAAGGGTAACGTTACCGGTATCGCAACCGGATTCACGGACCTGGATTATAAGACAGCAGGTCTTCAGCCTTCGGATCTGGTGCTCATAGCAGCCCGTCCTTCCATGGGTAAGACGGCTTTTGTGCTGAACATGGCACAGCATATATGTTTTAAGGATAATAAATGCGCGGTCATTTTTTCTCTTGAGATGAGTAAGGAGCAGCTTGTAAACAGGCTTCTGTCACTTGAATCAAGGGTCAATTCCCAGGCCATAAGGACAGGTTCAATGTCTGACGGAGACTGGGAGAGCATAGTTGAGGGTGCCGAGGTGATCGCAAAGTCAAAGCTTATAATAGACGATACCCCGGGTATAAGCATCACGGAGCTTAGGTCCAAATGCCGCAGGTACCATCAGGAGCATGAACTGTCTGTGGTCATAATAGACTACTTACAGCTTATGTCGGGTCACGGCCGGGCGGATTCAAGACAGCAGGAGATCTCGGAGATATCAAGGTCTCTTAAGGCACTGGCCAGAGAGCTTAACGTTCCCGTTGTAGCCCTGTCCCAGCTGTCGCGTGCGGTTGAGAAGAGGGACGATCACAGGCCCATGCTGTCAGACCTTCGTGAGTCCGGAGCCATTGAGCAGGACGCGGATGTGGTAATGTTCTTATACAGGGATGATTACTATAATAAAGAATCAGATAAGAGGGGGATCGCAGAAGTGATCATCGCCAAGCAGCGTAACGGCCCGATCGGAACCGTGGAACTGGTTTGGCTGCCTGACTACACTAAGTTTGCAAACAAGGTTAAAAGTTAGAAATAAGAAAGAGAGGGACATTGCCCTCTCTTTCTTATTCTCGATAAAAACGATTAGTCTGCTTCGATAGCACCTACAGGACATGCTCCTGCGCAGGCACCGCAGCTGACACACTTATCGGCATCGATCTCGAACTTGCCTTCAGCAGCGGAGATAGCGCCTACAGGGCACTGACCCTCACAGGTACCGCAGCTGATGCATGAATCACCTATACAATAAGCCATAGCATTACCCTCCTTTTATAATCATCCATCGACAGAATTATACCCTAACGGAATGTGATTAGTACATGCTAATTTATTTAAGTGAGGCCCGTCTCTTCCTTATTCCGTCAAGGACTACCTCTTTCTTCTTGATGACTTCGTTCTTGTCCATGGCAGGCACATCCTTAAGGGGATAATCGTATCCCAGCTTCTCGTACTTCACGACACCCATGGTATGGTAGGGAAGAACATCGAGAGCCTTAAGGTTGTGGAGGCCGCCGATAAAGAAGCCCAGTTTATAGAGGTATTCGTCATCATCGGTATATCCGGGAACGACCACATGTCTTATCCAGATATCTACATCCTTGGTATCAAGGTATTCGGCGAAGGCCAGTATCCCGTCATTTGGCTGGGAGGTAAGCTCCTTGTGCTTCTCGGGATCGATATGCTTGATATCCAGCATGACAAGGTCCGTCAGTTCCATAAGCTTATCAAGCTTCTCTATAAAGGGAGCATTGCCCGGCTTGAAAGCGATCCCGGAAGTATCTATGCAGGTATGCACATTATCCTTCTTGGCGAGAGTAAAGAGGTCGATCAAAAAATCAACCTGCATCAGGGGCTCGCCGCCGGTTACCGTTATCCCCCCTGTCTTATAGAAGGGCTCATTTCTCTTGTATTGAGCATATACGTCTTCGGGCGTCATCTCCGTTCCGCCTACCATGGCCCAGGTATCCGGATTGTGGCAGTAGAGGCACCTCATTGGACAGCCCTGGACAAAAACAACAAAGCGTGTTCCGGGTCCGTCTACGGTTCCGAAGGATTCGAGTGAGTGTATTCTTCCGTTCATATAGCCCTCCTGTTTGTTTTTTAACATTATAGCACAGAACGATCCGGCATGCATGAAGGTCTGCTCTTATTATGAACCAAAATTGACAAGAGCATTTTCAGCCGGATCGTTCTATTCCCTTTTAAGGTTATTTTGCACTGGTTTTTATGAGCCGGACGTTAACTTATAAGTACAGCATATACAATGGTTACATTCGTGATACGATCATTGTCCGGCAAAGGCTTCCGTCGCGTGTAAGAACTTAATGGATTTACGTTAAGATCGTCAAATAAATGACTGATTAAGGAATTATTTTACTTATACACATTAAGGAGTAGATTCATTGTGATTGAGTAAAATTGACAGCCTTACGGCTGAAGAAACCTGAAATCATCCAGGTTGAGAGTGGCTTCGAAAGGATCGAAGACCACTGGAAAAAAACTCAAAAATGAGGTAAAATATAAATAGGTAAAGTTATTCTTACAACCCTCCTTCCATTACCGATTACGAAGGAAGTCTTCGAGGCCAATGCTACAATAAAAATGGCCTGTTTTCAAGGGTTTGAGAGTGATTTTTACAGAAACGTGAATATCAACAAATGTCAATGCGTTTGAGGGGTATAAAAAATGTGAATTTTTGGTGATTTTTCCCCAAAGGCGGTTATTGACTAATCCATTTTATTCGATATACTATATAAGACAAATATTAGGAAGAAAGGATGTGATTCTATGAAGCTCGAGAAGGTTAACGACAATCAGATTCGTTGTACATTAACCAAGGCCGATCTTGCCGACAGGCAGCTTAAGATCAGTGAACTGGCCTACGGAACGGAGAAGGCCAAGACGCTTTTCAGGGATATGATGCAGCAGGCTTCATATGAATTCGGTTTTGAAGCCGAGGACATTCCTTTGATGATAGAGGCTATTCCCTTATCGGCCGACTGTATCGTGCTCATCATTACCAAGGTTGAGGATCCCGAGGAGCTGGATACGAGGTTCAGTAACTTTGCCCCGTCGGTACATGAGGATGACGGTGATTCTTCAATAGAGAACATGCTCCAGACCTTCACCGAGGGAGCCGAGAATGTGCTCGATCTTTTCAAGCGTCTTAAGGAAGAGACCGAGAGGATGGCGACAGACGGCAAGGCTAATACGGACAAGGAAGCCGATGAAGGTGAACTGTGCAAGGTATTCTCCTTTACCGACCTTGACCAGATCACGAGGCTGGCCCATGTTCTGTCGGGCTTTTATACCGGCAGGAGTTCACTCTACAAGGATGACAGGAACGGTAAGTACCTGCTCTTTGTCCTTAAGTCCAACCATACGAGGGAGGACTTCAACAAGGTATGTAATATAGCTTCGGAATACGGGATCATGGAGAACCTGACCGATGTGACCATTGCTTATCTTGACGAGCACGGCGGACTCATCATTAAGGATGACGCATTACAGAAGTTAATGTTTACCTGATTTTGGCATAATTAAACCCCTGCATCTGCAGGGGTTTTTTGATGTCTCTTTTTCGTATCGATCAGACAGCTGCGATCTGGCCCATCAGCTCATCCACGTCCATTCCGTGAACCATTGCCGCTTCCTCAAGGCTCTCGCCCTGTGATGCGGGACAACCCAGACAGTGCATTCCCATGCCCAAAAGTACGGGTGCGATCTCAGGCTTGAGCATAAGAGCTTCGCCTATAGTCATATCTTTTGTTATATCAGCCATTTTTTATTACCTCCTGTATCTGAAAATCTAAATCCTGACGGATCAATGTCTGTTATGTAGGTTATCATTTATCCAAAATAAATGCAACACTTTAACGATTTAAAGGAAGCCTTATGCCCTAAAACCATGGCCCGGGTTTGTGCAAGATATACAAAAA
>JAIKVV010000040.1 GCA_024685385.1 Saccharofermentans sp. | reverse complement strand
CCTCAAGGACATCGACAGATATTTCGATCAGATATGCGCGTTCGAGAAGCAGCGCTGCGATTACGGCTACGCCGCATCCCCGGACGTTTATGAGGATACCGCCGAATCCTTCGATGCTCTCGTAGCCCAGAAGAATGACTGCTTCCTCTACGATTCCTTCAAGGAGAGGCTCGGCAAGATAAGCGGCCTTTCGGAATCCGACAGGCAGGATCTCATCGCGCGCCACGACAAGGCCATGAAAGAAGTGGTATTCCCCGAGTTTGAAGAATGCGCTAAGGCGATGAGAGACCTTAAATCCTACAAGGGCAGCAATAAGGGCCTTTCGCAGTTCCCGGGCGGCAGGGAATACTATGAATGCGTATTCCGCCAGCAGACCAACAGTTCCAAGTCCGTTAAGGATGCAACGGCAGATCTTGACAGGGTAATAGAAAATCTTAAGACCACCAAGAACGACCTCATGAAGAACTACATGTCCTGGTACATGGAATATGCATTGCATAGCTATGACAAGGGCGGAGTCAAGAGAAACCTCGACTTCCTGGCGGATGCCGTGAAGGCCGATTTCCCCGATATCCCGCAGCATGCCTATAAGATGATGGATGTTCCTGAGGTCTTTGAAGACAGCTTCTCGCCCGCAGCTTTCATCGGCTATCATCTGGACAGAAATGATTCCAACGTGATCATCGTAAACAACGGTTCGTCCCAAAGTGATCTCGGCGTTGTCCTTGCCCATGAAGGCTATCCCGGACACATGTTCCAGTCGCTTTACACCAGGAACGGATCAGATCATCCTTACATGTATCTTTTCGAATCAATAGGCTACGCCGAAGGCTGGGCAGTCTATTCCGAAAACTATGCAATGAAGTACTTTGACGACAATCCCGATGTAGTGACTTTCTGCCAGGCCGAAAACGAGTGGAATTCACTCCTGACGGCAAGATGCGACATCGGCATCCACTGCGAGGACTGGACCATCAAGGACTGCGTCAAGCTCTTTACCAGCCTGGGTCTCAGCGTTACCAAGGAAAGCTTTTCGGATTACTACAATCTCCTGCTCTCGGATCCCTGCTATTCCTCAAAATACGGTGTCGGATTCGTCAATACGGGCATCGTAATGTCACGCATGAAGAGTGAGTTCCCTAATGCGTCCGACAAGGAGATCCACACGGCATTCCTCAATGCCCAGACAGGCACTTTCGAGCAGATCGAAGAGCACATGAGAAGGGAACTTTCGAAGAAGAACTGACAAGAGCAGATAAGACCTGCAGGATAAGCCCCGGATGCCGCAAAAATGCATCCGGGCTTTTATTTTTTCCCTTTTCGCGGCTTCATTGGCTATTTATCACAAAAAAACCTGATTTTGCCCTCAACATTTATTTGAACAGATACATATTGTGCTATAATTACCCTGAATAAATATATGGAGGAATGCTCATGGCTACCTTAACACGCCTTGCAAGCACATTGACGGCAAAGTACTATCCGTCACCGTCATTGACCGATGCTTTCTACATGGACGGAAGGCTTTGCGGTAAGAGGGAGATAAGACAAGCTGATATCACGACAGATAAAGATGAGAGAGGATTCCTGTTCTCGATCTTTACGCATCCTGCCGTAAAGGGAGTCGAGCCCGGCACCCTGCCGCCTTACGAACCCCAGCTGAGGGATCTTTGCAATAACGTAAAGTTCGGATACAAGGATATCGACAGCCTTATCGAAAAGTTCATGACCTGCGCAGTCGATATCACCGGCATGATGAAACTTTCGGACGGTGAGAGCCGCACCCCTTATTTTTCCGGCGTTATCGTTAAGGATGCCGAGGCATTCGCGGTTACGATCGGCAACGGTCTCGCATTCCTCTACAGAGACGATACATTATTCCCCCTGACCGATGCAGGCATCCCCATGGAGCCCATCGATGCATACGGCAACAGGGTAGGCGACTTCCAGTACTATTGTTCCTCCAAGACGGCAAACGCTCTCTGGTCGAATTTCTTTACTGTCGCTCCCGACGACTGCATCATCCTCTGCAACAAATCGATCTACGATGCATTGGGACAGCGTGAGATCTTAAGGATCTTAACTGATGCAGAAGACCAGTGCGATGCTGCAGGAACGGTCATTACCCAGGCTTCCGCAAGGATGCCCAACACACCCATGCAGTTCTCCATCTCCTTCGTAGAGAATGTCACGACTGACGAGAAGAAGGGTCTGTTCGGCTTCCGCAAGAAGAACAAGGAAGAAGACATGACAGACATGTCGATCAAGTCCACCTTCGAAGGCGGCGAGGTCGGCAAGGCAATAGAGAAGGCTCAGGCTGCAGGCTTTGCAACCTTCGCGGCAGCTGCGGCAGTTACGCCTCCCGCAGCAAACCAGCAGGCATCCGCCGTTAACGGCATCGTTGTGCCCGAGACTGTCGATGCTGCAGGGCCCGATCTCAGTTTCCCCGAAGGCGCCAAGGCCCAGGAGGAAGTATCCGCAGAAGAGATGATGAAGACCTTATTCGGTCAGATGAATACATCCTCCAAGGAGGATAAGGCTGCAGCGGCTGCGGCAGCTGCAGGAGCGGTTGAGGAGATCCCCGTAGGCGCATCGCCTTTCGTCGTATCTTCCGATCCGGTCATCACATCAGTTCCCGAAGAGAAGCCCATTACCGAGGAGCCCGAAGTAATGGAGACCATATCCGAGACGAAGTTCGTCCTCGATGCAGACGAAGAGCCCACAAAGCCCATCGAGAGCCTTGACGGCACGATCTTCTCGAAGGCAGGCGCAGCGGCTGCTGCAGGCGAAGCTGCCAAGGATACTGCAGCGGCAGCATCTTTCGGCGCTGCATCCGGAGTCCTTGCTGAAGCTCTCAAGAGAGCGGGCGTCGATTCTGTCCTCATCTCCGATGAGAACGGCAACACCACGATCCAGGATGCCAAGGAGATCCCTTCAGAAGACGATTCGATTACCTTTACTGCTGATTCGACCGGCAAGGCCGAGGATATCGTTAAGTCTGCAAACCAGCCTTTCGATCCTTACAGCGTCGGAAGTTCCGAAGAGATGCAGAACATGCCTCCGCCGGTATTCGGCGACGACGGCATGAGCGCAGGAGCTTCTTCCGAGCCTCTGTCCGTTGACGAGGTCAACGAGATCCCCGTTCCCGAGTTCGTTATCGCATCCGATAAGCCCGAGCTCAAGAAAGAGGATTCCCTCAATATCGATTTCCCTGAAGCAGGCGCAGCAGCGGCAGCAGCCACGGCAGCAACTGCAGCAGCGGCCGCAACGGCAGCTTCCGCATCCGCAGGCGCAGCCCAGGCCGTTCCCGAAGATATCGTATTGCCTTTCGCAAACGGCGTAGAGACATATACCGACAAGGCTTCGTCGGCTTCAGACATTCCCGAGATGCCTCTTTACGGCAGCAATGCTTACGATACGCCCGTCAATGCAGTTAATTCCGAGCAGCCCGTGGGCGCTCCGGTCGAATCTACAGGCTACGGCGATTACGATAATTCGACTCTCGGAGCTACCGAGATCCCTTCCCAGGCATACGGCGGAGAGACCTTCTCCATGGAAGACCAGAACGAATATACTTCGTTCGCTCAGCAGCCCGGATACGATCAGTCCTACGGACAGCAGCAGTATTCCCAGCAGTATGCCCAGCCTTACGGCCAGCAGCAGTATGGTTATGCTGCAGCTTACCAGGGCGCAGGAGAAGTACCTTATACGGATCCGGCAACCTATTCGCCTTACGATCAGGGCCAGTCAGGAACAAGATCTTCTTCTTCTTCCACTGCCCAGGATGACTGGATCAACGACCTTCTCGGCGGTGACGATTACGGTACTGCCCAGGCAGCAGCTCCTGACCTTTCATCCCAGTACACGAATCCCGGTTATTCGCAGTACAGGCCTGCAGGCTATGACACGGGTTACGACGGCGGATCCGCATCCCGTTCTGCTAATCCTCAGGCAGGATCCCGCCAGCCGCAGTCTTCGGGCTCAGGTTCCGGCAGGGGCAACGGCGGCAAGCGCAGAGTGAAGCTTAACCGCAACGGTTACATTTTCCTTATCTTTGTCGCTCTGATAATCATCGGATTGATCATAATCATCAGCCTGATCGTCAAGTCCTGCAACAGAGACGAGAAGCCGGCAGTATCTTCAACGACTACTTCCACATCTCCTCTCATCACTGAAGCAACGACCCAGCCGACAACGACTACCACGAAGGATCCTTCCGCTCCTATCGGAAGATTCAAGTTCTCCGATTACACGGGATACAGGTCATGGTGGGATCTGTTCAACACTGTTTACCAGTTGCCGATCGAAAACGAGTCCGATCCGATGATCAAGAAACTTATCGAATATAACAACCTTGATCCCGAGACCTATAAGACTCCTCATACGGATGACAGCCTCCTGCTGCCTCCTAAGGAAGTCCTTTTGGGTACGATGCCGAACACATTCTCTGCGGGCGGAAGCCAGTCGAGCGATACAACTACCACCACGACGGGGTCTGTTGACGGACAGATAAACGTGATCGGAGGAGACGGAGAGACAACCACAACGACCACGACCGCGGGTGCGTGATCAGGATAAGATAACAGTTAGTTAACGGAGGCTGCCTTACAGGGCAGCCTCTGTTCAACAAAGGATATGAGGGAGGGGCTTTTTATGAAGATGACGATGAAACTGTTCCTGACGGCAGCCTTTGCTGTATCTTTTGCAGCCGTGCCGGCATTTACGGCCTTTGCTGCAAACGGCGTTGCCGTCAACAAGACGAACTTCCCCGACGAGGCTTTTCGCGAATTCATATTGAAGAATATAGACAAGAACGGGAACAAGGAACTCTCGTCAACTGAGATAAGCAGCATAACCTCGATGGATCTCACGGATCTCGGAGTGAAAGATATCACGGGGATTAAATATTTTACGGCTCTTACGGGCTTTACCTGCAAGAATGCGGGCTGGCTCTACGAAGCGGACTTCAGTTCCAATATCAAGCTCAAGACCATTAACTTAGATGGCTGCGCTATCGATGAACTGAACGTCACTAAGAATACCCTGCTCGAAAAGCTGGATTGTTCATCGAACCATCTTCATGAGCTTGATGTCTCGAAGAACACGGCGCTTAAATATCTCAACATCTCCTATAATCAGATACGGCAGATCGATCTTACGAAGAACAGGGCATTGACTTACCTGAATTACGGTAAGAACTGCGGTATGGAAGGTTTAAACGAATACTGGCATCTGGAGCCGGACCTGTCGAAAAACACTTTGCTCGAAGAGCTCCGTTTCGACAATATCAGATACAGTTATCTTGATAATTCTTTCGTACCCGAGTTAGATCTGAACCACCTTACAAGACTAAAGAAACTGTCATGCCGTGACAACGGAGCCACGTCCCTGGCCATAAACAACTGCAAGGCTCTCACATATCTCGACTGCAGTTCGAACGATCTCAGTTCGATCGATCTTTCTGCCAATGTCAATCTGAAGGAACTCTGGATAGACGGTAACGATCTGACCGGGCTTGATCTTGCGAACAATAAAGAACTGTTATATCTTTACTGTGATTACAATAAACTTTCATCACTTGTTCTAACTAACAACACTAAGCTCAAGAAACTGGAATGTGAAGCGAATAAGCTCACATCTCTCGATGTCGGGACTCTTAAGGCTCTCGAATTGCTTAAGTGCGGCAGCAACAAACTTAATAAGCTGATCCTGACTTCTAATACGGCACTTAAAGAACTTGACTGTTCATATAACAGCATCAAGACACTCGATCTGTCGAATCATACAAAACTTACCAGGGTCGAGGCAGGCAGGAATGTTCTGACGAGCATAAAAGTATCTGGTGATACGGCGCTTACCTATCTTGGCGTAAGGGAGAATAAGATCGCGAGCCTGGACCTTTCCGGGCTTACTGCCCTTACCAAGGTCGACTGTGATAAGAATGCGATAACGGCATTCAATGCTTCGGGCTGCAAAGCGCTGGATATGATCTGGTGCTGTCATAACAAGATCAATACCATGAACCTTACAGGCTGCAAAGCCATCACTCAGCTTCTTGCCTACAACAACAACCTGACATCCCTGGCTGTTAACGACTGTCCCATGCTGCTCAAGGCATATTGGACCGACAGGAATGAGCAGGAATATGATGATACGGATACAGGCATTCACCTGCATTACTATATTTATTCCTGGAGTGGTGAATTCGCTACTGCTGATTACGGGAAGAATTCATTTATGTATCTTGACACCAAGGTCAGGATCAAGGATCCCCTGCCGAGTCCCACACCGACTCCCAGACCGACTGCAACGCCTACTCCCGGATCATCCGGAAGTTATACTCTATACCGTCCGGGGACGATCATCTGCGGTGCTGACTATCAGGCGAAGATCACTTTCTCGCCTGCTGCCAAGTCGGTCAAATGGAAGTCGAGTGACAAGAGCACTGCAACCGTAGACAGCAAGGGTGTCATCAAGGGGATCAAGGCTGGTCCCGTTACGATCACGGCGACCGCTGACGACGGCAGGTATGCAAGTTTCACCGTTACGATCCTCTATAAGGACGTAACGAACTCGAAGGACTTCTGGTACGAACCTACAAACTATCTGACCGCCAAAGGCGTTGTCAAAGGCTACGATGAACAGACGAAGTTCAAGCCCGGCAACGACTGCACGCGTGCCCAGATGGTGACCTTCATCTGGAGGCTTATGGGCGAACCCAAACCGAAAAATTCGACCTGCAAGTTCACGGACGTGGAGAAGACTGATTATTTCTACAAAGCCTGCATTTGGGGCAACGAGAATCACATAGTCGAAGGATATAAGGACGGAACTTTCGGCCCTAAGATAATATGCGCGAGACGCCACGCCGTCACCTTCCTCTGGCGCCTTGCAGGTTCCCCTGAACCCAAGAGCACGACGAATAATTTCTCTGACGTCAAGACGGGTGATTACTTCTACAAGGCTACCCTTTGGGCATCTGAAAAGAAGATCCTCGCAGGCTACGACGACGGAACCTTCAGGCCTGACAGCAACTGCCTGAGGCGCCAGATGGTAACGTTCCTGTATAAATACGATAAGTATGTTAACAACCGATAAACCGCAGAGAAACAACACATCGCTCTGCTAGTTCCGCAGGAGCAAAAGCGACGAGGACTTGTCCGACGCCAAGAGCGATGTGTTGAGACGAATTATAAATACGATAAGTATGTGAACGGGAAAGGCTGATCAACCGATATATACAACAGGGCCGTTCTTCGGGACGGCTCTGTTTACTATAAGTTTATATTATGGTCATACACTCGGTTGTTGAGAGATGGTAAAGTAAAAGTATTAGGTTAGGCGGATAAGTAAGGGTATCTTTTTCTGTGAAAACAGAGATTTCATTTAATTCAGTTGACGGCAGATAACAATATCTGAATTTTTTAGTTTTTTTCAAATATATATATTCCGTAATGAAGGAGGTTTGGCAGATGAGAAGGCGAATCGTATCTTTTATTCTTTCTCTGGCAATGATCGCTTCGATCGGTCTTTATTTCCAGACTAATCAGGTTATGGCTGATGAGTCTCTTGCCAGATATGTCATGGGGGCAGAGACCCTGCCGGATGGTAAGATTGCTGTGCTCTTTATCAAGGGTGGCAGCACAGAATCCTTGGGAAGTAACAGCTCTTTCCATGTAGTTAAAAATGGCACCCTCTATTATATGGTCTATAATCCGGCTGATAACAGCTGGGTTGAAGAGCCGGTTGGCGAGAGTGCGCCGGCTGCTTCGGAAGCTGCATTGACACTTTCAAATGGTGTTCCGCATGTAGTGTATGTTGACAGTAATAAGGATATTGCTTACACATATAAGACATCTGAAGGCTGGTCAGCTCCTTCGTATATTGATTCAAACAACTGTAACGATAAACAGGGTGAACTTGTTAATCCGGATATTGCAGTAGATGCTGATGGAGTTGCACATGTTTCTTATATGGACACTATGGGTGCCGTGGATGACAGGTACGCATATATTGATGTTATGTATGCTAACAATGCGACAGGTGCTTTCATTAATCATGTTGTTCAAAGTTGTACCGGATGGTTTGATTCTCCTGACGGTCAAAGATGGAATTCAAGAGATTCATTTATCGCTTTAAATGATGATGGATATGTCATTCCTTATTGGTATTCTTTTTGGGAGAAATCAGCATGGGGTGCTGATACCGGATATCATGCTATTATTGCAACATCAAAAGGGGATTATGATTTCTGTGATGATTGGCGTAATCTTTCCATATATGGCGCTTTGGGAAAAGGTAATGATTCCTGGGCATTTGTATATAACACACATGAAGGGAATTATAAAATAATTAGACCATACAAAACATCTGAAGGATATGCATTTGCGACGGATGTACTTATCACTCATGATAATTATCCTGCATCGGTTACGATGGATGCTTCAGGGAATTTCTACTTTGCGGGTATTGCAGGGAATTCTGCGGTCTTCTATCAGAACGGAACGGTTACTGATCTTACGACCACTAATGCCAGGTTCAATTCTTTCAACAGAGTATTTACGATCCTTTCGGGCAGTGATCAGTATCTTCTTTACACAAGTGATGATGCAGACCGTTCTCTCATCATTTCCAAGTTTGACGGAACTTCACTATCTGAGTACAAAGTTCCCAACATAATGCCTGAGCCTACTCCTAGTGCTGTATTTGAAGCTACCGGTGTTGACAGCGGTATCTTGACTGGTGTAGCTGCCGGAATGAAGTACAGCATAGATGGCGGCGAGACATGGATCGATATAACAGATACTCCTGTTACTATTGCTTCAGGAATTTCTGTTGATACAGGCATCAAGGTCTATCAGCCTGCAACCAGTGCATTAACAGCTAACAGTGCGGTACAAGATGTTGTAGTTACCAAAGCTGATACGCCAGCGCTCGTTCCTGTTCAGCCTGCAGTTATTAACGGCAAGGGTTCTATCCCTACCACAACCGCTTATGAATACAGCACGGATGGAACAAGTTATACCGCATGCACCGGTGAACTGACGGATCTTGCACCTGGAACATATTATGTCCGCGTTAAGGCCGCAGGAACGGTGCTGACATCAGATGCCCAGGAGATCACGATCAGTGAGTTTGAGCCTGCTTTCGAACCGCTCCCCGAAGCAGTATTTACTGCCGTTGATGACAACAGCGGCGTTTTGTCCAATCTTGAAGTCGGCATGAGATATCATGCCAAAAAGAACATCTATTGGATCACTGCCGACAGCACGAGTGCAACTCTGTCAGATCTTACAGGCGGAGATCTTATCGAAGTTTATAAGCCCGGCAACGGAACTACTACTGTAGACAGTTATTTCCAGGTGATAGAAGTTGCTAAGGCAGCAAAACCCAAACTTACTGCAGAGCAGCCTTCCGTTATAGGAGGGAAAGGTTCAATACCGACAACGTCAGAGCATGAATACAGTACTGACGGAACAACTTATACTGCATGCACGGGCGAACTTACTGATCTTGCTCCGGGAACTTATTACATCCGCGTAAAAGTTTCCGGTCTCACGCTTGCTTCTGATCCTCAGGAGATCGAGATTGTTGCTTTCGTACCTGAGAAAGAAAATACGCCAAGTGGTACTTTCTTTGGAATTGGCACTGACAGCGGATACATTACTGGTATAGATCCGGATATGCAATACAGTCTTGATCAAGGTGTTACCTGGATAAATGTTGGGGGTGAGACCACTTCTAAGGCTATCGACCGCGGGATCAGTGTAGCTAACGGAATATGGCTGAAGATGCCCGGAAACGGAATTACCACGATCGACAGTGATATACAGAAGATAACAGTTTCGAAGCCTGATGCACCTGAATTAACGGTTGTTCAGCCTTCCGTTATCGGCGGAAAGGGATCTATCGCTACTACAGATTTACAGGAATATAGTACAGATGGAGAATCTTATGAACCTTGTAACGGAGAGCTAACGGATCTTGATGCCGGTACATATTACATCCGTTTTTATGGTGCTCAGGGTTCTTTAGCCTCTGAAAGTACTACAGTAGTGATCAAAGAGTTTGAGCCCGCAAAGGAAACAACTCCTCAGGCTGTATTTGTAAAGACCGGTGACGAGAGCGGCAAACTTACCAATGTCGCAGCAGGAATGAAATATACAATCGACGGCACAAACTGGATCGATATTACCGCTAGCACGGCGGTGATCGAGTCAGGTGTCACGACCGGCACTGTGATCAAAGTTTATATGCCCGGAAATAATACTACCACTATCGACAGTGACGCTCAGATCATCGAGGTTCCTCTGTGTTACAAAGTTACTTTCGAGACCAACGGCGGCAATGCGATAGATCCTCAGTATGTTCCTTCGAACGAGAAAGCGGTTGAACCTCAGACGCCTGTCAGGGAAGGTATGGTATTTAACGGTTGGTATATTGATGAAGACTTTGAATATGCTTTCGATTTCTCCAACCCTATTCTCAATAACATAACCATCTATGCTGACTGGTATGCATACATGGCAGTCGGTGTCTATAACGCATCCAATCCTGAAAAAGAATGCGGAACAGTAGATATAGAATCCTGGCGAGAGGGCAGCTTACATAAAGATGTTACTATGATTAACTTTACCGCGTTGGATGGAGTGATCGAGTTTACTGCTAAAGCGAAAACAGGGTATAAGTTCAAAGGCTGGTATGAAGGTGTGATCGGCAGCAGTTATTTTGTGGAATATCCCACTGATAAACTCCTGTCAGATGAGCCCACATATACATGTGATGCAGGGCCCGAAAAGATCTGTGCAGTATTTGAATGTGCGGGTCACGATTGGCAGACAAAGACCTGCAAGGCGACATTTGACGAACCCGGCTGTATCTATCAGGTATGTAAGGTCTGCGGCACAGAAGAAACAGTTGCACCGCTCCTTCAGGTAACTAAGGTAAGCCTTGAGGCTACATCCTTTACCTATACCGGAAAAGAGATCAAACCCAAGGTTACCGTTGCTAATTCAAGCGAGACATTATCTGCCGACTGTTACGATGTTGAATATTCCAATAATGTAAATGTCGGAACAGCTAAAGTTAAGATCACTTTGAAGGGCGACTACTATGAAGGCAGCAAGACCTTGACCTTCCAGATCAAGGCGAAAACATCAACTCCCACGCCCACCAAGGCAGCGGACGTAAGTCTGACTCTCAACAAGACTTCAGCAAATGTCATCTGCGGCGATTCGCTGACGCTGAAGGCTACATTGAAGGGTGCTTCAGGAAAGGTTTCCTGGAAGTCCTCCAATACCAAGATCGCGACAGTAGATACTAATGGTAAGATTACCGCTAAACAGGCGGGAGCTGTTACGATTACAGCGTCGGCTTCAGGCAAGAGTGCAACCTGTAAGGTCCAGGTCCTTTTCAAGGACGTTACCAATTCCAAGGACTTCTGGTATGAGCCTACCTACTATCTTGCTAACAAGGATGTGGTCAAGGGCTACGATAACCAGACAACATTTAAGCCGGGCAACGAATGTACAAGAGCTCAGATGATGACCTTCATGTACAGGCTCGCCGGGAACCCTGCGACCAAGGCATCCACATGTAATTTTGAGGATGTAAAGAGCACGGATTATTTCTATAAGCCCGTTATCTGGGCAGTGGAGCAGGGAATAACCACAGGTGTATCCAAGACCAGTTTCAACCCGCAGGGAGTCTGCACCAGAGCCCAGACGGTAACATTCCTATGGAGGATGGCTGGTAAGCCTGAGCCGGGCAAGAATGCAAAGAACTTCTCTGATGTAAAGAAGACGGATTACTTCTACAAGGCGACCCTTTGGGCATCCGACAAGAAGATCCTGGCCGGTTACGATGACGGCACGTTCAAACCTCAGGGCAAGTGTCTGAGGCGCCAGATGGTGACGTTCCTCTACAAATACGATAAGTATGTGAACGGAAAAGGATAAGACCAAAAGTTGGAATTAACACCCGGAAAAGTTGGCAGTTCTGCCAACTTTTTCGTTGTGTACATTCAACACGGGAATTAGGATATAATTAAAAGAAAAAAGGAGACAGGGGATATTATGAAAAGGTTGATGATCTTTGCCATGACAATGGCATTGTGTTTGGGCGTATTTTCGCTGACGGCTAAAGCGGACGACAGCGGTTCTGTAATCGAATACGCCCTTTATGTTGCAGGAGTCAGGGTAACCAGCGAGAATGCATCGGACCTGTCCGTTATCGACGGTGTTACAGGCAAGGCAAGCTACGATCCTGATACGAATACATTGAACCTTAATGGGGCGACTATAACTAACACGGACTCAACAACAAGGTGTTATGGGATCCATTATGTGGGGACGAAAGATTTTACGGTTTCTTCTAAAGGGAAGAATACGATAAGTTCTGCAGGCGAAAGCGTGGAATCCGCCGGAGGAATAATAGTAGGATACCCCGGTGAATTTTCTCAAACCGATAGAAAGTCAAACCTGACCATAAATATAGCATCAGGTTCTGTTCTGATGGCAAAAGCCGGTAAGGCGCTAAAGGGAGGCACCCCGAAAAGTCTCGGCATCGGATACAACTATGAGGGGAAAATCACCATTAAAGGCAACGGAACTCTTAATGTTTCCGGTGGTACTGCTTATTATGGATACGGTATTCATTCCACCGGTGACATCTGTATTTCCGGGAAAGTAACAGTCAATGCTGAAGCTAACGGATGGTATTACAGTGTGGGGATCCATAATTTTGACGGAGTGTATATAGACGGAGAAGTTAACGTCCTTGCTGCTGCATCTGATGCGGATAGTGGTTCCTGTGGAATAGAAACAGAGGATATATACATATCAGGAGGCAATGTAACCGCCAGTGGCGGGATAGACCCGAATGTGCCGGATGACAGTTATCCGGATCCTCTTAGTTATGCCGGCATCAGCGCAGTTGATCTTGAAATAAAGGGAGAATATACAACTGTTTCTGCTAAGGGCGGCTATGCTTCAATATACTGTTTGAATAAGCTCGAGATCAGCGATCCCTTGAAGATCATTAAACCTAAAGGCGGCGTGATAGGTTCTGACCGACATTATATTTGTGAGGCTGACGGAAAGACGGCTGCACTTGATGTGCTTATTCAGGATCCCAATCCCAAGCCTACCGCGACTTCGACTCCCACGCCTACAAAAGCATCAAGCGCATCACTGACGCTCGATAAGAAAACGGCCACTGTTGTATGCGGTAAGAATCTGACACTGAAGGCCACATTGAAGAATTCCACTTCTAAGGTTTCCTGGAAATCTTCTGACACCAAGATCGCAACCGTTGATGGGAGCGGCAAGATCACGGCAAAGAAGGCCGGCCAGATCACCATCACCGCAACTGCGGCCGGCAAGTCTGCTAAGTGTACAGTAACAGTACTCTACAAGGATGTAATCGACAGCAGTGAATTCTGGTATGCCCCGACCAATTATCTGACGGCACAGAATGTTGTCAAAGGTTATGCGAATCAGCCGGAGTTCCGTCCTGCCAACGAATGCACAAGAGCCCAGATGGTAACCTTCCTTTACAGGCTCCAGGGAGAACCTAAGACCAAGTCGAATACTTGTAAGTTCAAGGATGTAGAAGAAAAAGACTACTTCTTCAAGCCTGTAATCTGGGCAACCGAGAAGGGCATCACTACAGGCACATCCGGTACAACATTCAGT
>JAIKVV010000015.1 GCA_024685385.1 Saccharofermentans sp. | reverse complement strand
AGACTTTCCGGTCCTTTTCAAAATCCATTGAACGGAAGATATTGACATACCAGTCCTCTCCGGGAAGAGTGTGCTTAAGATATAACCAGTGGTTGCGGTCATCGTTCTGATCGACAGTTACGCTCTGAACTATGTTTGCAACATCGTCCCAGTCAAGATCCTTCTCGTTTCTTGCAAGGGTCCTGTTGATCGCATCGATCACCATCTCGATCCTGTAGCGCTTTTCTTCCATTACGGCAAGCTGCATCCTTAATGCTTCTTCTATGTCCTTTGCATCACCTGCCGTAAGATTGTCGCGGATCTCTTCCAAAGAGAATCCGATCTGCTTTAAGGCTACGATCTTCTCCAATATGACAAGCGCTTCCTTGTCGTAAAGACGGTAATTTCCTTCGGAATAATCAGTGGGTTTGAGCAGCCCTTTTTCGTCGTAGAGACGTATCGCTTTCCGGGATACTCCCGCCTTCTTTGCGATCTCGCCTGATGTCATTTTCTCGTCCATTTGAGGAACCTCCTTCATGTTTGATGATTACACCTTAAGGGGTGCCCCAAGGGAAGAGTCAAGGGGTATAGATATTTTTTTCGAAAAGAATTTTCCTCAACAGAAGATATTATGTCACGATAGTCGAATAGGAAGCAAGTTCTTTGCCGCTCATGGCATCGATAAAGACTTCTTCTAACCTGTCGTTGCTGTATCCGTGATAGCAGAGCACCGGGGCTCCGTCCCGGTCCCAGATCACGAGTTCGGTAGATCCTATATCGAACTTCTTCTCCACCTCTGCCTGAGAGATCTTAGGCTCCGTGGAAAAGTCATCGGGGATCATGAGCATATTGAATACGACCGTATTGAAGTTCCTTCTGAAACTGCTCATCACGCGGACGCAGGACGATACTACCGGGACACCGTTATGGACCTGTATGTAATCGTACCTGATGTCGCCCAGGTCCATCTCACAATCTTTAAACTCAAGATTTTTTATAGCGTGGCTTGAATGGAGGATCTTACCCAAAGTCGTTATCGCAAGATAAGCTTCTTCTTCGGTATCGATCCTGGGCATGGAGATCCTGCCCGAGATCAGGAAACTCCTCATGGAATCGTGGCTGTAGTCGTGTACGGCAACATCAGCCTGAGGATCAAAACGTGTTATCTGGTTCATCGTATCGAAAACGAACCACTCGCCTTCAGTGCCTTCGGGAGGAGCATGATATTTGCCGTCGTGAGCCAGGAGCGGAAGGCTGTCGGGGTCCGTGCCCGCATACATATCCCTTGCGATCCTCAGGACATAGCGGGAAGTCATGTAACCTTCGCCTTTTGCATAATGGGCTTCAAGGATAAGATAACGGCTAAGGTCGTGGGGACGGTGGACCTTGCCGGTATTTTCAAGGAGATTTTCATCCGAACTGCGCCAGGCGACCGGAATGCCGTCGATGACAGAAGGAAGGTTTAAGTCTTTGGTGATGTTGAGGAGGGGTTCATCCGTGATCTTTGAGGGGATATCCCCTGCAAGAGCGTAAATACCGTCGCCTTTACCGTTTGTATCGTACATGGCATCCAGCATAAGGAAGACCGGGTCAGTCCCGCTCTTATAACCTTTAAGAGGGATCTCCTTCGAATCATCAGTCCCTTCTGCATCGACATAACATTTTAATGTACCGGCGGGGGAATCATTCCATGTAAATTCCGTCGTCTCAACGGAACTTGCCTCTGTCGTCTGACTCGTTTCAGACGGGGACGCAGACTGCCCGGCACCCTTGCTGCATGCAGCGGTGCCGAGCATCAGGACTATCAAACTTAGCGACAGCAGTTTTTTCATATCAGTTATCTGCGGATATCGTTATATCCTGAAAATCAGTGATCTCACAATTGCCTTTAAGGTCTTCATAGATATATACGATTACATAGTTGACCTGGCTTGAAGGAATGCTCGGAGTCTGTCTGCAGAATATCGCATGATTCGTTCCTGCGACAACCCGGGATCCGATGTATGCCACGGGCTCTAACACTGCGCCTGTCATGGCCTCGGTTGCCTTCTTCATGACCTTTTCGACATCGGCTGTGATCGCAGGATCTTCCGCGCTTGTCCAGCCGCCGGGCAGAGCCTTATCAGTCTCAAGATCCCTTGAATAATCCATCAGGACCTTGTTTATATTGATCACTTCGCATGTGCCGTCAAATCTTTCGTAGATATAAACGAGAGCATAATAGGGAACTGCTTCGGGGCTTACTACTGTTGCCTTGCAGAGGAAGCAATGATTCCTTCCTGCTACGACCTGGGAAGAAAGGTATGCCAGCGGTTCGTAATCGACACCGTCAAGTCCTTCCATTGCCTTATCGAAGATCTTCTTAAGATCATCCGTGATCTTCATGTCTTCCGATGCGGCCCATCCGCCTAAGAGAACATCGTCTTTCATTTCCGTCTCCTTGCTCTCTGTCGTGCTTTCCGATTTATCGTTTTCCTTGCCCTCGATCGATGTTGCGGTGGCTTCTGTCTTGTCCTTACCCGCTGCTTTTACCTGAGGGTTGCTGCAGGCTGCAAAAGCCGTAACTGACATGGCACCGATGAGGCCTAAAGCAATAAGATTCTTAGTAAAGTATTTCATTTGATTTTTCCTCCGATCTGTTGATCTTTACCCTTAATACAACCTGCCGGAGAAAAAAGTTGCAGATTTTTTCAGATCAGTTCATCTGCATCTTCACAGTTCCCTCCGTTGATGAAGGTCATGAACTTTGCTTTCCTCTCTTCTCTTGCCGCCTGTCTTTCTTCTTTTTTCTTCTCGCGCGCGAGCCTTTTTTCTTCTTTCTTCTTTTCTTCGATTATCCTGTAATCACCGTATCCTGTTATTTCGATTATCTCATCCAGGCATGACTTGTATTCGCGGCTGAATACGAGCCTTCCAAGGGCCCTGTCTTCATCAGATATCTCATAGAAGCCCTTATGGAAGAGACCGGATTCCCTGATGTACATATCCTCAAGCCTTAAGAGCTGTTCTTTCCTCTTCAGGAAAGGAGGACAATAAAGATAAGTTCCCTCATCATCTTTGCCGAGCCACCACTTGGATCTTATCTTGACGGGGACATTGCCGACATTCCTGTAAAGAGAATATAAGGGGATCGCGATCCCGGAAGATGACAATCTCTTCGGGTGATGCTTGGCCTTAAGGTCAGGCTTTCTGCCTCTCTTGAATACAGCCCTTTTGACCGGCGCTACATAGATCGCCTTAAAGTAGTTGATGAGCCTGAATGCCCAGCGGAAGACGAGGACCGATATAAGTATCAGGACCGCATAGAAGAAATAGAATACCTGAGGACAGTATCTTGCAAGAAGGAGGAAGCCCGTTGCAAAGAGAGCCCTTAAGATCCTGTACACTGCAGAAAGGATCTTGTTCATGCCGGTGACAAGAGAAAAGAGCACGCTTATGGCATAGTTAAAATATCTTACGAAGAAATATACCGCCAGCATCACGATTATCTTTATGAATTCCAATATGCCGAACAGTATCCCGCCTGCAACATCGGCATCCGCAGCTATTATCCCCGTTGTGGCAGCGGCAACATTAGTTCCGCCCTTGCCTAATCCTAAAAGCATTATGAACTCGAAAACGAAGATCATTACCGGGCCAACATATTTGGTATTGATCTTCTCCATCTCCTCTCCTATCACGGGTCCCAGCATCGTGAGCGCGACCCAGAGGAAAGACAATATCCTGACCACCCAAAGATCGCAAAGACCGAAGGTTATGTCAGGCAAAAAATCCGCGCCCGCTTCCCTTAAGATGGAAAGAGCCGAACCTAAGCCCATTACATAAGACGGACTTATGGAAGTTCCGAAAGCGAATTCCGCCGCCTGCTCGAAGGTCGATCCGAAGCCTCCTCCGAAAAGAGCGGGAACATCAGCATCCCCTGCTGCCATGGTCATTGCCCCGCAGCACATGAAGATCGAAAAGATCAAGGCTGCAAGGACATAAGTCTTTATAAGTTTCTTATTGTCTTTATATAAGGTGCTCATATAAGTCTCCTTATCTTTAAAGATCTATCTCGAGCTCTATCGGGGCATGGTCCTGTCTTGCTCCGGAATCGACAACGGAAGAAGATCTTATCTTATCCTTGATCCTGTCGCTTACGACAAAATAGTCGATCCTCCAGCCCGAGTTATTGATCTTGCTGGTCCTTATCCTCTGGCTCCACCAGGTATAGACATCAGGTATCTGACCGTTAACAAACCTGAAGCTGTCAACGAAGCCCTTGACGAGAAGATTTGTAAATCCTGATCTTTCTTCATCTGTAAAACCAGCAGACATGTGATTGGATGCGGGATTTGCAAGATCTATCTCCTCATGCGCGACATTCATGTCGCCGCAGCAGATGACGGGCTTCTTCTTATCGAGTTTCTTAAGGTAATCAGCAAATCTTTCATCCCAGACCTGACGCTCGGGAAGCCTCCTTAATTCATCGCCTGCATTGGGCGTATATACATTTACGAAATAGAACTCTTCGAATTCCAATGTCAATATGCGGCCCTCAGAATCCATCGTATCGGGAGCTCCGATCGAAGGCGTGTCCTTTGAAGGCTTCATGCCTTCACGGAAGAAAGTCATCGTCCCGGCATATCCTTTCCTTGCGGGAGGGGTGGAACTCACCCACTCGAAATCATATCCCGGCAGGTATTCTTTCAACAATTCGATATGCTTTCCGGACGGGCCTTCTGCGGGGAGTTTGGTCTCCTGTACCGCGATGATGTCACAGCCCAGGGAAGCAATCTTCCTTAAGACTTCCTGTGAGAGCCTGGCCCTGTCTGAAGTTGACGTAAGCGCTGCGTTAATGGAATCTATATTCCATGAGATGATCTTTGTCATATCTTACCCTTTCTCTTCCGGCTTTCTTGCGGCCAGCATATATCTATGGATCCTGCCTTCGATCACGCCTTCTTTTTCCAGTTTTTCCTGCATGAGAAGGAGCTTATCAAGACAATCGTCTACACTAAAGTCCGGGAATTCCCACTCGATTATGCGGGCAAACCATACGAATGCTCCGATGTCATAAAACTTTATGGGTCTTCTGCATTCACCGGCTTCCTCTATCAGAAAACCCGCATCCTCGAATGCTTTCTTCTGCACCGTAAGATTCTGACCGGTAAAAGGCATTGGCGCATCAGGAAGGACCATCTCCACGAGTTCGCGGTCATTCATGTCGCCCACCTGCTGGGTAACGAAGATTCCGCCCGGCTTTAAGATCCTTTTTATCTCGGCAGGATCGAAACTTCCGTGCCTGTTTATGACCATGTCGAAATAATCGTTTTCGAAAGGTATGTCCGACGGATCAGAGCAGGCCTTAAGGTCTATTCCCAAAGGGATCAGAGTCTTTTTGCAAAGTTCGACATTGGGAGGATAGCCTTCCGTCGCAGCCGTCAGCTCATAGGGGTGCCCGAGTGAAAGAAGGAATTCTCCGCCTCCGGTATCGTAGTCCAGAATGCGCATGTCGCTTCTTAGATATCTTCTTATCAGTTTTTCGTAATCCCAGGGAAGGTCTTCATCGGATTCGGAGCGCCCTTCGATGTGGGAAAAATCCCAGCCCTTGATGTGGGCGGTCTTCTCTTCTTCCTTCCATTCTTTTATCAGTTCTTCGCGTGTCATCTTTTATCTCCGTTAATTAAATGTGTACTGCATGAAATTGCCGTTCTTTTTGAATCCGAAATCGCTATAAAGCAGCACTCCCATATCCGATGCCGTGATCTGAACGCAGCCGCAGCCATAGTCTTCGGCTTCCTTTACCACTCTTGAAAGAAGTTCTTTTGCTATGCCCATCCTCCTGTAGTCAGGGTCGGTATACATGCTCGACAAAAGCCCTATCTTCCCGCTCGGACAGGAAAAATAAGGGGGCTTTTCGACGAAGGACATGCCGCTCGTCCCGACGATCTTATCGCCGCCGACTGCAAGCCAGGATACGAAAGTCCCGTCTTTCATGTGCCGGTTATAGTAATCCTTAAGCTCCGGAACAAGATCTATTTCTTCTGTCGCTCCTTCTTCACGCAGCTGAGCTATCCGCATCTTTATAAATGTATCAAGTTTATCTTCAGTAAGTCTTATGTAACTGATCATGTAATATCCTCCGTTATCAATCTATGAAAAGCCTTTCCATGGACTTGCTCTTGGCGACCTTCTCGCCCAGGTGATTCGCCCAGCACTCGGTATAGAACCAGAAATAGGATAGTTCCTTTCTCCTTCTCATGTTATGACAGGGCTTAAGACCTGCCCAGAGACCTGAAGGGATCCCTATCACGATAAGGTACAAGGGTCCCAAGAAGAGCGACTGGATAGTGTGCCCGTATTCATGGACGAGAAGCCTCTTTTTCAGTTCTTCAGGCGCAAAACGGTCTTTATATCTTCCTATGAAATTGGGATCTTTGGCAACGAAAACGAACATGCCCAAAGACACGCTCGACTTCAATTCCCATTCGGTGATCAAGGCCCCGTGATAAAGATAATGTTTGTCACGGAAATGAATCAGAAAGGTTATGAACCCTATTGTTGACTGTATGAAGCCCCATGTGCATTGTATCAGCATGTATAAGATCATCTGCTGTGCCTTATCTCCTCATTCCTTATATTCCTGAATATTTACTATTCTCGTATATCTGTCAAGGGCATATTCGCCGTCGTGAGCTTCGCCCGGGAAGTAACTGCTCATGTCAGATGCAGCCGTAACTCTCACAAGTCCTGCCCTTACCATGAGATCCGTTATTTCATCTCTTGAAAATAGAGGACATATGAGGCCTGCCGTCTGAAGATAATATCTTCCTTCGTAGAGGGCCTTGGATATCTTATCTTTGGGAAGGGGCTTAACAAGGACGTTGCACATCATGGGAGACAGTTCAAGTTTGGAATCTTCCCTGATGATAAGACTGCATCCTCTGCCCCTTATGACACCGTCAGTTTTATCTTCTTCACCAAGATATGATTTAAGCCTCTGAGTATAGGCAACAAGAGTATCCCTGGCCCTGACACCGATCTCCTTTGATGAATTTTGATCAACGGCATCTTGAAGATAAGGCATGAATCTTTCCGCAAATCCCCTTAGTTTATCCATATCATCCGTATCTACATATATGACCTGGCAGCTGCTGCAGAGGAGCTGCTTCGTGGAAGCGATATGCTCTGCAAGACCCTTAAGTTCATCGTCCAAAGACTTAACATTCTCAGGATCTGATACATAACAAAAGCCCAGTTTCTGTCCCCACTCTATGATCTTTGCTCCCGTCGGCGCAAGGCCGCGGACCGCTTCTATCGCCATGTCGGATCCCCATACGCTTACGGCATTTGAAAGCTCTGCCATCTTGCGCATTCCCTGTATGTCCGTGGATGAAGTATCGAAAACATAGATATAGTCCTTAAGTTCCGGACAGTACTCGATGAACTTCATTATCAGCTTTAAAGAGAGGCCGTTGTCTGCCGAAGGAAGCTTGAGGATATTAATGTTTCCCGCAAGAAGGCCTTCTGCGATAGAATACGCGGGCAGGAAATCCATATTGCCTGCAGCGATATGGAAGATGACTCCGAGCGGAGCCTTCTTTACCCTTATCCTCGAAAAGCCCGTGAACTCATCAGTAAGATATTCAGCTCTATCTCCGAGTTCGTTCCTGACCTTCATCCTGAGATGTTCTTTGGACAGAAGGACGACCGCCTGCTTTTTATAATTTTCGACCATGTCCTGAGGGATCGATTCCAGAAGCTGATCGAACTTTCCTTCGAGAAGGTCAGTTCTCAACTTATCGACTGCATCGATCGTTATCTCAGGCGATAAGGCTTCACGCTGAAGGATATCAGGGATCTTACGTTGCAGTTCTTCAAGAAGCCTGTTCTGCTCGGAACTTTCGTATATCTTTCCTTCGTAAAGTATCATATCTTCACCCCCTCCAGGATATCCTGGGCGCCTGCCGCGCAGGTCTTGATGTCTTCGGAAGCCACGCGTCCTATGATCTCAAGATATGGAGTCTTAATGCCGCAAGGACACTCGGATCCGTCGTGAAGGATCCCCAGGTCATCCGTCATGACGGACAATATGGGCGTTGCTCTTGCAATGGGCGTTATGAGATTGACAAGCCCCGGTTTGCCGTTTTCAATGGGTTCCAAATTGTCGGGATCCCTTATTACGACATTGCTGTAAACGGGAACATGGAAATGATGGCAGGAGCAGTCGCAATAAAGGATCGGATGCTCCACCGCTCCGAAAAATTCCACGATGTTTTCTTCTTCTATGCCGAGAGTCTTCTTGGCTAGTTTATAGAAAGTCTCCTTGTCGGCTTCTTCCTGATAGAACTGTTTCCAGCCGCCTCCCAGCATTATCTTTGATCCTTCGGGAAGTTTAAAAAGGAGATCTCTTTCTTCCAATATCCTGAAGAGGAAGAATGTATACGAAGGAAATCCCATGAACCTTACCGGGATATTGCTCTTCTCATATTTCCTCAAGGCTTCGACTACACTGTCAAAATCAGGCTTTAAGCCTTCATCGGTATATTTCAATATGAACTTGCGGCTTAAGGCGGGAGCCAGGAAAGTCGTAAGATAAGCAGTCCTTGATGCAGCCACCTTGACTTTTCTTGAGGGCTTATATCCCATGATGATGTATCTTACGGGCTTAAACGATATGATGCCCCGGTGTCTTGCGATCTTTAAGGACATCTTTAAAGCTGCCAGAGCAGCAGAGAATTCAAATCTTATCGTGCTCTTATGTCCGCCGGATGTGCCTGATGAAGTAAGAACGAACATATGCCTTCCGGATCTTAAGTCATGCTGCTTAAAGAGCATGGTCGGAATGACGGGAATGTCAGAAACTTTCCTGATGTCAGAAGATGAATTGATGCCGAGTCCTTTTGCTATCTTTCCATAATCTTCACAGTGGCTTATGAGATAGTCGAAATTCTCCCTGCATGACGCAAGAAAAAGACCGGCAGTATTGCCGTCATAAGGATCTTTGGTATTAAAAAGTTTCCTTCTCAGTTTCATGGTCATTTGATCTTTCTCCAACATTTTTCGATCATAAAAGAACTTATGGCATCAAAGTCATCTTTTTCATAAAACTTAACAAGCAGTTTTTTGAAATCGGACACCTGTTTTTCGGGAATTATGAGCAGACCAGCTCCATGCGAGATAAGATAGTGATTTGCAAATATCACTGCTGCTCTTTTATTTCCGTCGATGAAGACCTGTGTCTTCATAACATAAAGGCACAAGCGCACGGCTTTTTCGATATCTGATGAATCCGAGAGCGTTATGTCTTTAACTGCATCTTTTACATCGATCTCTATCGGGATCGGCGGTATGTAATCGCAGCCGCCGATAGTGACAGGAACGCCTCTTATCCTTCCGCCGTCAGAATAGAAACCTTCATTTACCAGTTTTGCGATATGGCACAATAGATAGTGATCACAATCAGATCTCAGGACATCTTCATCCAGTATAAATTCCCAGGCATGTTTCAGGTTAAGGATCTTCTGAACATCACCTGCAGTCATGCCGTTAACGGTACCGTTATCGATGATATCTTCCGTTTGCGGGAACGTAGTCGCCACGCCTTCCAATACAGCCTGATCGTATATACTGGACTTCATATTGGATCTGGCAAGATCCAGATTTATGAGTACGTCTTTGGATAGTTCTCCCTCTTCATATCCGAGTTCAGCCAGGCGTTTTTTGAGTTTTCTGATCTGTTTTTTCAGTTCGCGTGATTCTTTTGCATTGCGAAGCAAAAGCTGATAAAGGGCGTCAGAATAGACATCTACATAAGTTGATGTAAGTCTGCCTGCTATTCTTTTCCGGATATATAGATATCTTCCGCTGGCATTCTCTTTGATCTCGGGAGACCCGTCATAAGGGATCAGGTTCAGACGTGCTTCTGCCTCTGCTTTCTCCTTGATGAGAGATTGTACCAATTCAAAATCGCTCATGAAAACCCTCCGCTATAGGGAACTTTCTTGATCAGATTATACACGAAAGTTCCCTAAAATACAATCATTTTAGGGAACTTTTATATCCTTGTACCGTGAAGAAGTTCCCTAAATCCTTTTCTCCAGGAATCTTGCCACGGAATCTTCCTCGTTGCTTCCTATGACGGCGGTCGCCAGGGCCTTAAGATCATCTACGGCATTTGCCACCGCATAGGATTCGTCCGCTATCTTGAACATGGATATGTCATTAAGGGAATCGCCGAATATGACGAGCTTATCAAAGCCCAGATCCTCTTTAAGCCTTGTGAGAGTCTTTGCTTTAGTGCAGCCCTTAGCCGTTATGTCGAGCCAGTATTCATCCCTGTAAATGTCCTTCTGGAAGATATATTCAAGTTCATGTTCATTTCTGATAAGTTCGCTGTATGGCTCGATCTCTTCTTTATCTCCTATGAGAGTCACATAGCAGGGGGCTCCCCTAAACATCGAATCAAGGTCTTTTGCAACGATAAGATTCGGGTCATCCCGGTAATAATCCAGATAGCCCTGAAGGCCTTCCGAGTGACCGCAATCCATGCAGATCCTCTTCATGGTATCCCCTTCGAATATCGAGACAAAACCGTAGCGGCCCATGCCAGTAAAAGACTTTTTAAGAAAGGCAACGTCTTCTTCCGTAAAAAGATGCTTCCTGATGCTCCTGCCGTCGGAATTATCTGCCAATACGGCGCCGTTTCTCGTTACAACGGGAAGTTTGAGCTTTAGCCCGTCCGTAACGGTCCTCGCGCTCTCGATCGATCTGGCCGTTGCATAGGTAAAGGCAAGCCCCTGACTGACAAGCCTGTTAATGGTATCAGCCGTAAAAGAAGAAACTTTTCCGTCATTACGCATCAAAGTTCCGTCAAGGTCCGATACATATAAGATCTTATCAGCCATCAGTCTTTAATCCTTCCCGAGAATATCCTTCGACTCCGCTTTCCGGGATACTGAAGCTCATATCATCCATGTCGAGTTTTGCCTGCGCTCCGTAAGGAAGGATAAATACAGGCGATGTATGTCCGAAATTCAAACCCGCCATTACGGGAAGACCGGAGAGTTTATATTTGCCCGTAATGACTTCCCTGATCTTGGATGCATAAGGATCAAAAGAAGATGGCATCCTCATCTTTCCTATGATGATCCCCCTGATCTTTTCAAGATATCCTTTCTGCCCCAGGATATCGAAGAAAGCTGCCATCCCGTCAGGATCCATGCATTCCGGAATGTCTTCAAAGAAAAAGATGCTCCCTTCGAAATCTTCTTTTCTTACAAGAGATCTGCCGTCTTTATCCTTTATCTTGAGAAGGTCCGAATGACCTCCGAAAAGCTTTCCTTCCACTGATCCTTTGCCCTGAACGGCAATATAACCGGGGTTGGGAACATATTCCTTTTTGTAGTTTTTATCCGTATGTCTGTCCGCGCCGTAAGACCAGTCTTCCGAAGGCTCGATCTTTCCAACAGGTGCAGGATCGAAAAAAGTCTTCTCAAAGTTTTTTCTGCTGTAGGGATGCCATGCGGGATTTTCCGCTATGTCCGTGAGGAGATTGTCCCCGTAAAAAGTCACAAGACCCAGTCTCATGCAATAAAGATGCAAAGACAATACATCGGAATAGCCCACTAGTATCTTGGGATTATCCCTGATGACCTTCTCAGATAAAAAGGGAAGGATCTTCCGGGAATCGTTGCCTCCGATGTTGGCGATTACGGCTTTGACATCCTTATTTTCGAAAGCCCAGTTGACATCATCTGCCCTTGCTTCGGGATTATCTCTTAAAAATGTTGTTCCCCGGAGGGAGTTGGGCGCAGCTACGACATTAAGTCCCAATTCTCTTAAACGCTCACATCCGAGTTCGTATTTCCATCTTACCCGCGATGAACCTGCGCATCCCCAGGAAGGACTTATCGTGGCTATCGTATCGCCTTTTTGAAGTGCCTTTGCTCTTATCATAGATCTTCCGGGATACCCTTTATCGCTTTGCCGTAATCGTCATCTATCAGCAGGGCATCATCTTTAAATTCTTCCAGATATTTCCTGTTTTCGGCCTTGATGTCTTCAGGCGTAAGATCCATGTCGTACATTCTCTTTTCGACATCAGATCTATGCTTTACGATGTCGTCATAATGCCTGTCGACATAAGAATCCGTAAATACAAGACATATAATGCGGATAGAAGACAGATATTCTTCTTCAAGATCATCTTTCCAGTTTGACGGGATATAGCATCCTTCAATGATGAGATCCTGACTGTTTTCTATAGCTGTCTTTATGATCTCCCTTACGATTGGCCAAAGGTAGTTGGTGAGCTCATCATCATCTTCGGGAGTAAGAGCGGTATTGCCGCTCCTTATCAGACCCATCTTTATGTGGTCGATCGAAAGGTATGGATATCTAAATCTTTCAAGCAGTCTTTGAGCCAGTACAGTCTTGCCCGTATGGGATGCTCCCGTTATCAGTATTACCATCTTATCTTTCTTCCCTCATCCCTGCGGCTTATAACAGATCACGCTTTCATAAGAGGAATATTTCTTGCCTTCGATGAGTCCGAAAGGATGCTGCATTGCTTCCCCGCCGAACCATTCATAGGGCTTGTCATTATCTGTTTTGCCTTCCAGTATCTCTACGATGCCGTTACGCATACATCTTAACAGGGATATATCATCAAAGCCCCCGGCATGGCCGTGAAGGATATAGTCAGCTTTATCTTCCAGGAACATTATCCTGTCCAGTTCCTCAACATATTGAGACAGCGGAAGACTGATATCCAGCTGCATCCAGAGATGGTGGTTGACAGAATCCCCCGTAAAGAGGATACGGTCTTCCTTAAGCAGAAGAACGATCCCGCCCGGTGTATGTCCGGGAAGCTCATAGACTTCCAAAGTCTTTCCGCCAAGATCTATTACATCCCCCTCAACGATTGGTTTAAAAGGAGGCATCCTGAGTTTGTACTTTTGGCATGCTTCCTGAAACTCGGGCATGTTGATGAAGCCTTCTGCTATTTCAAGATCCTTGGGATTCAGAAGGGCTTCCTCAAAATATACATTGCCGAAGATATGATCCGGGTGACCGTGCGTATTTACGACCACGACAGGCTTATCCGTGAATTTCCTTATGAATCCCAATATATCGGTAAAGCCGTTCATGGTATCTATTACACATACCTTTTCTTCACCGACTACGACATATCCGGTTGCCATATGACCTTCATCAAGAAGGTAAAGATAGGGTTTAAGTTGGATCGGAAAAACTTCCAGCCACTCCATAAAATCTCCTCCGGAAAGATCAGAACGAATCCTTATCCATCTTGGATACGGCTACGGCGCATTCTATTGCGATCCTGCCGGCTTCCTCTTTGGAAGCGCCCGCATCAAGAGACATGATGAGGAAATTCTGAACTACGATCCCGAACAGGACGGGCCACTCTGAAGGATCCTTGCAGTATTTGGAAGTCATGTTGTCGAAAATGCCTTTCCAGCATGAATGCACCTGTTCGTAGAGTGATTTGGGATTAAATCCGCATACGGTCAGATCATCGTCTCCGACGTGTTCCGCGAAGGATCTTATTATCGATATTACTTCCTCATAAGGCGTCTCGGTTACGGCCGCAAAGCATCCCAAAACATTCAGATTGCTCTCGAGAAGATATTTGTTCACATCATCTCCGAAATAATAATTCCTTCCTGCCTTGTCGGTAACCACTTCGAATGTGCCTCCGCCCTTTTTGACGGCCTGGTGGCAGGCATGTCCTGCAAGGGAAGCAGAGAAGATCAGGGCGTTCGTAAGATCCACCCCTCTGGGAGTCCTGAAATATGATTTGATAAGTTCGATGATATGTCCTGCTTCAGAAGATAGTCTCTTCATGATCTCTTCATCTGTTTCGTACTGTCCCATATGATCCCTCCTTAACATTCAAAATTATCTAATCGACTCATATTATAATGTAAGAATTGATGAAGAAATATGATTATTTTATGGATATATTGCAACCACTACTGCGTAGAACATTGAACTCAGCTTCAAACCGGTATGCTGATATTTCGTGCGATCACATAGAAAACAAATATTACTACCATCACAGCAATTACACTAATAACATGATATTTCCCCACATTTTTTGCTATTACAGAAATGATGATTGATATTACAAGTGAAATTATAAGGAAGAATGGATAATCATATATCATTGTCAGACGAACAAATTCATTTTTCCTATTTCTATTGATTTCATTCAGTTCATTCAGATACACTTGAACTTCTGGAAACGAAGAAATCTGAGACAAATCAACCAGTATTTCTTGTTTGAAACCTTCATCATCCACATAAACCCCAAATAAAGACAACCCGTTAGAGTTTTCAAGGCAAACAACCGTTCCCTTTTCCAGATAAATAGTTTTTAAATTCTTGTCATCTGAAGAATAATGTGAGTTTTTAAAGAAAGTTGTATCCTGCGAAATTGCAACCTCCTTAATATATCCCCCAACATTATCCCTAATATCAAGCACTCGATGAATATTCGTGGAAAACAAAAATGTAATCTCAACGGATAACACCAACGCTTCGACAGTAAGCATGATGATTCTTTTTTGGATATCACGCATTGTTCAATACATCCTTTCCATTATGAACAAATATGCCCCTAAAGGAACTTGTTCCAGAACACCATCAACATAGGAATATCTGTAAAATTGTTCCGTTCCTTTAACAAAATTCACTTGAACCATAAAAGCATATCCCACCGCACCAGGTGTTCCATATACATAGTGTATATGAGAATTCTTCGCAAACAATTCGGCAAAACTATGATATTCTGTTCCATAAATTTCGTCCCAATATTTCCCTGCATGACATATTTGCAAATCTACATTTTCTATTTCGCATTCTATATTTTGACTTAGCGCATCCATCTTGTTTAACCAAACACAATATTCATTATCAAGGACAATTGCTGCATCATCGGGATTACCGTGAAGAATCATTATAATGTTATCAACTTTTGAAAAACTTTTTTGAGAATATCCATCCTCAACACTGTAATCACGGCCCACATTCATCCAAAAGTCTTCAAAATCAGAATACTCAGCCACTGAAATAGAAATGTATTCCATATCATTTCTCTTAAAATATGCCTCATATTCTTCTTTGGGACCGAATAAACCAGTAATTGCGATATCATTGTAATATAAAATGTAGTTAATCGGTCCATTCTTCTCATTCAATGTACCATCATCACTATCATCAGCTCCGTCATTATCTGAATCAGCATTACCCGGACACGACTTCTGTTTGTAGTACACATATCCTGACCATCGGATATCATAGCTGACAGGAATCCATTCGTTATACTTAGATGATTCTATATTGGGAACTGCATCGATAACAAAGCCTAGACTGCCCATTTCCGTGCCATCACTCAAAGTATCCCCGTCAGTATCAAAACTATATGGATCTGTACGCACTACTTCTCCTATATTGTTGATCATACCTCCCATTTCTATACAATCAGGCAAACCGTCACCGTCTGAGTCTTCTTTATTCTCCAAACTATGGATATATCTCGGCATGTCATAGCCCCATTCAAAGAGGTTGTAATAGTTATTTGTACTGTCACAAGCGTTTGCCCATGTTCTTACCCAAACAGCTTCATCAATCAGCATATACTTTGAGAAGTGCGTTGTAGAAACGCTGACTGTATTAGCCTCGGTATCCTGAACAGAATTCCTCAGAACCTTATACTCATTGTTATCCTCATCATACCAAAGCACTTTGAGGTTTTCCTCATCTACATCATCAGAATAATTGAACACAATTGTCATAGTTCCAAAATTACCTGTTGATTCTATATCCACAGGAACGCCAACCAAAGCTTTTATCCGAGATGATAAAGTATCTGTCTCATATACATTCTTTATCTTCGTATTTTCATCAATACATCCGCTAATGCTTCCTCTGACAGTTACGGATGTAACTCCTTTTAATTCGGAGTCATCAGGTACACTATAAGAAAGAGTCTGATATCTTAATGAATCACCATCCTGTACTTTAGGGTTGGTTCCCATCCTAACTTCATTGTAATCACTGATACCGTCTTCATCCGTGTCATATTGTAAAGGTGATGTTCCATAAATCTTAACTTCCTCAGCATCCGTGAGTTTATCGTAATCGGTATCATCAGACATAGGATTCGTCTCTAAATCCTGTTCTTCCTTATTTGTCAGTCCATCCTTGTCATAATCTTCCCTGCCGTCATTAATACCGTTATTATCACTATCCTTCTTCAAAGGATTCAACTCTAAGAATAATTCATATCCATCCTTTAATCCGTCTCCATCAGTATCAGGATTATTCTTATCCGTTCCATAATATGTTTCAAGGTCATCCGGGATAAGATCTCCGTCAGTATCCGTCTCATAATCTATAACACTGGGAGTTACGGTAACTGTTGGTGTAATCGTCGGTTCAGGAATCTCAGTTACACTCGGTTGAATCGTTATCGTAGGTTCAACTGTCGGAGTCGGCTCCTTTGTAACCGTGGGCGTAGGAGTAGGAACATCTGTCACCACAGGTGTTGGAGAAACTGTTGGCTTAGGCGTTACAGTTAAAGTTGGAGTCGGGGTTGCCGTAGGCATTGAAGTAGGAATCTGAACATTTCCGTTATAGTCGACTTCTCTGACATCGGCTATCCCGTTGTTATCGTTATCCTCATCAAGTCCTAACGCGAGTTTCTTGGCTGTCACAGCATAATCTAATATTTCCAAAGGAATAGACGGATCGTGTGCTCCCCCTTGGATCCCTAGTCTGAAAGATTGTCCTTTTGAAATATTCTGATTATTTCCGTCATTTGCTATCGTATATGTGCCGTCATGATTATCCTTAAGGACAGATGAATCTGTTCGGGTAATTGATCTGCTGGGTCTTAGCGTTATAGTCCAGTCTCTTATCACGCCACTAGAATTGTTTCTCAGAATCAGAGCACCGTTATAACCCGAGGTCCAATCTGAGTATTCCTCATACTGATATGAAAGGTCAGTATTTGCCAAAGTAACGGTTTTCGTATTTAGAAGGTAGAAAGACGGCATATTATCAATACTGTTTCCGACAGAAGATGCAGCTGTAAAACCAACTGTTACTGTCTTGCCCGGAAGTATATCCTGATTCCAGTCACAGTTTCCTATAGTATAGAGGTCATCCTTATGTTCAATGATATTGCAGTTATATGGATTTTCGATATCGTATGCAAAATCGAAGGTAAAATACCAATCGTGAATCGTCTTATTACCCGTATTGGTAAACTTGATCTCCATATTGGAATGACCATACCACTGGGATACGGATTTAATAGTTGCTGAGAATTTGCTTTCTTCAACACTTCTGAATACTGCCGAAGAAGAATCCTCTGCTGAAACAGTTGTATCAGCATTGACTTCAAAGCAGATAGACGGCAATAATGCTGACGCAACAATAGAAATACATAAAATAGCGGAAATCAAACGAAAGTTTCTGGTTTCAAACATATATTTACCCCCGTAAATGCCTGAAAAATACTAATACCAACCTGATTCAAACTATAATGTGCCGGAAAACCAAAGTCAATAAATACATCTTAAAAAAATCTGCAAATACCTTAATAAGGTATCTGCAGATCTGATGTTGGCTGCCGAACTAGGATTCGAACCCAGACAAACGGTGCCAGAAACCGGTGTGCTACCATTACACAATTCGGCAATGTCAATACTGACTTTGAGAAGTATATCAAATGGTATTTTGAAAATCAATATCTTATTTATTACAAGGGCGGCATTAATCCGAGTTCGGTGAGCTTGTCACGGACCTTGCCCATGTCATCGTAGATGGGGACCTTATTGGCAGGGTTCCTCAAGGCATATGCCGGGTGGTAGGTCGTCATGATGTGGTAGCCCTTGCGCTCGATGAAGACGCCGCGAACATCCTTCATGACGGGCTTGGTGCCGAAAAAGCCCTCGTAAGCAGTGGAGCCGCAAAGGAGGATCACCTTGGGCTTTACCAGGCGGAACTGGTCAGCCAGAAGGACCTTGCAGGCCTTGATCTCTTCGGGTGTCGGTCTGCGGTTTGCAGGCGGCCTGCATTTGCAGATATTGCAGATATGGTAATCGTTGTCCGTGAAACCGTAGGATGCAAGGAGGTTCTGGAGCAGCATGCCGGATCTTCCGACGAAAGGCTTGCCCTGAAGATCCTCCGACTCGCCCGGAGCTTCACCGATGATCATGAGGGGCGCGGATCTTGCTCCCCTGAAGATAACGATATTGCTCCTGCCTTCATAAAGACCGCATGCTTTGCAGGAAGCGCATCTTTCTTCGAAACTTTCCCAGTTGAGTAGATTATCTGCCATTTGCTTTTCCGTCCTATTTGAATATGACCACCGTTATCCCGTCGTTGCTCCTTCCCCAGTCGGGGTCAGACTTGATCTGCTTCATCCCCGAAGCAAGATCCCTTGCTGCAACACTGTAGGGGCCGAAGTCTTCTCCTCTTATGTATCCTTTTATCAGTCTCCTGGACTGAAGGCTTCTCAGGGTCAGGGGAAGGGCTGCCTTTATCCTGCCGCCGCTGCCGGAAGATCCGTATCCGTGGATTATCTTGGCGCAGACGGCTCCCGATGCCCGGACCCTGTATAGTCCGTTCGTAAGGCGCTGCATCGCTTCATCGACTGTCGGATGACCCTGTTCTATGTTGATCGTCTGCATAGATCCCCTCCGTCTCCGATTATACAGGTTCCTTGACTTTTCGGAAAGCGTATAACAGAATTGATTCAAATGAGGAAAGGGCCTTAAAACGGGAATGAGACTAGATAAGATCCTTGCAGATTCAGGCTTCGGGACCAGATCGGAAGTAAGAAAACTGATTTCGCGCGGAAATGCCGTCGTTAACGGCAAAGTCGTCCGTGATGCATCCTGTAAACTTGGCCCCGAAGATGAACTGACCTGTTTCGGCAAGCCCGTTGAAATTCACGAAGGCAAATCTTTCTACTATCTTCTCCTTGATAAACCCGATGAAGTCCTTACCGCCATGGAAGACTCCCGTCTTCCCAATGTCGGAGATCTAATCGAAGACAGATATAAGAACCGCGGCGTATCGCCGGTCGGAAGGCTCGATTACCATACTACGGGTCTTCTTATCCTCACCAACGACGGTGAGCTGTCCCACAGGCTGACGAGCCCTTCTTACGGCATATCCAAGACATATCTTGTGAGATTTTCGGGAGACCCTCTGACTGATGAAGAGATCGCAAAAGCCGGATCAGGGATAACTCTTACGGATACTGATGTTCCCGTCCGTCTTAAGCCATGTGAGATCGTAAGGGAAGCTGAAGATCAGGCAAGGGTAATACTTACTGAAGGCAAGACGCATGAAGTAAGGCGCATAATGGCTCATTTCGGCAAGGAAGTCATATCTCTCAGGAGGATCGGCATCGCATCTCTTTTCTTAAGCGAAAAGTCAGCCCCCGGCGATCTCCGGGAACTGACTTCGGAAGAAACCGAACTTTTGAAGAAAGCCGTATGGCTCTCCTGATCACTCCATTATCTTAAGGATAAACCTTATTATGTTGAGAGCGCAGTTCTGAAGGTCGCCTCTCGACAGTCTCCCCTGAGCAACGGAATGAACGATATCGTCTATATTTGCCTGACATCCGGGCATCTGCCAGTCACATCCTGCATATACGCAGAGGTGGCTTACAGCCTCAGGATAGATGGCATCCTCGCCTTCACCCAGCATCTTCATATCATCTATCGGGAAGGAAGAATACCAGTCCGTCATGACGACTCCTTCGAATCCGAATTCGTCACGCAGGATATTCTGAATGAGCTCATAACTTGCCGCGGTGTGGACGCCGTTAAGGAGGTTATAGCTCATCATGACGCCCAGAGGCTTGGCTTCGTCGACACAGATCTCGAAGCCCTTGAGATAGATCTCTCTTAAGGTCCTGACCGTTACGTGTGAATTATTGAACATCCTGTTTGTCTCGCGGTTATTGCAGCAGAAATGCTTTATGGTGACTGCAACTCCGGAATGGCCCTGAACGCCCTTGGTCTCGCCTGCCGCGATCTTGCCGGTAAGGAGAGGATCTTCCGAGAAATATTCGAAGTTCCTTCCGCAGAGGGGATCCCTGTGGATATTCATGCCGGGAGCAAGCCAGAGGTTAACTCCGAACTTCTCGCACTCCGATCCGACGATATCGCCGAAAGCCCAGGCGAGCTTGGTATTCCAGGACTGGGCGATGGCAGTGGCGATCGGGATGGCCGTGCAGTACTGATAGTAATCGATCGCATCTTCGGGAGTATCTTCGGGGAAATCCGTCTTGGCGAGATTGAACACTTCGCCGCCCGGCAGGAGCTCTCCGTCCTTTGTCGTCTTGAAGTGAGGCTGGAGTCTTAAGCCCGCAGGACCGTCGGCCAATACCATGGGCGGGATCTTGCGTTTTACCGTGAAAACATCCGTTGACTCGGCTGCAGCTCCGGGAACATTCTTGGATGCTGCCCAGACCGCGTTCTCATCGATGCCTTCCCTCTGGAAGGAACCGACGCAGAGGGTTGCAAGCTCCTTGTCGGACATGTCGCCGACCAGCTCGATCATGCCGGCGGAATGCGCCATGACATCCGTCAAGGTAACGGTATCGATCTCCCTGTAGTTCTCATAAGTATCTCTTACGCCGTTATAGAGGATCTTCTCGCACCTTATGAATCTGGGATCGACTACGATCTGCCTTGCAAGAAGGAGTTCGTTCGCATCCTTGAGTTCGCTGGCCTGTTTGCCGAAGCCGGGATTTAGGATCGTCTCGATGTCGAGATTCCTGTCATCCTGCAGGATATCCCTCATTATCCGGACTTTGACATCCGAAGGGATGTTGATAACGGCCTCAATCCTCGTATCGCGGGAAGACGTTCCTATGCGGAGTATGTAATCGCCTGCCTTTATCACATTGGAGAAAGTCTCCTCATCGTAGCAGGCAAGATCCGATGCCTTGAAGATCAGGGTAAGCTGCTCGCCTTCACCCGGCATTATGAGTCCGGTCTTTTCGAAGCAGATGAGTTCCTGATAAGGCCTGTCGATCTCGGTCTCGGGCGCAGAACAGTAGATCTGGACTACTTCCTTGCCGGGATAAGAGCCCGTATTGGTAACGTTCACTATGGCCTTGATCCTGCTGCCTTCGCAGATGACATCGACCGTCTCGACTTCGAAAGTCGTATAGGACTTGCCGTAGCCGAAAGGATAGTCAGGCTCAACGCCGTAGGAATCAAAATATCTGTATCCGACATAGAGTCCTTCAAGATAGAATTCCTCATGTCTGTCGGTATTGAAGATCTCGGATGTGGGGTATTTGTCGTACTCGCCTGCCCAGGTGGTGGAAAGCTTGCCCGAAGGGACAGCCCTGCCCGTAATGAGGTCAGCCGTAACATGACCCGTGACCGCGCCGGTCTGGCTTATTATCATCAAAGAATTAAGGCCCATGGTCTTAAGGTAGCTCGTATCGATGACGCCGCCCACGTTAAGAAGGACTATGAGCTTGCCGTAAGCTTTTCTCAAAGTATCGAGGATCGAGAGTTCGGCGGATGAAAGCTTGTAGTCGCCTTCTTCGTTCTTTCTGTCGGCGCCTTCACCGGAATTCCTGCTTATTACCATTATTGCAACATCGGTATCAGAAGCTTTGATGTCTTCTTCGGTTACCTCCACCGGATCGGGATTCACATAGGGAAATTTGAAATAGGCATTTGACAGGGCAATGCCTTCATCTTCGGCATACTTTTCGACCATGGAAGTGAATTCCGAGAAATGCTGCTCTTTCTTCTGATCGTAGCGGTCGAGCCAGCCCTTGGTGGTTATCGTAACGCCCTGGGCTTCAAGTCCTTCTTCTATCGAAACTTCATGTCTGGAATTAACATCCCCCGAGCCTGTTCCGCCCTTGATGGTGTGCCTTGCACCCGTACCGTAGAGGGCGATGTTGCTGGATGCCGGAAGAGGCAATGTCCCGTCGTTCTCGAGCAGGACGGCGCACTCCGAAGCAAGGTTCCTCACCCTGTTCGTATTGCTGGCCTCGATGCCTGTCATCTCCTCGGTCCTGTCAGCCATATATTCCATAGCGAACCCTCCGGGTAGTTGAGATTATGCCGCGATTGTACTTCCCCCGATCGCAGGGCACTTACTTGATTGTAACATTAAATATTTAAAAAAAATCAACAGTAATAAGCATCTTATATTGTTCGTTATCACCATAAAAGGGGCTTTGGGGCAAACAAAAAGAGCGTCCTTCTCAAGCGGATCCTCCAAGACCCGCCGACGGACAACTCTTGTTCGTTTTATATCTTGTCAGCCTATGCTCTTATCAGCCTGCAGCCTGAGCCATCTCGAGGTCCTGATCTTCCTGCTCTGCGATAACGCCGACTCTGACTGTTCTCGTAAGAACATCAACATAACTGAAGCTCACTACAACCTTCTTGCCTTTGTGGTTATCACACAATACGGTGAAAACGTTGGGGTAGCAGTTCTCGACAACGCCGACATAAGTGATGATCCTCTTACGGCCGCCATTCGTCTTGCAGATGATCCTCTTCCCCCTGAGTTCTTCGAACTTCTCCCGGCATCTCGCCAAATCGGAACTGATAATCATTATATGCCTCCCTGAGTTTGGGCTAAATCGGATCGTCTTCTTTCGAAAACGCTCGAATTGAGGATATGCTAACACCTGTGTATATATTTGTCAATTACGAACACTATATATTGTGTCCTTTTGTCGAGATTTAACAAAATGTTGTATTACTATTGTGCGAACCGATAGGCACCCCTGTGTTATAATGACATTCTGAGCAACTCATATTTTTAAATATATGGGGCAGGAGAAGGCAAGAAAGCAAGGAGAAAACAAAACAGGAGGTTAATCATGCTGACGGACATTGAGATCGCAACAGGGGCAAAATTGGAGCCGATCAATACGATCGCCGCAAAGGTAGGACTGGAAGAAAGCGAATTGGAAGCTTACGGCAAGTACAAGGCCAAGGTACCCTTGTCAGCAATAGACAAGAGGAAAGACAATCCTAACGGCAGGCTCGTACTGGTCACGGCCATGAATCCTACACCCGCAGGCGAAGGAAAGACGACCATATCGATAGGTCTCGCGCAGGCTCTGGCCAAGATCGACAAGAAAGTCATGCTGGCATTGAGAGAACCTTCCCTGGGACCCGTTTTCGGCATAAAGGGCGGCGCAGCAGGCGGCGGATATTCCCAGGTTGTCCCCATGGAAGACATCAATCTCCATTTCACGGGTGACCTCCACGCCATTACGGCCGCAAACAATCTCCTCGCTGCCATGATCGATAACCACATCTTCCAGGGCAACGAACTCAATATCGACAAGGACAGGATCTTATGGAAGCGCTGCCTCGACATGAACGACAGGTGCCTGCGTAACGTTACGGTAGGCGTCGGCGGCGGAATGAGCGGCGTGACGCGTCCCGAGATCTTCAACATAACGGCAGCTTCCGAAGTAATGGCAGTCCTCTGCCTTGCAAAGGACATGGAAGACCTTAAGGCCCGCCTGGGCCGCATCGCCATCGCATATGACATGGACGGCAAGATCCTGACAGCATCTGACATCGGTGCAGTCGGAGCTATGGCAGTCCTCCTCAAGGATGCCATCTGCCCTAACCTCGTTCAGTCCCTGGAGCACGTTCCCGCATTCGTTCACGGCGGACCTTTCGCCAACATCTCACACGGATGCAATACGGTAATAGCTACCAAGGCCGGACTCAAGATGAGCGACATCCTCATCACAGAGGCAGGATTCGGTGCTGACTTAGGCGCCGAGAAGTTCCTCGACATCAAGTGCCGCGCCGCAGGTCTCTGGCCTGACTGCGTGGTCCTGGTATCCACGGTAAGATCCCTTAAATACAATGCGGGCATCGCCAAAGAAAACTTAAACGAGCCCAATGTCGAGGCCGTTAAGACCGGTTTTGCAAATCTCCGCAAGCACATAGAGAACATGCGCACTTACGGCATTCCCACCGTTGTCGCAGCCAACAGGTTCCTTACGGATACCGAAGAAGAGCTCAAGGCAATGCAGGAGCTCTGTGAGGCAGAAGGCGCTGAATTCGCTCCCGCCGAGATCTTCGCCAAGGGCGGCGAAGGCGGCATCGAGCTCGCAGAAAAGGTCCTCTCCAAGATCGAAGAATCCGACCATACGCCTCACTTTGTATACGAACTCGAAGACACACCCGAAGAGAAGATCAACAAGGTTGCCAAGACCATCTACGGTGCAGGAGAAGTCAACATCCTTCCCGAGGCTCAGGCTAAGATCGATGAATTCGTCGCTGCAGGCTACGGCAAGCTCCCCGTCTGCATCGCGAAAACACAATATTCCCTTTCTGACGACCAGAAGGCACTGGGCGATCCTTCCGGATTCACCCTCACGGTCCGTGACGTATGGCTCTCTTCCGGCGCAGGCTATCTCGTAGTCCTGACCGGCACCATCATGACCATGCCCGGTCTGGGCAAGCATCCTGCTGCTCTCGATATCGACATCGATGAGCAGGGCGTGATCAAGGGACTGTTCTGATAAGGCTGATATGAAGCGTCCGAATCCGACATTTCTAAAGAAAGCAGCCTCCATAAGATCCGGCAGGCGCTTAAGAACGTTGATAATACTGATCTCGATAGTGGCGGTAACATTAGTTGCCGTCTTTATCGCGTCAGTTGCCTCCATGCAGGATACCTACCGCAAGGCTTTCCCCGGTCTTGTCGGAGCAGCGACTTCATCCACGGAACCCGTCACTTCATATACGAGACCCACAAGAGAATCGACCACCGAAACAGAAGAAACCACCGAGACTACAACGACCGAGACGACTCCCCTGGGGCCCATCCTTGCTACTTCAGATGAGTCCTCCGGATCGGACGGGTCTTCAGAGTCCACGTCTGCCACGACCCAGAACAATGCACCTGACCCCATCCCCAGCTCTCCCGACGTCACCTTCACTGAATTCAAGGATTACGTCAAGGTCTCATACGGTCAGCGCGCTCTTCTTCTCGAGGGCATGAAGACGTCCGTCGATAAGTTCATAACGGACCACCCGGATTTCAGGATCTCTTTCCGTTACGAAAACCTGAAATATAACGAGACCTTGGGCATAAACGACATCGAGCCCATAGTCCCTTCCGGAGCCATAACCATGCCCGTTGCGACTTATGCATACCAGAAGATAGCTGCAAGGACCCTGTCTCCTACAACCGAGTATACCTACGACGGCAAAGGCTCTTCCAATTCCTCCTACATCGCTGAAAACTATTCGTCAGGCAAGAAATTTTATGCGCAGACACTCCTCAACTACGCTGTCATCCATAACGATTCCGTAGCCCTGGCACAGACCATAGAAAATCTCGGAGGAATAGACGATGTCGCTGCAAAACTGGGTGAAGATGCCATCGTAAAATATGGCGATGTCTATTACTACACCGACTACGACAAGAAGGAATACAAAGGCAAGTACCGCACCTGCGCAACGGACATGTCATCCTACGCAAGAAAACTCTATTTCGGTTATATCAACGATACCGCCGTCTATAAGAGCCTGATCAACGACCTTTATGCATCGCAGGTCACAAGTCCCATAGGAAATGCCTTCGGTGAAGGGGCACAGATCTTCCATTCATACGGCATCAACCAGGATCATGGCGCGCACATCGATGTCGCGATCGTAAATTACAGGGAGCCTGTCACGGTAACCATCTATGTCGAAGGTAAAGACGACCAATCAGCCAATGATGCGATAAAGACTCTGGCAGGCTACGTCAAGGAGTTCCTGGATAAGATCTATACATGAGCAAGTTGCTCGATTATGTGTTATTTCTCCGCTGCGCTCCGATATAACACTTTTCTCGCAACCCTTGCAAGCAAGTTGCTCGATTATGTGTTATTTCTCCGCTGCGCTTCGATATAACACATTTCTCGTAACCCTTGCAAGCAAGTTGCTCGATTATGTGTTATAATGCTTTTCTGTTCGTATCATCTGATCTGCAGTCGGTTCGGGTCTCGTGCAACATGAGCCTGTGAACCTTGTCAGGTCCGGAAGGAAGCAGCAATAAGCGGGTTATCATGTGTGCCGCGAGGGTGCCTGGCCCGGCTGTAGTTCAGATGATATGAACTTTTTTTATTTATCGGTCGACTTTTATATATAATGTTATAAGAGTCAGGACCGTAAAGGGGTGTATCCGATGGAAAGATATGTAGCGCTATATACCAAATACAGGCCTCAGGTTTTCGATGACATCGTAGGACAGGAAGCGCCGATAGCCGCGCTGAGGCAGTCGGTCAAGACCGGCAAGATCGGTCATGCTTATCTTTTCTGCGGTCAGAGAGGTACGGGTAAGACAACCATCGCCCGTGTCTTTGCAAGGGCCGTAAACTGCATGCATCCCGTAAACGGCAACCCCTGCAACGAGTGCGCTTCATGCAAGGCGATCCTCGACGGCACCGGAATGGACGTAATCGAGATCGACGGCGCATCCAACAACGGCGTAGACAACATCAGGAAGATCTGTGATGAGGTGAGCTTCGCTCCCGCCACGTCACGCTACAAGGTCTATATAATCGACGAGGTCCACATGATCTCGACGGCCGGCTTCAATGCCCTCCTCAAGACTCTGGAGGAACCGCCGGCACATGCGATATTCATTTTCGCGACCACGGAACTCCATCAGGTTCCCAATACCATCGTATCAAGATGCTTGAGATTCTCTTTCAAGAGGATCCTCCCCGATCTCATTGCTTCAAGGCTTAAGATCATATGCAAAGGCGAAGGCATCAAGGCTGAAGATCAGGCCCTATTAAAGCTCGCAATGCTCGCAGACGGCGCCCTCCGTGATGCCATCACCATGCTGGACCAGGTTGCGGTCATAAACGACGGGCGCAACAGGGAGATCACCGTAAAGGATGTTGAGGACGTAGTCGGCGTCGTGGATACCGATTTCCTCTTCAAGATCAGCACGGCCCTGATCGACGGCAACATGAAGGATCTCCTTACTCTCTGTTCCGAACTCCATCACTCGGGCCGTGACCTCGTGCACTTCACGACCGATCTTGCAAACTACATGAGAGACCTTCTCGTGATAAGAGTCCTTCCGGATCCTTCGAAGCAGCTGGCTTACTCCCCGGATGTCCTGCAGCAGATGTATACAGTCGCAAACAAAGCATCTGCCGAGACTCTCACGGGCTTCATCAAGTATCTCTACGATGAGAATGCCGCCATGAGAAGAGCGGGCGCGATGGATGCCAATTTTGATATCCTCATGATCAGGCTCTGCGGCAGAAAATCCAAGATAGAACCCGTGCCGCTCGCAATGCCGGATTTCACGAAACTCCAGGCAGAGGCTGCCAAGAGCATCTCTTTCGCCGAGGAAAAGAAAGCAGAAAGTCCTGCAGCAGAAGTAAAAGCAGAGCCCGTAAAGGCCGACCCGCCCGAAGAATCAAAGGCAGAAGAAAAGAAAGAAACTGCTGAAGAGAAAGCCCCTGAAGAAAAAAAAGAAGAAAAGCCTGAAGAAGCCAAGAAAGAACCTCCTATGCCTGCCTGGCTCAGAAGGCCCAACAACATAATAAAACCCGAAACTACGGCAAAGCCCGAAGAGAAGACGGAAGATCCTGCCAAGACGGAAACGGTCATTACGGAAGAAGGATCCGATCCCGACCCTCTTGCTGACTTTAAGAGCCGTCTCAATCTCTTTGGAGACAAGAAGCCGGAAGAAAAAACGGAAGAGAAAAAAGAAGATAAGCCCAAGACTCTCGCCGGACTTTCGGATTCATTTCTTGACGATGTGATAACAGAAGACGAGCCCAAGGAAGATAAGGAAGAAGCAGAGGATAAAGGCGTTCAAAGGCAGTCACATGTGGCTCAGGCGTTCGATAACGGCGGACTCATCGTTCAACCGACAAGCCACGGCGTAAGACCTGCCAAGATCTCTTCCGAAAAGATAAACCTCAACGAGGTATGGACTTCCATCCTTGAGGACATAGGCGGCAATCTGGGAAGCCAGCTCTCGTCAACTTCTCTTAACGTGATCGGTGACAGCGCATATGCGGTCTTCGAAAACAAAGACGAGAAGCTCATGATCAACTTAAGGAGCGTGCCCGGCATAAGGGATGTGTCTTCCTCAGTCAAGGACAGGATCGAAGGAGTCGAGCATTTCTATCTTTGCACCGAAGCGGTCTACAGAAATGCCGAGGCAAAAGAAGAAGAGCGCAAAAGAACGGAAGAGATCATGGCGAGCCGCCAGGAAGTGATCGATCTGGCAAACGATCTTGACATTCCCACCACCATCAAGTTCGGCGATGAGGAATGATAAGTCCGGAGCAAATGCTCTGGTATAATAACAAAACTAAAGTTTTCAAACGGAGGATCAGGCAATGGCAAAAGGCTATCGCGGAATGGGCGGATTTGGCGGAGGCAACATGAACAACCTCATGGCACAGGCCCAGAAGATGCAAAGACAGTTGGAAGTAGCAAAAGAAGAGATAAATGAGCTTCGTATCACCGGCACATCAGGCGGCGACAAGGTCAAGGTCGTAGTCGGAGGCGATCACAAGATCTACGATCTCGTTATAGATAAGGAAGTCATCGATCCCGAAGATCCCGAGATGCTCGCAGATCTCATTACGGCAGCAGTCAATCAGGCCAACGATGAAGTCGGCATGATCTCTGCAGAGAAGATGAACAACATCACGGGCGGAGTATCTCTTCCCTTCTGATAAATCATGGCAAGATATTCACCTTCCATACAAAACCTTATAGCAAAGCTCGGCTCTCTTCCCGGGATCGGCGGGAAGTCAGCCCAGAAGCTTGCTTTCCACATACTCGACATGTCCGATGAGGACACAAAGTCACTTCTTGATGCGATATCCGAAGCAAGGAATCTCACCAAGAAGTGTTCGGTGTGCTATAACTTCACGGACTCCAACCCCTGCCCCATCTGCTCGGATCCCCAAAGGGACAAGTCGGTCCTTCTGGTCGTGGAATCGCCCAAGGACGTTGCGACTTTCGAGAGGATGCACGAATACAAGGGGCTCTACCATGTCCTGCACGGCGTTTTCGATCCCATAAAGAGCAGATCGCTCGAAGATACCACCATAGCCCAGCTCATTGACAGACTGGGCAAGCACCCCGAGATAAAGGAAGTCATCGTTGCGACCAACCAAACAGCGGAAGGCAATGCAACGGCTCTCTTCCTTTCGAGGATGTTAAAGCCGTCAGGCATCAAGGTATCCCGCATCGCATCGGGTCTTCCGATGGGGTCCGACATCGAATACGCGGACGATCTTACGCTCGCGAGCGCGCTTAAAGGGAGGATTACGCTTACCGATGAGGCTTGATAAATTCCTTAAAGTATCCAGAGTCATAAAGAGAAGGACCGTTGCCAACGACGTCTGTTCGGCAGGAAGAGTCAGCGTAAACGGCAGACCGGCCAAGCCTTCGTGCCAGATCAAGGCGGGCGACACCGTATCCATCCTTTTCGGTAACGGAACCGTTTCTTTCAAGGTCCTTTCAACTCCCGACATTGTCCGCAAGGACGATGCAACGTCCCTTTACGAGCTCATCGAGGATTCCCCGGATAACTGCTGATCTTTTCCTTAAAATACACTTTCAAGACGGAAATATTACACTTGTTTTAAGTTTGCTTTCGACTTATTGTCCGCCAATTCACGTTGTGAGATATTAAACGAGGGAGAGTTTTCCCTTATTATCTTGAACGGAGAATCAGGTCTTGAGAAAGATAAGAAGAAAATCAGGCGGAATATCTTTTCTTACTGCTTTGATATTCATTGCATTCATCGTTGTCGCGGTAATGTGCATCACCCGCTTCAACAACATAATGGTGCAGAAAGCCCGTCTTACTTCCGAGAACAGATCTTTGCAGAACCAGGCGTCCGTTCTTTCCGATAAGCTCGCAAGAATCAATGCCCAGACCGAATACGGCAACAACGACCAGTATGTCGTCAGTATCGCCCGCAGCAATCTCGACATGGTCTATCCCGGCGAGATAATCTTCCGTACGAACGGTCAGTAAATCACATATCCGTTAACTTGATCTGAAATCTGTCGAAGCGGACCTTCTGGATGTATTGGTCCGCGAAAAATATCGTCTGCCTGAAAGCCGCAAACTCCTTGGTATTCTTGGCCATCCACATGGGCACGGGAATGTCGTGCGCTTCGCAAAGGGACACGAGCGCAGTCTCCAGTCTCTGGGAAAAAGGCCTGTCGTCTTCAGGCATCTCCACCGTATATATCTCCGTTACCAGATTGCCCGTAAAAAGCCTTCCTTCAAGAACTGTCATATTCCACTCCCGAAACAATAGTTTTTCGCTGTTATCTTACAATATGAATCATTATATCAGATAGAATACTACCCATCTCCTGCCTCTTTTTTACCACATTTTTGCCTAAAACGAACATGTTCCCGATATATAATGAGGGCGTTTAAAGTAATAGTTCCTTACTTCATAACACCCTCCTTACAGTCACTGACTCCCCCTCGTCAGTGACTTTTTTTATACCCGGATCCTGCCGATCATGTGTGTGCAGCAAACGGGCAAAATGTGTGCAAAACTGCACACGATAATTCCGGTCTCTGCACACGCTGCTCAGGAAAGAGCCGGAAAAATCAGGGTGTCACGCCATACGAAACAGTCAGTTTTTCGCCCAAAATAATGCAAATAAAGGTTAAACTGCCGATTTTTTCGGTTGAATGTTCTTTGTTCAAGATGTAAAATATCTGTATCGATTATCAGCACTGACTTGTTTAGTCTGACTATAGGAGGCTAATAAAATGAAGAAATGTCCCGATTGCGGAATGGTTATCGCAAACCAGGCAATAAGATGCCCCAAGTGTAAGTACACATTTACCGAAGCTGAGAATGCCGGTACAGATGCCGCAGTTACTCCTGCATCAGCAGCAGTATCCGCAGCAGCTGCAAGCAAGACAGAGAAGGCTGTCGGCATAATGCCCATGATAGAAGTCAACGCTTCCAATGTTGACGAACTTTATGGCCAGCTCAAGGCTGCTGTCATCAAGAGAAAGACAGAATTCGATCACTTCATCGATTTCCTCGAGAACAGAACATCCTGGCTCACCGCACCTGCAGAGGTCAAAGGATCTTTGGCTTGTGAGAAGGGCCTGCTCATCAGGAGCGTTGCAGTTACAAAGCAGCTCTTGAGGATCAAGGATACGATCATGCCTCAGCTTGACGAAGAGTCTGCCATCATCATCGGTCTCTTCCACGAAGTTGGTAAGGTAGGTATCGAAGGCAAGCCTCTCTTCATCCTCGAAGAGAATACCGCTTCCTCCGCTACATCAGCTCTCGGCCTGTCATTCTCAAGCCGTATCTCAGCAAGTTCATCCAATTCTTCTCAGTACACGATCAACAACAAGCTCGTTCACATGCATGTCGGCGTAAGGTCGCTCTTCCTGGTTTCCCAGTATATGCTCCTTTCCGATGACGAAGCTCAGGCAATTAGCTATGCTTCCGATACGGAGCTCTTGGACGGCAAGCTCTGCCCTTACACGCTGCTCCTCGCAACAGCACTCAACATGCAGAAGGAAATCTACGAGGATCCTGATACTGTATCAGGTTACAGCTTTACGGTAGTGAAGCCCTCATAATTAAGATCTTCATCATTTTTACTCCATTTCTTTTCCCTGCTCCCGCAAACCCTAAGGGGGCAGGGTTTCTTTTAAGGAAAGGACCATGACACAGGACAGACTCAAGCATAAGATAGAAGAATATACGGAAACTTCACCGCTGCCGATGCACATGCCGGGACATAAGAGAAACCCCGCATTCGGCAATGACATCTTCGCCTACGACATTACGGAGATAGAAGGATTCGATAACCTTCATAAGCCAAAGGGGATCTTTGCCGAAGCAGAGAATAAACTGGCCGCAGTCTATAATGCCCGGAAATCATACTTTTCGGTCAACGGGGCCACGGCAGCGATCCTTGCCGCCATAATGGCAGCTGCAAGACCGGGCGGCGTCATCGCCTTACATTCCTCATGCCACATCTCAGTCCTTCATGCGGTGGAACTTTCGGGATGCATGATAACCTGGCTTAAGCCCGAAAGGAAAGAAGGCGTTCCTTTCTTCCTGGAAATCACGGCAAAAACCGTAAAAGAAGCGATAGAAGCTGATCCCGGCATCTGCTGTGTCGTGATAACTTCACCTACTTACGAAGGCATCGTAAGCAACACGGAAGAGATCTTCCGGGTCACCGATAATGCGGGGATCCCTCTCATCATCGATTCGGCCCACGGCGCGCATCTGGGGCTTACGGACAAGTTCCTTCCTGCCCCCGTCTGCGACGTTGATATCGTAAGCCTCCACAAGACCCTTCCCGCGCCGACACAGACAGCAGCTCTTAATGTCTTTAGCGATAAGATCGATACGGCAGCGATAGAACATTATATCGATGTCTTTGAGTCATCCAGTCCTTCTTATGTCCTGTCAGACGGTGCGATCTCCTGCATCGATTACATACGTGAAGGCAAGATCCCCTTCGATGAATGGGGAGACTTGCTGGATTCCGTCATCTACGGTCCCTTATCCGGGCTTAAGAACATCAGACTCTACGATTCTGATTCCAAGGACAGGACCCGCATCGTCCTTATCTGTGACGGTATCCGTCTGGGACGTCACCTGAGGTGCAATTTCAATATCGAATGCGAAGCCATGTATAAGACTCATCTCATAGCCATGACCGGCGCAGGCGATACGAAGGAAAGTCTCACAAGATTTAAGGATGCGATCCTTGCATCAGACCTGCCGGAATTTTCTCTTCCGGAAGAAGAGTCATGCATTCCCGACCTTCCCGCAAGAACCATGCCTTTTAGCATCAGAGAAGCGCTGACAAAACCTGCGATAAAAGTCCCCTTCGATCAATGCACGGGCAGGACCGCAGCAGAATATGTTTTCTGCTATCCGCCGGGAGTGCCTGTCCTGATCCCGGGAGAACTGATCAGCGAAGATGTGCTTCTATATGTAAAAAACTCCGTAAGGAGCGGTTCTCAGGTCATACTGTCAGGCCGCAGAGACTGGGACGGAACCCTGTGCTGTCTTGACGATTCGCCTTCATCAAGAGTATAATTGCCCTATTAACAGATGGAGGAAACAAGAAATGAAGAGAATCACAACTATCGAGACTCGTGATCTTAAGGCTTCCGAGAAGAACGGCGGCTGCGGCGAGTGCCAGACATCCTGCCAGTCCGCTTGCAAGACATCCTGCGG
>JAIKVV010000099.1 GCA_024685385.1 Saccharofermentans sp. | reverse complement strand
CAGCTCAAGAGCTGGAGCGATGAGAAGGTGTTTGATGAATTTCTTAAGCTGATATGAGGATGAAGTGAGAATAATGCAGATGGTGAAGGTGCTGTCCCGGGCAGGGCGGCACCTTTATTTTGGTTTGTGTGGGATTATTGCTGTTGTTTATGATGGTTGTTGGCGGAAAAGGTCTGATTTGTTGGCGGTTGCGCCAACATTTTCTATGTTTTCCGCCAATTTTGCTCTTGCTGCACTAGTCAAGCAAAAGTAGACACATAAACAAGAAAAAATACACCTAAACTTTTTGGTAGAGCATTCGATATTGTTTTGGCGTCAGATAATTCAATGCGTATGCAGGACGTTCTTCGTTGTAGAACCTGATGTACTCATCAATTTCGTGCTCCACATTGTCTCCGGTAAGATGGAAGTCCAGTTTCATTTCTTCCTTAATCCAGCCATTTATCGATTCCATAGCTGCATTGTCTGTCGGAGTTCCGGCTCTTGACATCGAACGAGTGATGTTGAATAGCGGAAGCACTTCGTTGAACTCTTTGGAAGCATATACAGAGCCCTGATCCGTGTGTAAGATCATCTCTATATCAGGATTCATTTTCTTAAGTTCTATAAGACTGTTTAAACCATTGATATAGGTCATCCTGTCGCCTTTCCTGGCTGACAGGGCATAGGTCAGTATCTCGTTGTTCCAAAGATCCATATAGAGCGTGAGTTCATGGTATACGTTGTTTATCCTGAATGCTGTCATGTCACTTACAACACACTGCAAAGGACCGTCAACATTCACGCCTGCGAGCATTAGATTCGGAAAAACTCTGCTGGGAATACCGGACTTTCTGTACCTGTAGTGTTTCGTCTTACTTTGTATGCCGGCAAACTTACAGCACCTGTGAGCTCGCTGATCTGACATAACCAGTCCTTCATCCAAACGGATCTTGGCATTAAGCCAGCGGTAGCCGTGAGAGGGGAAGCGTTCATGGTATTCCTTGAATATCTGAACGTCCTGGATAAAGGATTTCATCTTAGCTGACGGCTTCTCCAAACGATTCTTCCACTTGTAGAATCCGCTTCTGTTAACATCTAAAACGTCACAGAGTTTCTTAACCGGGAAGTCTCCGGAGAGTTCATATACTATTTCGAATTCTCTTCGTCTGAGGTAATGAATTCCTTGTTTGCACCAACTCCTCTCACTTCGTAGCCTTTTTTTGCCCTCAGTTCATTGGCTTTAGATAAGATCAATTCCCTGATTAGTTCTTCTTTGGTCATGTTCTCGTAAGCAGCTCTTTCATCGCTAAGAACATTATTCGGCTTTTTCTTGAGAGTTTTCTTTTCACCAATTGATTCTCTGTAGTTAGCTTCCCATTCGCGAATGGTCCTCTCAGGAACGCCATATTCTTTTGAAGCCTCACTCCTTGTTAATTCGCCATCATGGACACGTTTGCCTATGGCTAATCTTTCTTCTTTTGTGCCGTGCATTTTTACACCTCTGTTTACTTGATACCTAATTATGTAACTTATTCTGATATGGGTGTATATAAATTTTTGCACAGTGTCTACTTTTACGTTACCACTTCAGAGGCGGCGGAAGGGGGGGGGCACCGGTCGGCAGAAGTTGTCAGAAACAGGGTGATTTTTTGTCAGATCTGACAACATTTCGGGCTGTTTTTGACAACTTTGCCCTTTGCTGAGAGATGTCGCCTGAAATGGGTGTTTTTGTTGCCTTTTTTTGCAACAATAAAGGGGAAATCCGGCAATATGTCAGGGAGTTGGGGAGATTGAGAGTTATTGGTGTCCGGGAGTTCGAGAACCCGGGTATTTATGAGCCGGGAGTTGGGGAGATTGGGAGTTTTTGAACTAGGAAGTCCGGGCGCGGAGGGAGACTTACAGAGCCATGGAGAGAGCTTTTCGAAAAGCTCAGCACAAACAAAAAGCGGCACCGCCCGGGCGCCGCGCTCAGATCAGGTTACAGATATTATCACTGGGTCTTCGCGTCGAAGTTCTCGTTGTTTGCGAGGTCTTCTGCAGTCGTCGTTACCGTGTGGGCGATGGGCTTCCAGGTAACGGTCCTGAAGAGGGAAGAGACTGCGATCGGGATGTAGGTGAATACGAAGATCGGGAAGGTGAAGAGGTAAAGGAGTTTCTTTACGCCTGTCGTGCGGATCTTCTTCCACTCGGTGATGACTGTGATGAAGCCGATCAGGAGGATCGTTGCATAACCTTCTGCGATTGTCTCGCCCAGGGATGCGATTGCGAGGAGAATATCGTCGCCCGCGATCACCGTTACGATGGAGAGAAGGAAGTTCAAGATTATTGCCGCCATTGAGATGAAGAAAGCGGGCATGACGGACATCGTCATGTCGAAGCAGGAGAAGTTGCCGTGGAAGATGCCCTTGGTGAGGGCGGGACCGTACTTCATGAAAACCTGCAGACCGCCGCGGGTCCAGCGCATGCGCTGTATCCAGGACTGGGTGAACTTGATGGGCTGCTCATCGTAGATGATGGCCTTCTCACAGTATGCTATCTTCTCACCGTTGACGATGTGATGGATCGTGAACTCAATGTCCTCCGTCAGGAGGTGGAAGGGGTAGCCGTCCATCTTCTCTGCGATCCTGCGGTCGAACATGAATCCGGTGCCGGATACGCCGCAGCTTGTGTGCAGGAAGTAACGGGGACGGTTGAGATATTGAGCTTCTCTTAAGAACCAGAGGGCATTGCCTGCGGAAGTCCAGCTGTCGCCGTAGTTCTTGCTGTTTCTGTAGCAGGTGATTATGGAATGGCCCTGATTGTGGGTGATGTTCATTTCCTTGACGAATTCGGAATCGACTACGTTATCGGCGTCGAAAACGAAATATCCGTCGAATCCCTCGGGATAGTCTTTCTGGATCTGCTTAAGGAGGAAGTTCAGGGCATAGCCCTTGCCGATGTTCTTGTCGCTGTAGCGCTCATAGACAACGGCGCCTCTCCTTCTGGAGATCTCTGCGGTCCTGTCGTCGCAATGGTCGGCGCAGACGAAGACCTTTATCTTCTTGTAGGGATAGTTCTGGTGATTGATGCTGTCGATGAGGTTGCCGATAACGAGTTCCTCGTTGCGGGCACAGATCAGGAAAGCATAGGAATATTCGATGATCTTTTTCTCGGAAGGGGGATTCTTTTTGCTGAGGATCTTGTTCCTGATAGTCTCGAAAAGCGATATCGGAATGTAGAAAAACTGGCACGCGTAGCAGACGGCAAAAAGGAACGTCAAGAAGAAATTGACGCGCCTTAAAAATTCAACAGTGAGTTGTACCTTTTGTCCATCCACGGCTGTATTATATAAATAATAAATAATTAGTCAATTGGGAACATGACGAAATTTGCGGTAATAATGTAGCAAAAGCGCGCCTTTCCCGCAGAAAAGCCCTTAAACGGGGCTTATCGGGCTTTGTGAATTCAGAGGTCTACGTCGCGGCTCTTTATGTGATTGCCGACTATCTCGGAGACATCGGATATGGTCGTGAAGGTGCTGCCTTCAATCTTGGATATGACTTCCTTGAGGTCGTGGATCTCTGCACGGGTCACGACGCAGTAGAGGATGTCCTTGCTGTCATGGGAGACAAGGCCTTCGCCCTTCATGAAGGTTACGGTGCGGCCCAGTTCCTGATAGATGAGACCTGCCAACTCCTTGCCGTGGTTGGTGATGATCATGACGGACTTGGTATTGTCCCAGCCCATCTCGACGATGTCTATTACTTTTGATGTGATGAAATACATAAGGAGCGAATACATGCCGCGGTCAAGTCCGAAAAGGAAGCCGGCGACGGTATATATCAGCACGTTGAATACCAGTATGATGGTGCCGATCGATACAGATATCTTCTTGTTCAGGATGATGGCGATGATCTCCGTTCCGTCGAGAACGCCGCCGCCGCGGAGGACGAGGCCTACTCCGATTCCTAAGAAGACGCCGCCGAATACGGCAGCCAGGAGCGTGTCGGAAGTTGCATTCCGGATCTTTTCGAAAACGGAAGTCATTATGGAGAAGACCGATACGGCGATGACGGTCTTCAGTATGAAGCGCTTGCCGAGTCTTCTGAATCCGATTATGACGAAGGGGATGTTGATGATGATGACGAGGATACCGAGCGACATGGGCGCGCCGGTCCTGGCTTTCAGGAGGTTGGAGAGGATCATTGAGATACCTGTCACGCCGCCGTCGAAGATGTTATTGGGCGCAAGGAACTCCTCCAGAGCGAAGGCCGCTATGACGGCGCCCAGGATCAGCATCAGCCAGGATAAAACAGAATCTTTCTTTCTCACGTACATCATCCCCTTAAAATGGATTTTCATTAGTATATCATTTTTCGTAAAAACGCCCCAACGCTTGACTTTTGGGCATAAGATGATATAGTTCTCTTGCTGATAGCCGACAGTTCGTTAGTGCCATCCTGTCGTTAAACAAAACCAGGACTGTAATACATGATCTTTGTATCGATTACAGGCGCCGGTTTCGACGCCTTTTTGTTTCCTTGCAAAGAGGACATGTTTATGGGTCCTTTAAGATGTGAGGAATTAATATGAATGAATCAAAACAGGTATCCAGGCTTTATATGCTGATAGGCATTATCTTTGTTGCATGCCTTCTGCTGTCGAACCTTATCGCGGGCAAGATGTGGGCAGTGACTCAGGACATTACGCTGCCTGCGGCAGTTATCCTTTTCCCGATCACATATATCCTGGGTGACGTATTTACCGAGGTCTACGGCTTCAAGAAGGCCAGGATGATAATCTGGGCAGGTTTTGCGATGAGCTTCTTTGCAGTGCTGATATACCTTGCGACGATCGCACTCCCTCATCCCGGTTACTGGGAAGGTCAGGAAGCATATGCCCAGGTTTTGGGAACAACGCCCCGCGTGGCAATAGCATCTTTTGCAGGATATCTTTTCGGCGAGTTTTCCAATTCCATGATCTTATCAAAACTCAAGGTCGTAACCGGCGGCAAGAAATTATGGCTGCGTACGATCACGTCCACCTTGATCGGCGAGGGTTTCGACTCCGTGATCTTCATCGTCATCTCTTTCTGGGGCACGATGGAAAATTCCGTCGTCCTCAAGATGATCCTGTTCCAGTATCTGTTCAAGGTCTTATATGAGATAATCTTTACGCCGGTTACATATGCGGTCGTTAAGTTCATCAAGGAGAAGGAAGGCATCGATACATTCGATGAGGGCATAAAGTACAATATCATCAAGGGATGATAAAGGAGGCAGCATCATGAGAGAAAGAGAAGACCTTACAAAGCTCGGCTCATCCGGAACGGAATATAAGACGGATTACGATCCTTCTATCCTTGAGACTTTTACCAACAAGCATCAGGAGAACGACTATTTCGTCAAGTTCAACTGTCCCGAATTCACGTCTCTTTGCCCCATAACGGGTCAGCCTGACTTTGCCACGATAACCATAAGCTACGTGCCTGACGTTAAGATGGTGGAAAGCAAGTCTTTGAAGCTCTACCTGTTTTCATTCCGCAACCACGGTGATTTCCATGAGGACTGCGTGAACATGATAATGAAGGATCTTATAAAGCTCATGGATCCCAAGTATATAGAAGTCTGGGGCAAGTTTACGCCCAGGGGAGGCATCTCGATAGATCCCTACTGCAATTATGGCAAGCCCGGAACGCGCTGGGAACAGGTCGCAGCGGACCGCCTTGCAAATCATGACATGTATCCTGAGAAAGTGGATAACAGGTAAGAAAAACGTCAGATAACGGAGTGGATATAGGCTCCGACGTGGGCATCCAGCTCTGAAACTGTCTTGACGACTTCTTCTTTCGGCAAAACGAAGTCTTCCATGACCCATTTGTCGATTATTGCGATCGCGCCGTGAGCGCGGTAGTAGTTTAAGTAATCTATGTTGTTCTTGCTGATGTCGACATGGTATTTTTCCGCCAGTACCTTGCGGGATATGCCTTCGATAAGACCTGCGACCTTCTCTATCAGGGCAGATGTCGTGTTGGGAGAGAAGACCATCTTAAAGAGGGTGCGGTTGTTGTCAACATAATCCAGCAGGTGCTTGAAGATCTCTGCAGTCGATATCTCGCCATATTCCAGCACGATCAGACCAAGATCGACCAGGATCTCTTTTTCGATCTGTTCATACAGATCGTAGACATCCAGATAGTGCTTATAAAAGGTTACACGGTTGACGTCTGCTTTGTCCGTGATCTCGCGGACTGTTATCTTGGAAAGCTCTTTTTCTATCAGAAGCTCTGCCAGGCCGTCCCTCAGGGCGCGCTCGGTCCTCTGCGTTCTTCTGTCGTTCTTGTTCTGTTCCACGGCATTATCCCCCTGTAAGAAAATACCCTTAAGTCTGCTGCTGTAAGATACCGTTTTCTGACTGCTTATCCCCCGATAGTTTACATCGTGTAGTCAGACTTTCATTATACAACATAAAACGGCTCTTGGAGAGGGAAAGTTCTTTTTTGCGAAAAGATCTCCTTCGGGAAGGCGTATAATCAGAATCAGAAGATTACATCAGCGGGAGGCATGAGCATGACAAAAGGCAGACTCGTTGCGATAGGGGAAGCCCTGATCGATTTTATACCGTCCGGGACGGGATGCTCCTTCGCTGAGGTTGATTCCTTTTTCCCGGCAGTCGGAGGGGCGCCTGCCAATGTCTGCGCGGTATTTGCAAGGCTCGGCGGGGAGTCGGTCTTCCTGACACAGTTGGGGGACGATCCTTTCGGACATAAGATCTTGAACACCCTGAATGAAACAGGGATCGATACTTCATTTGTTGCTCTCACGGACAAGGCCAACACGGCATTGGCTTTTGTAAGTCTTGCATCTGACGGCAACAGGACTTTCTCTTTCTACAGGAAACCTTCCGCAGATATGCTCTATCGCCCGGATCAGCTGGATCCGGCTGCATTTGAAGACATCTTTGCTCTTCATTTCTGCAGCGTTTCTTTGGGTGATTTTCCAATGAAAGATGCCCACAGGGGAGCGATAAGGCTTGCAAAGGACAGGGGTGCGATAATAAGTTTTGATCCGAACCTGCGCTTCATGCTCTGGGACGATAAGGATAAACTGAGACAGGCCGTAGATGAATTCATTCCTCTCGCGGATATCCTTAAGATATCTGACGACGAACTGGAATTCATAATGGATGAGAAAGATATAGATAAGGCTCTGCCGGGGCTCTTTTCGAAAGGGATAAGACTGGTCCTTTATACCTGCGGTGCCGAAGGCATGAAAGCTTTTACGCCTTCGTGCAGCGTATATTCCAAGGCGCCGGAAGTCGTGGCTGTTGATAGCACCGGCGCAGGCGATGCATCGATAGGCTCTTTCCTCTGGAAGATCAGGGAACTGGGCTACGATGACAGCAATCTGGATGATATAAGCAGTGAAGACTTAAAGAAAGCAACGGATTTTGCAGTCAGGTATTGCGCTTTAAGCGTGCAGAAAAAGGGCGCGATCCCGTCCTATCCCAAGGCTGAAGATCTTTGACGGAAGTTAAGATCAGGTTCCGTCTTTCGGTAATTTCGCAAAAAAGTTAATGCAGAAAGGTATGCAGGTGAAGCAGGTCATTATGTCTGCTACTGCCTGCGCTGTCTGAATGCCTGCAAGACCGAAGACATAGCTGAAGATAAGAAGGATCGGTATGAAGTAAACGCCGTTCCTTAAGGTTGAAAGGAAAGTAGCGTTGAACTTATATCCGATGCTCTGGAACATCATGTTGTTGCAGACCTGGAAAGGAACGAAGAAGAGCGCGATGCACTGGGCGTGCAGAGCGGGAATACCGATATTTATTACATCAGGGTCGTTCCTGAATATCTGTATGAATGATCCGGCGTTGAAATATACGGCAAGAGATGCAAGTCCCAGCAAAGCAGTTCCGAGCGAGAGAGTGAAGATAAAGCCTTCCTTGACTCTTGAATACTTTTTGGCTCCGTAGTTGAAGCCTGCGACGGGCTGGAAACCCTGTCCTATGCCGAGCGCACAGCTGAATACAAACATACTGATCCTGTTGACGATGCTCATGGCGGCGATCGCTGCATCGCCATAAACGCCTGCGGCGTTGTTGAGGAGCATGGTGGAGATGCTGGCAAGACCCTGTCTTGCAAGGCTCGGAAGTCCGGTCGATATGATCTCCCAGATCGTCCTCCACTTCAAAGTGATATATCTTGCGGCAAGAGAAGTCTGGGTCTTGCGCAAGATGAACATTGTAAGAAGGACAAACCATGAGACATGCTGGGATATTGCAGTTGCAAGGCCTGCGCCCAGGATACCCATGCCGAGCTTCTGCATGAAGAGCGCATCCAGGAAGATGTTGAGGATACCGCCCGAAGTAAGGCCGATCATGGCAAACATCGCTCTTCCTTCGTAACGGAGGATTATGTTCATGACGCAGCTCGATATCATGGCGGGAGCCGCACAGAGGATGCAAAGAGCATATGTCTTGGCGTAGGGGAGGATCGTGGGGGTGCTTCCGAGAAGATACATGAGAGGTTCAAGGAGTAAGATCCCTAAGATCATGAGAACGCCGCCCGAAGCCAGAGCCAGATAAAAGCCGGTAGAAGAGAAGCGTCTTGCGTCCTCGACTTCCTTTTGTCCGAGCTTCCTGCTTATGACGCTGCCCGTGCCGTGTCCGAACATGAAGCCGATCGCCTGGAGGATAGCCATCAAGCCTAAGACTACGCCCGTGGCGCCGCTCGCCGACGTGTTGATCTGGCCGACGAAATATGAATCGGCCATGTTATAAAGGCTCGTGATGAACATGCTGATAGTAGTCGGAATGCCGAGCTTGACGATAAGTCCCGGTACCGACTGCTTTGTCATCATGTCATATTGTGATGCGTATTTTTTCATGTTCATCCCTGATAAGACAAAAGATCCGCGCAACTAATGCGCACAAGGTAATTTAATACCACTTTTTGCCCTTTCTTTCAAGGATTGAGCCCTTGCCGAAAAGCCGAATCTGCTTCTTTACGGGATATTTATTGGGTGAAGTCACCGCTTATTGCCGTTTACGTGATCCTTGATCTTGTCAAATGTCTCGTCGCTTATGAAGCGGACGATGCGGGAAGCATCCTGAGCTGCAAGTTCCTCATCCACTCCGAGTTCCGTTAAGAGGTCCTTCAGGAGCCCTACGCGCCCATGAATATGCTTGGCAAGGATGATCCCGCCTTCGGTCAGTTTGATGTTGCCATTAGTATCTTTCCTGACCAGGCCTTTTTCTTTAAGCGAAAAGATCGCCCTGCTGACGGAGGGCCTCGTAAATCCCAGAAAATCACATATGTCTTTTGCTCTGACCTTGTCAGATTCCAATGACAGGATATATATGGTCTCGACATACATCTCGCCGGACTCCAATATCGCCATATCACTATCCCCCTTAGGTAAGTTAGCACTAACTTACCAAAAAAACGAAAACAATTCAATAGAAAAATCAGTGATTTCCTATAAAAAACGGCTTGACTCGTTAGCAATTGCTTACTATACTTGTAAACGGTTAGCGAAGACTAACTATTTTATTTATTCAAAGAGTTAGCACGTGCTAACTATAAAAGGAGTGAGTTTATGATGCCTCTCGTTTATGCGGACATAGGGCAGATCCAGATCATAAAGAAGATCGGCGGAAGTCCCGATATAAAGAAACACCTTGAGGATATGGGATTTACGGTCGGAGGAGAGATCAGCGTAGTTAACTCGATCGGCGACAATCTGATAGTGAAGGTTAAGGAAAGCCGTGTAGCTGTCAGCAGTGAATTAGCAAAAAAAATAATGATATAGGAGGAGCAAAAGTGAAGACATTGCGAGAAGTAAAAGTGGGTGAGACTGTCAAAGTCGTCAAGCTCAACGGAGAAGGCGCGGTAAAGCGCAGGATCATGGACATGGGAATCACCAAGGGTGTAGAGATCTATGTCCGTAAGGTAGCCCCTCTGGGCGATCCCGTAGAGATCACGGTAAGAGGCTATGAGCTCTCGCTTCGTAAGAACGATGCCGAGATGGTAGAAGTTGAGTAAAGGAGCATAAGATAATGGCAGATTCAAAGATCAAGATCGCATTAGCGGGTAACCCGAACAGCGGTAAGACGACCCTCTTTAACGCGCTTACGGGTTCCAATCAGTTCGTCGGCAACTGGCCGGGCGTAACTGTAGAAAAGAAGGAAGGCAAGCTCAAGAAGCATGACGGTGTTACGATCACTGACCTTCCCGGTATCTATTCGCTTTCTCCCTATACACTGGAGGAAGTCGTAGCACGTAACTATCTCATCGACGAGAATCCGGATGTCATCCTCAACATCGTTGACGGCATGAACCTGGAGCGTAACCTCTATCTTACGACACAGCTCACCGAACTCGGTATCCCCGTAGTAATGGCAGTAAACATGATCGACCTTGTTAACAAGAACGGCGACAAGATCGATCTCGACATGCTCTCGCAGCAGATGGGCTGCAAGGCAGTTGCCATCTCGGCTCTCAAGGGCACGGGCATTATGGAGGCGGCTGAAGCCGCGATCAAGGCAGCAGAAGAGACAAAGACTCTTCCTCCTCATACATTCTCCGGTCCCGTTGAGCATGCTCTTGCTCACATCGAAGAATATTGTCTCCATGACATGAATGAAGACAAGCAGAGATGGTATGCGATCAAGCTTTTCGAAAGAGACGAGAAAGTAATCGAAAAACTGGGTCTTTCCAAAGAGAAGATCGACCATATCGAAAAGGACATCGCTGCAGCAGAAAAGGAACTTGATGACGATGCAGAATCCATCATCACGAATGAGAGATATATCTACATCGGATCCATCATCAAGAGCTGCTACAAGAAGAAGTCAGCCGTTAAGGCATCCGTATCCGACAAGATCGATAAGGTCCTGACGAACAGGATCCTGGCTCTCCCGATCTTCGCGATCATCATGTATCTGGTATATTCCATCGCGATGACGGGCTTCGGCGCAACCGCAACGGATTTCACCAACGATCAGATCTTCGGTGACGGCTGGTATCTGTTTGGTATCGGCAGAGCCAAGTACGATGAGATGGTTGATGAATGGGCAGGCGAGTCCGTATTTACGGATGACGTCAAAGCGATCATCGATAAGGCAGCAGATGCTGACATAACGGGTGCCGAGAATCTTCAGGGTGACTTTGAAGATGCTGATTTCGGCGCATTCGAAGAAGATTTCGGTTTCTATGCAGACGAGTTCGATGAGAACGGATTCGATCTGGCGGGAGCCCTTACCGAATCCGGTGCACTGGATGAGAACGGCGAGTTCACGGCGCCCGGCATGGATGAAGCAGAAGGCGCTGTCTTCGTACCCAGCATCCCTGATCTCGTAAGCAAAGGTCTTGAGAAGATCGGCGCAAACGAGTTCGTAACAGGTCTCGTAGTAGACGGTATCATCGGAGGCGTCGGTGCAGTATTGGGCTTCGTTCCCCAGATGCTCGTTCTCTTCTTCCTCCTTGCATTCCTTGAATCCTGCGGATACATGGCAAGAGTCGCTTTCGTACTCGACCGTATCTTCAGAAGGTTCGGTCTTTCCGGTAAATCATTCATCCCCATGCTCGTATCTTCGGGCTGCGGTGTTCCGGGCATCATGGCATCGAGGACCATCGAGAGTCAGCGCGACCGCAGGATGACCATCATGACAACGACCTTCATTCCTTGCGGAGCAAAGCTTCCCATTATTGCCCTTATCACATCAGCTCTTTTCCGTCACACACTCGGTAACGGAGCTTGGGTTGCTCCCGTCGCATATTTCATCGGAGTTGCGGCAGTCATCGTTTCCGGTATCCTTCTCAAGAAGACTAAGATGTTCGCAGGAGACCCCGCTCCCTTCGTCATGGAGCTGCCTGCATATCACCTTCCTACGATCGGCAACCTCTTAAGGTCCATGTGGGAGAGAGGCTGGTCCTTCATTAAGAAGGCAGGAACCATAATCCTTATCTCTTCCATCGTTATCTGGCTCGGATCCGTCCTGGGTAATACGGAAGCAGGATTCGGATTCGATCCTGATATGGAACTTGAATCTTCCGTGCTCGGCATAATCGGTAATGCCATCAGCTGGATCTTCGCTCCTCTGGGCTTTGCAAACATCAAGGCAACCATCGCAACGATCATGGGTCTTGTTGCAAAGGAAGAAGTCGTAGGCGTATTCGGTGTATTGGATTTCGAAGGACTTTCCGCACTTGCAGGTTTCTCATTCCTGATCTTCAACCTCCTCTGCGCACCTTGCTTTGCTGCCATCGGTGCCATCAAGCGTGAGATGAACTCAGCGAAGTGGACATGGTTTGCGATCGGATATCAGTGTGTATTCGCTTATGCACTCTCCCTGATCGTTTACCAGTTCGGTCTCCTCTTCACCGGTGCCGCAAATGTCATCGGACTGATCTTTGCAGTCTTAGTCCTTGCTGGACTCATCTTCCTGGTTGTAAGACCTGCCAAGAAGTACACGGGCGTCGTTAAGGAGAAATAAGAGGCTTTAACATGCTGGATTGGTTGATCTTAAATTGGGCTAACATCCTTATCATTGCGCTGGTTGCAGGTCTGGTCGCGCTTGCGGTGATCAGCATGCTGCGTGACAAGAAAAAGGGTAAGAGTTCCTGCGGATGTAATTGCGCCAACTGCGCTCTTGCAGGCAAATGTCACTCGGCCGCAAACATAAAAAAGAGAAAACCTGATCCGGTAAAGAGTTAGTTAATTCAGAAAGGGTTGTCTCCTTAACGGAAACAACCCTTTCTTTTTGGAGTTTTATTTGAGAGGTTTTATGTCAGAGAGTTATTTAGAAGTCAGGGATCTTCATAAATCCTATGGTGAAGGCGGTTCCTACGCTCAGGTCTTAAAAGGCGTGAACATGGATGTCTCCAAAGGCGAACTTTGCGTCATTCAGGGAACATCAGGATCAGGTAAGTCTACGCTGCTTAACTGTATAGGCGGTCTGGATGACATCGATTCCGGAACTGTCACGGTCGCAGGAAAGCATGTTGACGGCCTAAAAGGAGAAAAACTATCCGATTACAGAAGAGATAATCTGGGCTTTATCTTTCAGTTCTATAATCTGGTTCCGAATCTTACCGTCAGGGAGAATATACGGATCTGCGAATACCTTACGAAGGACCCTTTGGATATCGATGAGCTCATAAAAGTCCTGGGACTTACGGAGCATCAGCATAAGTTCCCTTCCCAGCTTTCGGGCGGTCAGCAGCAGCGCTGCGCTATCGCAAGGGCTCTCGTCAAGAACCCGAAGGTCTTGCTCTGTGATGAGCCGACTGGAGCTTTGGATTCCAAGACATCGAGGGATATACTTGTTCTTCTCGAAAAGATAAACAGACAGTACGGTACTACGATGCTGATAGTGACCCACAACAATTCGATAAAGAACATGGTGGACCACATAATATATCTTAAGGACGGAGAGATCTATAAAGATTACCGTAACGAACAGAAGATCCCCGCATCGGAACTGGAGGATCTCTGACATGGGCAGGATACTGTTAAAGAGAGCCTTCCGTGATCTCAAAGCAGGCTGGGCAAGATATCTGGCTCTCTCGCTCCTCATAATCTTTTCGATATTCATCGTTACAAGTCTCATGGGTGCCGCTGTCACAGTCATCGATTATACGGAATTAAGGGACAGGGAACTCGTAAGAGAAGACGGTGAATTCTCGGTCTTTGTACCCTTGAGAAGCGAAGAAATTGAGAGGATAAGAGCCAAGGGCGTTACCATCGAGGAGATGTTCTATGCCGATTATCCACTGGATAAAGAACAGGTGCTGAGGGTATTTAAGCTCAGAGAGAACATAAACAGGATATCTCTGATCGAAGGAAGACTTCCGCAATCTGATGATGAAGCTGTTCTGGAAAGGCGCTTTTCGGAAGTCAACGGCATTAACATAAATGATAAAGTAAAGATCGGAGACAGGGAATTTAGGATCTGCGGTGTCGGAGCCGTTCCGGATTACAACACGGTCATTAAGAAAGTTACCGATTCGGTCGTGGATTCAAGGTATTTCGGATTGCTATTCGTAACGCCTGATTCCTATGATGCCCTCTATCTTTCCGGCGCCTTTTTATCTTCCGAAGAGTACTATTATTCGTATCTCCTTAACGGCACCATTGAAGAAGATGAACTTAAGAACATGCTGGAAGACATCGAATTTGATGTCAATGATGTTGATGATGAATATTTCCGTGAATACTGGGACAGGATGACTGGCCGCAAGGATGAACTCCTTGAAGGTATCGATGAACTTTCTGACGGGGCAAAGGAACTTTCTGACGGCGCCAAGGAATTATCAGACGGGGTGAAGGATTTTCATGGAGGAATGACTGAATTCCACGATGCCGTGTCTGAACTTGCGGACGGTATAGAAGCCCTCGATAAGGGAGCCGCAGCATTGGAGAAGGGTGTCAGGGCCTATACTGCCGGAGTCGATCGGGCAGCAGGAGGAGCTTCCGAACTCGTGAAGGGGGCAAAGGATCTTAAAGACGGTTCGGAAAAATTTCAAAAAGCGGCCTCGGACTATTCCGGCGGACTTAAGATCTTCTCCGGTTATGTTGGAAAGATGGCAAAGAGTTCAGATCCTGCATTGTCCAAGGCTGCCAAAGATCTTGACAAGAGATTATCAGGTCTTGTAACGATCTTTGATCAACTGGAAGGAGGTATCGACGGGCTCTGTAAGGGGTCAAAGGCTCTGGCTGCCGGCTCTGTACAGTTGTCTGACGGACTGGGTGCCTTGAGCAGGAACAGCACCGTTCTTAACGACGGTGCCAAAGCCTTACATGACGGGACAAAAAAGTTTAAGAAGAATCTTCCTGATCTGACTGACGGAGCCGACGAGCTCTATGACGGGTCCGGAAAGATCCTTGACGGATCGGAAGAACTTGCAAAAGGAGCTAAGGAACTTTCCGACGGTGTATCCGAGTTTGCAGAGAAAGCAGATGATCTGGTAGATGAGGTTTTTAACATAAAGACGTCGAATCTCATTTTGTTCCTTGACTATAAAGAGAATCCAAGGATCGATTCAGCAGCTGATGATGTAAAGATCAATTATTCTGCGAGCATCATATTCGGAATACTGCTCGTAATGCTCTTTGCTTATGTCATATCGGTATTCATTGTGCATATGATCGATCAGGAAAGTTCCGTTATCGGAGCTCTTTATTCAATGGGCGTCAGGAGGCGGACTCTCATAATAAGCTATGTAGCTGTTCCGGTCATCGTGACATTCATATCGGGTATCATAGGAACGACAGCCGCGCTGCTTACTCCTGCAGGGATAGAAGCGCAGCTAATGGATTCTCTTTTGTATTATTCGATGCCTGCCCTTGAGATCAAGGTCACGCCTTTCATCATTATCTACGGGCTTGTGATTCCGCCGGTAACCGCATTCGCCGTTAATATGCTTGTCATTCGCAAGAAACTTAAGAGATCCCCTTTGTCGCTCCTGCGTAATGAACAGAAAATTGTCCGCGGCAAAGAACTGAAGCTTAAGGGACTCAAGTTCCTCAGCATGTTCAGGATCAGACAGATGGTAAGGGAGATCAGAGCAGGACTTACTGTCGTCTTGGGAATGTTCATGGCTCTTCTTGTAGCTTTCATGGCCCTCAATACATATGTCTACTGCCAAAGAGTCAAGGATTATTATGTAAGCCAGACTCACTACGAATATATGTACAATTACAAATATCCTGCAGAGGAAGTCCCCGAAGGAGGATATGCAGCAGTGGCTGAAGGTCTCAAGAAAGACATTTACGGCTACAGCTTTGATGTTACCGTGATGGGCATAACTAAAGAAAATCCTTTCTTCGATACGGGCGATCTTCCCGAAAATGGTACAGACGTTGTCGTAAGCTCGGCTGTTGCCAACAAGTATAACCTTTCAACAGGTGACGAATTTACCTTGAAAGGAGAGAATGGCGACCGTCTTTATGCTTTCAGGGTCAGCAGGATAACGGATTATTCTGCATCTCTGATGATATTCATGGATATAGACAGATGCCGGGAGCTTTTCGATGAGGATGATGACTATTTCAATACAGTCTTCTCGGATCATGAACTCAACATAGACAGCGGACGGTTATATTCAGTAGTTTCGAAAAGCGAGATCGCAAGATCTGCGGGTATCTATGTAGATCTGATGCAGTCAATGATAATCACGATGTCTGTGGCTTCCGCGGTCGTTTTTGTCGTTGTCATGTACCTTATGATCAAGATGATGATCGACAGGTCGGCATTCAACATATCCCTCGTCAAGATATTCGGATTCAGAAACAGGGAAGTAAGGAAGATGTATATAGACGGTAATTTCTACATTGTCGCCATAGGCGCCTTAATAGTGATACCGCTCTCCAAACTCATCATGGATTATATCTATCCGAGATATCTCGTAAGTAATGTAGGCGTAGGAATAAGGCCGGATTATTCACCTGAGATGTATCTTGTGATATTCGCGGTCATAATAGGTCTTTATCTTCTTATCAATCTCGTTCTTACGAACAGGATCAGGAAGATAAAGCCCGCAGAAATATTAAAGAACAGGGAGTGATGAAATGTATAAGACAACAATAAAGGTCGACGGCATGATGTGCGGAATGTGCGAAGCGCATATACAGGATGCGATAAGAAAAGCATATCCTGCGGCGAAGAAGGTAAAAGCTTCAAGATCAAGGAAGGAAGCGACATTCCTGACTGATGAAATGCCTGACGAAGAGGATGTGATAAATTTGATAACTGATACCGGCTACGGATTCATGGGGGTTTGGTCTGAGCCATATAAAAAGAGGGGGTTATTCGGATGACTTTCGAAGAGAAAGGCAATATGTCAGGCAAGACATTGATGCTCCTGCCCGGGACCTGCTGCGACTGGCAGAGTAATTTTGCCAAGGTCATAGACAGGCTCGCTTTAAAGCATCATCTCATCTTGGTAAATTACGACGGTTTTGACGGAACCGGCACGATTTTTCCTGACATGATAACGGTCACGGAGAAGATCGAAAGATACATTATCGATAAACACCGGGGAAGGCTTGACGGCGCCCTGGGGTCTTCGCTCGGAGGAAGTTTTGTCGGCCAGCTCATTCAGCGTGAAAAGGTCCATATCGATCACGGGATCTTCGGTAGCTCTGATCTTGATCAGAGCGGCATCGTCGCAGCAAAACTTCAGTCAGCTCTGGTGACTCCGCTCCTTACCGGATTTAACAAGAGCGAGAAGAAGAAAGAAAAGACAAAGAAAAAACTCATGGAACTTTTCGAGATGGATGAGGAGACTGCTGAAGGCTTCGTAGGGGCCTTTTCGAAGTTTGATACCGAATCAATAAAGAACGAATACTATACTGATCTCATTACTCATCTTAAGGAAGGCATCAAAGTGGAAGGCACCACAGCTCATTTCATCTACGCTAATAAGATGGGTGAGAAATATAAGAAGAGATATCTTAAGTATTTTGCTGATCCTGATATCAGGGAATTTGACATGCAACATGAGCAGTGGCTCTTCGGAGGGGATAAGTACGCTGAGCCTGTGCTTAAGGCGATAGATGAGTTTATGGAGGTATGAAACTATGAATGACAGCGAATATAAGGCGTTGTCCTTAAAAGAATTTACGAAGGCAGCAGCAGTCTATGAGACTGATCAGGCCGGCGTGTATAAAATGTGCAAGAAGGATTATCCGGATGTCCTGGCAGAACTTGAAAAAGAGCCTTTCGAAACTCTTCTTGACTGCGGCTGCGGGACCGCGCCGATGATATCTCTTCTTTATGAGAAATATCCCGATAAGCATTATACGGGACTGGATCTGACACCCAAGATGATCGAAGTCGCAAGAGCAAAGAATATCCCGGGCGCCGAATTCGTTGTCGGGGATTGCGAGAATCTTCCTTTCGAAGAGAATTCTTTCGATGCGGTCATATGCTGCGAGAGTTTTCACCATTATCCTAACGTTCAGGACTTCTTTAACAGTGTTAAACGGGTCTTAAAGCCCGGCGGAAGGCTCATTCTGCGCGACATGACCATGAACACCAAAGCGGCTCTTTGGTTTTGCAACCACATAGAGATCCCGCTCATAAACCTCGCAGGTCACGGCGATGTCAGGATATACGGCAGTGAAGATGTTGATGAACTCTGTAAGAATGCAGGGCTTGAAATGGAACTTTTCGAAAAGCGCGGCTTCTGCCGTCTGCATGCAGTTGCAAGGAAGCCGGAAAATGTCAAAGGAGAGTAAGATCATGGAGATGAACAAGAACGCGGATTACGGCAACTGGGTGTCTTCTGCAATGATGAAGATGCTTTGGATAGCAACTTTGGCGATATGGATCATATCAGCACTTTTGCTGATCTTCTTAAGAACAAAGATACCGGGGATCATCGTTCTGCTGATAGCCTCGGCTGCATTGGCCATGACCATATACATGCAGCGCTGCAGGATCTTATTCGATTTTAACGGCGGCAAAGTGATGGGTGCGATCCATCAGTTTCTTGTTGATCATTTTCCATGGGAGAAAGCCCGTGAGGGAAATCTGATCGATATCGGATGCGGCGCGGCAGCTCTCACTAACCGCGTGGCAAAAACACATCCGAACATTCGTATCACGGGCATAGATTACTGGGGTGCCGAATGGAGTTATGCCAAGGAACAATGCGAGAAGAATGCGGCTGCAGAAGGCGTTTCAGACAGGGTCACTTTTCAAAAAGGTGATGCCGCCAAACTGGACTTTGATGATGAGACATTCGACGGAGCCGTGAGTAATTTTGTGTTTCATGAAGTGAGAACTGCTCAGGATAAGAGGGATGTTGTAAAAGAAGCACTCCGTGTTGTCAAGAAAGGCGGATCGTTTGCATTTCAGGACATGTTCGGACAGAAAGCCCTTTACGGAGATATGAACGAGTTCATTGAAGAACTTAAGAGTTCCGGAATAGTATCCGAGATCCATTATATCCCGAATATCGAAAAGCAGGATTTTGTACCCGCATTTGTAACTGCGCCGTGGATGATCAAAGATGCAGGCTTGATATACGGGATCAAATGAACATGAGCTTTTGAATGGTAGGATTTTAAGATGATCGTGACATTGCTGCTTTCGTTAATGATGATGGCCGGGCTTTTCCTGCTGCTTTTGGGAGGAGTAGGATTTGTTCAGAACTACAGTTTTTTCTCGTCAGCTCCTAAGGAGGTGAAGGACATAGTTCCCGGGGAGAAGCCGGAACGGTTTAAAGGCCAGCATGTTCTGGGGTGGTTGATCATCATAATTGCCTTCTCTCTTATGGGCGGTGCAGTTGTCTTGGGGGCATGGGAAGGGATAAGAAGTGAGTATTCTTTTTGGCAGTTCTTTCTCAGGTTCATTATTATGCTCATGCTTCTCAAAGCGTTTGACATAGGCTTTTTTGACTGGTTCCTCTTGTGCAATGCGGGATTCGATTTTTTTACGCGCTTCTATCCTGAGTGCAGACCGGTTCTGGGACATTATCTTTTCGGATATAACCGCAAGACACATCTCTTGCACGTAATACTTTTCTTCCCGTGTGTTGCTTTATTGTCCTGGATGTGCACTTTGCTTTGAGGCAGATAAAAAGAACGTGATAACTCAAAAAGAATATTGACAATATGATGCCTGTTAACTAATATATGATATCGGTTAGCAAAGGCTAACTGAAAAATGATCTTTACTCGGAGAATTGAAAATGGGTCTTTACAGGAAGTTCGTTAGTCAGACGAGAAAACCTGAGGGTGTTCTCGGAAAAGTGATGGTAAACGGTATGAACGGAGGGCACGCAAAGCTCGCTGACTGGGGGATGTCGCATCTTCCGGACATTACCCCGAAACAGATTGCTGAATTGGGCTGTGGCGGCGGAAGAAATGCCGCAGAACTGGTAAGAAAATTTCCGGCTGCAACCGTTACGGCAGTTGATTATTCCGATGTCTCCGTAGCCAAGTCAACTGAATACAATAAAGAGTTTATCGATGCAGGTCTGATGACTGTAAGACAGGGAGATGTTTCTAATCTGGATCTTCCCGAAGGATCATATGATCTGGCTACGGCCTTTGAGACGATATATTTCTGGCCCGGTCTGGAGAAGTGTTTTGCAGAAGTGGCAAAGATTCTTAAGCCTAACGGAACATTCATGATCGTCAATGAATCTGACGGTGAGGATGAGACAAGCCTTAAATTCGAAAAGATAATCGACGGAATGAAATGCTACACTCCAGAAGTTATAAAAGATGCGCTTATATCCGCAGGTTTTACTGACGTCAGAACAGAGCATCACGAAAGCAAAGCCTGGATCACAGTTATCGCAAGAAAGAGCTCTTTAAGATGAAATGGATGAGGATAGTATTGGACGGGCTTGCAATGAGCCTCTTCTTTAATTTTTCAGTGGGAATGTTTTCTTTTGTATGGCCTCAGGCTTACAGCACGATGTTCCCCAAGGAGATAAAGGAAGCTGCAGCTCCTTATGTCGTAAAGAAGGATGTAAGGAAGATGTACATCGTATTGCTTGCAATATATCTTTTTGTGTTCATTTATTTCGGTATCAGTTCCCGCAATGCGGGGATAAACGGTTTTTGGAATCTCTTTTGGACGGGATATGCAGAAATGCTCTTCGTTAACTTCGGAGACCTTCTGATCCTTGATTGTCTTCTCCGCGCAGTTGCGAAGAAAAAAAGAGGGCTTATAAAGGGTGCCGAGGATTGCAAAGCATGGCAGTTTCGTGAGTGGATGAAAGCGGCTCTTCCCGAGCATCTTGTTATATGGCCTTTAACATTCTGTCCCCTTGCAGGACTTATAGTTGCAGGAATCGGTTGTTTGACCTGAGGAATAAATTATGGATCAGATTAAAGTATTATTTTTGATCGCTGTGATCGGTCATCTCATTTGCGGAGTTTGTGATTGTCTGATAACATATGTGCCCGGAGGCAGGAAACTTGATGTGACAAAGATGTCGGACAATAAGGTGTTAAGCGATACCTTCGCAAACATGCCTTTAAGGAATCCCCTGATATCCATGATTGCAGGTTGTTTTGCTCTTTTTATGGTAGGCTGCGGATACTATGGTCTTTATCTTTGGATGTCGGCTTTCTCGAAAACTTATGCTCTGATCATCCTGATCGCCGATGCCTTGTTATTGTCATTCGGAGTCGCCCATCATGTATTCTGCGGTGTAGGCGAGTGGTTCTATGTCCGGATGGGAAGAACAGAAGATGCAAGACAGGCTGTAGTTAAGTTTATGAAAGATACTTCACTCTCCATGATATTTTGTTACATAGGTCTGATCACAATGGGCGTTGTATTATTTATTGCAGTCGTAAGCGGCATCACATCTCTTCCTCAATGGGCATGCATTATCAACTTCATTCCGGTTGCAGTCATATTGTTTCTTACAAGGATCGGCGGCGCATCCAACTGGAGCGGCGCATTGATGTTTTTGGGATTGATGATCCTCATCTGATTTTTCCTTATAGTCGCAGGGATAATATGTTATAATGTTTTTAGTTAGCTACTGATAACTGAAAAGACACATAACAGGAGGATATTTTCAATGAGTGAGATTTTCGAAGGAATCCCTACGATAAAATACGAGGGAAGTAAGAGCAAGAATCCTTTCGCTTTCAAGTATTACGATGCTGACAGGGAAGTGCTCGGAAAGAAGATGAGCGAGCATCTGCCTTTCGCAATGGCCTGGTGGCATAACCTTTGCGCTAACGGTGTAGATATGTTCGGAAGAGGAACAGCAGATAAGAAGTTCGGCGCAGCTTCTGAAGGAACTATGGAACATGCAAAGGCAAAAGTCGATGCAGGAATAGAATTCATGAAGAAACTCGGAATCAAGTATTATTGTTTCCATGATGTCGATCTGGTTCCCGAAGCTGATGATATAAATGAGACTAACAGGAGACTCGACGAGATCACCGATTATATCCTTGAGAAGACAGCCGGCACTGATATCAAGTGTCTCTGGGGAACGGCAAACATGTTCTCCAATCCCAGATTCATGAACGGCGCAGGAAGCACGAACAGCCTTGATGTATATTGCTTTGCTGCAGCCCAGGTCAAGAAGGCGATCGAGATGACCGTTAAGCTCGGCGGTAAGGGATATGTTTTCTGGGGCGGAAGAGAAGGATATGAGACACTTCTCAACACTAAGGTTAAGTTCGAGCAGGAGAATATCGCAAACCTCATGAAGATGGCAAGAGATTACGGAAGGAGCATCGGCTTCAACGGAACATTCCTTATCGAACCCAAGCCCAAGGAACCCATGAAGCACCAGTATGATTTCGATGCTGCAACAGCCATCGGCTTCCTCAAGGAATATGGTCTTGATAAAGACTTCAAGATGAACATCGAGGCTAACCATGCAACACTTGCAGGACATACATTCCAGCATGAGCTCCGCATCAGCCGCATCAACGGCATGCTGGGCTCCATCGATGCAAACCAGGGCGACATCATGCTCGGCTGGGATACCGACTGCTTCCCGAGCAATATCTATGACACGACTCTTGCAATGTATGAGATCGTTAAGAACGACGGACTTCCCGTCGGTATCAACTTCGACTCCAAGAACAGGAGACCCAGCAATACCTACGAGGATATGTTCCATGCATTCATCCTCGGAATGGATTCCTTCGCATTCGGTCTTCTTAAGGCAGCCGAGATCATTGAGGACGGAAGGCTTGAGAAGAATATCGATGAGCGTTATTCCTCCTTTGAAAGTGAACTCGGAAAGAAAGTAAGATCCGGTAATGCAACGCTTGCAGAACTTGCCGAAAGAGCAGCAGAACTTAAGGCTCCCAAGGATCCGGGTTCCGGCAAGCAGGAATATCTGGAAGGCGTATTGAATAACATAATCATTGCCAATAACTGATTCTAATCCTAAGGTCAGTTAAGCTCATACCGCAAACAGGACAGTCCCGGAAGCAATAACACCGTTGCTTCCGGGACGCCTTTTATTTCCGGATCCGAATGAGAGACAAAGAGAAAGGCTTTTTTGATACTTTGAAGCATCAAAAAAGCCTTTGGGTTAGGGGTAGGAAGGTATTAGAAATTAAATCTTTGCCGTTTCAAGCATTCGCCACTCTTTTGCTTTCTTTCTCATCATGACGAAACTCTTGTAGATCCTGTTGTTTTCCATGAGACTTCCATGGGTACCGGAAACGACAGAACCGTTATTTATGACTACGATCTTATCGGCGTTTTTAATCGTCTCGAGACGGTGGGCGATCATGATGACCGTCTTGTTTTGGGTAAGGGCATCAAAAGCCGATCTGAGTTTGTCTTCGTTCTCCGGATCGACATTTGCCGTCGCTTCATCCAGGATTATGATCGGTGCGTCTTTTAATATGGCTCTGGCAATGGATATCCTTTGCTTCTCACCTCCGGAGAGCTTTGCTCCGCCTTCGCCTACGACCGTGTCATAGCCGTCGGGCAGGGCTTCTATGAATTCATCGCAGCATGCCAGTCTGGCAGCTCTTTCGACCATTTTCCTGTCAGCGCCCGGGCATCCGAAACGGATGTTGTTTTCGATCGTATCATCGAAAAGATACACATCCTGGAAAACGATGCTGATCTGTGACATAAGAGATTCCAGTGTATAGTCTCTTATGTCTTTTCCGCCTATGGAGATGCTTCCTTTATCCACATCCCAGAATCTTGCGATCAGGAGGGCAAGCGTGGTCTTGCCTGCGCCTGAAGGACCGACAAAAGCCGTCATGGAATTGGAAGGGATGGTTAAGGAGGCATTGTGAAGTATCTTCTTGCTTCCGTAAGAAAAGTCTATGTCGTCTATCACGATCTCATGATCTTCGGGAATGATGCTTTCTCCCTTTGCATCCATCACCGGCATGCTGTCGGCCTTTTCGACCTGATCTATGGATCCTGTTACGATCCTGAGCATCGAAAGACCGGAATCAGTCTGTTCGACTTCCGCGAATACCTGGAATGAGACTATTATCAGAATAAGTGCGACATGAAGCTGCATGCTGCCGTTAAGATGGAAATAAACAGAGCAGAAGATGATCGCAGTCTTGAATAAACCCAGTATTATATTCTGGAACATCGAGATTGGGATAAACATCTTTTCCAGTGCCATATTACTGTCCCTGTATTCATCTATGGCGTGTCTTAGTCTCTTGTCTCCTTTGCCCGTGAGATTGAAGGACTTGATGACGCTCATGCCGTGAAGGTTTTCCATGACTTCGGATATGATCATCGTCTTGCTCTTTTCCCTTTTCGGTGCAAGGACCCTGGTCTTGTGTTCCATCAGGGATGTGAAGGACATATATACGATCATGCCGGCAAGGACGATCAGCGCTATCCTCACATCAAGGAAAGGTATCATCAGGAAGAAGATGATGGTATTGATGAGTCCTCCCAGGACCATTACAAGGACCATGGCACCGAGGTTTTCAACTGTATCCAGGATCGTTGTCGAGATGCCCGTCAGTTCTCCGACGCTGTTGTCATTAAAGAAACCCATGGGGACTTTCTTGAGCCTTTCGGCTATATCCAGACGCTTGTTTGCGCTCATGAAATATCCTGCATGAGTCTGCTGGAGAAGAGAGACATTTCTGGTGAGCGAATTTCCAAGGATGGAAATCAGCATGAGCAGAAGCGCCGTGAGTGCAGGATATATGGTCTGATCGCCTGCTGTTATCGCCTTTACGATAAAATAGACAGCCCCGATACGGAGCATCGAAAAACATGCTTTAAGGATGCTTACGATTATTGATTTTAAGATGTTCTTCTTTTCTTTTCCCGAGAAGAGGAATATCTTACGCAGTGCTTCTATCATGCCGCACCTCCTTCTGCTCCGATATGAGCATTCCACATGTGTCTGTAAAGATCACACTTGATCAGCAATTCCTCGTGGCTCCCCGTTGCAATTACAGTGCCCTTATCGACAACGATGATCTGATCTGCATCGGTTATGGTAGACAGTCTGTGTGCAACCACTATGACCGTCTTTCCTTTGATGAGATTGGCTATGGCTTTCTGTATGATCGCTTCGTTTTCGGGATCGATATAGGCTGTTGCTTCATCCAGGATGACTATGGGAGCGTCTTTGATCATAGCTCTGGCTATCGCTATGCGCTGTTTCTCTCCGCCTGAAAGATGCGTTCCGCCCTGACCGACGATGGTATCGTATCCTTCTTCCAGGTTCTCTATGAGTTCTTTGCATCCTGACGCCTCTGCCGCGGCAATGACTTCCTCATCCGTTGCGGACATCCTGCCCATGCGGATATTGTTCAATACCGTGTCATCGAAAAGGTATATATCCTGTGAGACAAAAGCGATCTCATCATAGAGCTGCTTCAGCGGGATCTTTTTATAATCGGTCCCGCCCATTGCAAGCGTTCCGTCCTCCACATCCCAGAAACCTGCTATGAGCTTGGCCACCGTGGATTTTCCGCTTCCTGAAGGCCCGACAAGAGCCGTCTTTGTGTTTTCCGGGATGATGAGATTAATGTCATGAAGGACTTCTACGCCTTTGTGGTAAGAATAGGAAACGTCGGTCATGGAGATTGAGTGATCTTTAATGACCTTATTTTCTTCGCTGTGGATCTGTTCGGGTCCTGTCAATATCTCATCAACGGTTCCGACTGTTGTTTTGACTTTGGTCAAGGTATCGGAAAAACTGATCGCTTCCATGACCGGTCCTACGATGCACATGGAGAGCATGATCGAAGTCATGAAGGTTCCTGCATCCAGACTTCCGTTGATATACATCAGCCAGCCTATGGGAAGGACCGTGATCAATGTTGCGGGAGCTATTGCATAGGTAAGGGACCACTTGTACTGGATCCTCTTCATCCAGTCATAATAATTCTGGGCTGTAGCCAATACTCTCTTCTTGAACTTTACGAAAGACCCGTCGCCCTGGTTATATGCTTTGATGACTTCGATCCCGTGGATATATTCGACGATGGATCTGTTCATGTCCTGAACGGTCCTTACGCTCTTTTCGTAATCCGTTGCATATCCGATGAGGATGAAGACCGCAAAGATCAGGCCCAGAGGAATGGTTATCAGGGCTATGAGACCCATGCGCCAGTCGACATACATAAGGTAAGCCCATATGCTTGCGGCACCAAGGATGTTTGCAGTCATCTCGGGGATCATGTGAGCAAGAGGTCTTTCCATGCTCTCAACCTCATCCACTATTATCTGTTTAAGCTTTCCCGAGGATGAATCTATGATCGTTCCGAGAGACATTCTCGGGAGTTTATCAAACATGGCTTTTCTGATGTCGGCAAGTGTATTGAAAGTCGCCTTATGGCTGACCGCAAGCCCCAGTGAATAGAAGACCGGCTTGATTACGAAGCCCATGGCTCCGAATACACACCAGCTGAAATAGAATGCAGGATCCGTGATCCCTGCAAGGAGAGCTGACAGGATCCTTGCTGCCGCGATATAGGGCAGAGCATTTCCCAATACGCCGATGACTGCCAGGATTATTGACAGGATAAGCTTGGGATGCTCTTTATACGCAAGCTGCCACATGCGCTTTAATGGCGTCAGTTTCTCGTCGGTAGGAAGAACTCGCTTTTCTTTGCTCGTGGCAGTCCTGTAAAGCCATCTGTCATACATTTCTTTGTTGAGCTTGCCGTATTCCAGGACTTTACCTTCCTGCATGTAGATAAGCTCGTCACAGCATTCCGCGATGAGCTCAGGATCATGTGTAACGATGAATATTGTTTTGCCTTTTGCCTTGAGTTTCCTGATCAAGGCCGATACCGCTTTCATGTTGCGGTAATCAAGTCCGCTTGTCGGCTCATCGAAAACGATGATGTCCCTGTTAGAGACAACGGCACTTCCGATAGCGACTCTCTGTTTTTCTCCGCCTGAAAGGGAATGAGGGTGGCGGTCCTTTTTTTCGATAAGATTGAGCTCGGTAAGAACGGAATCTATCATGGCTTCGGATCCTTCATATTCTTTTTCGAGACTGAAGTTCATCTCCCCGATGACATCATCGGTAAAGAGCTGATGACCCACGTCCTGCATTACCATGAAAGCGCTCTTGAGTCTTCTGCGTCTGGCGTAGATCGATCCTTCGTATTCGATGTTTCCGCTGGCATGTCTTTCGAGCCCGCAAAGGTTTCTTGCGAAAGTGGATTTGCCTGCGCCGTTATCTCCTACGATCCCGATCACGGCATTGCGGGAGACTTTCAGATAAGGCACATCGAGTGATTCCTGCAGCCTTCCGGGATAAACATAATGGAAATTAGCAAGAACGATCTTCTCGTTGTTAAGAGGCTTTTCGCCTTTAAGCGGGATATTGCGGATATCTGTGCTCCGAAGGCCCATTTCAGACATCTTTTCTTTTCCCAATGCCAGGAGTTCGCCCGGAGTTACATCCATCTCGACTGCACCGTTTCTCATGTATAAGACCCTGTCGGCGATAGGGAGGACATAGTAGAGTCTGTGTTCTGCGATGACGACTGTCTTTCCCTGATCCTTCCAGATCTTTATTATCCTTGCAAGTTCATTTATGGTATGAAGATCAAGATTGGAAGAAGGCTCGTCAAGGACTATGATGTCTGTTCCCGTGGTGTCTGCGCAGGCACAGGCGACTTTCTGCTTTTCGCCTCCGGACATCTTGAAGAGGTTTCTGCCCATAAGGTCTTCAAGGCGGAGCTTTTTTACCGTGGCGTCAAGCCTTTCTTTCATCTCTTCGCGGCTGACACCCTGATTTTCGAGACCGAATACCATCTCTTCCGTCGAATCGACATTATAAAACTGTGTTTTCGGATTCTGGAAGACAGAAGATACGTGCTCAGCAAGTTCGTGCAGAGGAACTTCTGAAGTATCGAGTCCGTCCACTTTAACACATCCCTTAAGGCTGCCCTTGTAGTAATTCGGGATGAGACCGTTGATCAGGCGGATCAGCGTGGATTTGCCGCATCCGGATTCGCCGCAGAGCAGCAGTACCTGCCCGGTCGGGATGTTAAGATCGAGTTCTTTCAGGGTTTCCAGACCGTCATCGTATTCGAAAGATACATTTTTAAGTTCGATCATTTATTTCACCTTCAAGTATGTTGTTATAAGATAGACTGCTGCCAGGAACAAGGTTACGAACAGGACTGCGAAAAGATCTCTGCCCGTAAATCTGACATCAGTGTAATTTGTGTGCTTTTTAGGATTATCCAAACCCTTTGACAGCGCTGCAGCAGAAAGATCTTCTCCGGTGTTGGCTATGGAGATCATGAGCGGAATGATCCTGTATTCAAAAGCCCTCAAAGGGTTTTCCCAAAATCTTTTCCTGGTTATTATGATCCCGCGCATGGCAGCGGCATCGTGTATGGCTCTGTTTTCCTGCTTTATAGTAGGAAGGAATCTGAACAGGACCGACATCGGGATTATTATCTTGCGGCTGACCTTCATCTTGTTTAATGCGGCGATCACTTCACTGACATTGGTCGATTCGATGATGTAATCACCGGTCGTAAAAGCAGGGGAGAGCTTAAGTATCAATCCTCCGAGAAGCACTATGATCATATTGAGAAACATGTTGACTTCGATATTCACGCGGTGGACATGGATGAATGCCGCTATCAGGAATAATCCGTAATATTTGAATGCGCCGAGAAACTGTCTGTTGCTCAGGAAGAGCAGGAAAGGGATGGTTCCCACGGCAAGGGTGAACCAGATGCTTGAATTTACGAGTTCGAGTGTTGCTACAACAATGATCAGGAACAGTTTCGTTCTCGGATCCAGCCTGAACTTTTTCCTTTCGATATATCGGTCCATCAGACTATACCGGCTTTCTTAAAGTGCTTGTTCAGCATTTTTCTGCCGACCAGAGCTCCGCATACGGCGCCGACGGCGATGAGTACGACTGCGATGGGGAGGAACCATACCGGCATATACATGGCAAGCTGGCTTGCATACTGTTCGCCCATGGATTCCCTTATGCCGTCCCAGTAACCTGCTCCTGCAAACCAGAGATTAGCGGGACCTGCGAGAATGCCCATGGAGAAGAAGATGTAACTTGTAATGATCGCTCCGAATTTCTTATATCCGATAACTTTAAGGAAGATGTCGGCAAGAAGGGAAGCAGGTACGATGCAGGCAACGCTGATCCAGGTGTAACCTGCTATATACCAGAAGAAGGCCATGATGATCCCGCTTATCGTGAGCATGCCGAACTTTTCTATCTTAAGATAGTAAAGTGCCATTGGGATGCCCATTAACAGGGGTCCGACGAACATATATATCGGGTAAAAGATAGGAATGGCGTTGAACATGCCTGTGATAAATACGCAGACGGTATATAGAGCGGTGTAGATACCGACGGTGATAAGGTCTTTGCCCTTGAGCCTGTTACTGTTGTTATTCATAAGAGTACCTCCTGTTGCGGTTAGCGATGGCTAACCGAAAATATATTTTTAAAGGCGTGAATGATCACGCCTTGTTATCAGATTCCGAGCATGTGCCTGTAACCGGCAATGCAGTATTCACTTACTACAGCAGTTTCCTTAATGATCTCATCGGCGGATAAGCCGTTCTTGAGACCGTCAAAGATCGTCTCGATCATAAAAGATGCACCGAGCCTTGCTATGTTTTCCGTAACGTTTTCGGGATTTTTGATGAATCTTTTGCTGCGGCTTAAGAATTCCATCGTATTTTCGGTTTCCTCATCAATGAGCATATCAAGAAAACCGTCATATTCGCTTCCTTCGCAGGAATCGATGAGAAGGAGAAATTCTTCTCTGTACCCGCATACATAGATAATGGCTTTCGAATAAGATGAATAAGACTTTTTGAAAGCATTCAGGATGTCATCCGGGCTCTTTATGTCCAGGAAAACTTCTTTTTCAGAGGAGTAAAGATCTGTCAGGCCTTTGATGCGGGGGCTGATGATGCTGCCTAACAGATCTTCCTTGCTCTTGAAATGGGAATAGAAGGCGCCGTTAGTAACGCCTGCGTCGCTGCAGATCTTCCTTATGGAGGCATCGCGGAATCCTTTCTCCGCAAATTGTTTGCGTGCGCTCTTCAAGATGTTTTCATGTGTCTGGTTATAATCGTAAGACATCTTATTCCCACCTTTGACAGAATGATTGTTTTTCAATATTACAGCGTAATATTACGGTGTAATTTATACACCTGAGGATCCTTAATGTCAAGACTTTTTCCTCATTTTGGTTAGCCGTTGCTAACCACAGTGGTATAATCTTCATTATAAGGAGTTTGAAAGCATGAAAAATTACGTAAAAGAAGGGCAGAAACTGCCTTTGTTCGGAATAGGCCCCTATCTTATCTCCGGGATAGGGATCGTTGCTCTCGCGGGGATAATATTGGCTTCTAGGGTATTCTCTTTTGCAAGGCTTGAAGGCATATGGGTATGGGTATTCCGTATCTTAGCTGTTCTCATGATCTTATCCGGAGCGGCAGTATGGTATATAGGGGCTCTCCGTTCCGACATGGATAAGAGCATTACCGGGAATAAGTTTTATCTGGCACAACTACATGGTATTGCCTTTCATATTCATCAACTGGATTATCCTTACGGTTGTTCTTAAGAATACGGAAGAGATCTGGCTTGCCGATCTTTACGGTGATGAATACCTTGAATATAAGGAAAGAGTCAACAGATGCATTCCCCGGATACCCAAACACGGATCATAAGATTTTTATTCCAATATCGGAAAAAGACAACTCTATGTTATAATCATATCAGTTCTTATGGAGGTCTATAGATATGCAGGAATCCGGTGAAATGTATCTTGAATCCATTCTGGTCCTTTCCAAGAAGGGAAAACCGGTACGCTCTTTGGATGTTGCCAATTATCTGGGTTATTCCAAGGCAAGCGTCAGCAGGGCCATGGGAATACTAAAAAAAGGCGAATATATCCTGATAGATGACAACGGATATATAACTCTTACTCCTTCCGGCTCTAAGATCGCCAAGACGATCTACGAGAGACATGTCGTCATCAGTGAGATCCTCATGGAACTCGGAGTCGACATGAAGACTGCCGAAGAGGATGCATGCCGTATAGAACATGTGATCAGTGACAAGAGTTTCAAGGCTCTGAAGAAACACAGGAAAAATAACGGAAAGTAAGACTTTACATTATAATTTTTTTGCTAAATCAAGAACCCGGCCTGCAAATGGAAAAAGGCCGGGTTCTTTTTGGTGTTAACAGGGAGCTTGACAGTTATCTTTTGATATTGAAAGCATCCATCTTGGGATATACGGCAGCATCACCCAACTGCTCTTCGATACGGAGCAGCTGATTGTATTTTGCTACACGCTCGCTCCTGCTGGGCGCGCCTGTCTTGATCTGGCATGTGTTAAGAGCGACAGCGAGGTCAGCGATGGTCGTATCAGCCGTCTCGCCGGAACGGTGGGAGGATATGGCTGTATAGCCTGCCTTGTGAGCCATCTTGATGGCTTCGAGGGTCTCGGATACGGATCCGATCTGATTGAGTTTGATGAGGATTGAATTGCCTGCTCCGAGCTCGATACCCTTGGAAAGTCTTTCTGTGTTGGTAACGAAAAGGTCGTCGCCTACGAGCTGGACCTTATTGCCGATCTTGGCGGTCATCTTCTGCCAGCCTTCCCAGTCTTCCTCATCAAGACCGTCTTCGATGGAGATGATGGGATATTTATCAACGAGAGATTCCCAGTGAGCTATAAGCTCATCAGAAGTGAATTCCTTGCCGGACTTGGGCTGCTTATAGTAACCCTTGCCCTTTTCGCTCTTCCACTCGGATGAAGCTGCATCCATTGCGATCATGAAGTCCTTGCCGGGTTCATAGCCGGCAGCCTTGATAGCATCGAGGATCTTCTCGATTGCTTCCTCATCGCTCTTAAGGCTGTTGGGAGCAAAGCCGCCTTCATCGCCGACAGCGGTAACGTCGCCCATTTCCTTTAAGAGCTTCTTAAGAGAATGGAATACTTCTGCGCACCATCTCAAGCCTTCCTTGAAGGAGGGAGCGCCTACGGGCATGACCATGAATTCCTGTGTATCTACGGCACTGTCAGCGTGAGCACCGCCATTTAAGATGTTCATCATTGGAACGGGGAGTCTGTTAGCGGCAGATCCGCCCAGGAATCTGTAGAGAGGGATATCAAGAGCAGTTGCGGCAGCTCTTGCAGTTGCAATGGATACGGCAAGTATCGCATTTGCTCCGAGATTGGATTTGTCCTTTGTACCGTCAGCTGCGATCATGGCTTTGTCGACAGCGTAAGTGTCGAAGGCATCAAGTCTGACGATAGCATCACGGATAACCGTGTTGATGTTCTCCACGGCTTTTGTAACGCCTTTGCCGAGATATCTTTCCTTGTCTCCGTCACGGAGTTCGAGAGCTTCGAATTCTCCTGTTGAAGCGCCGCTGGGCGCAGTGCCTCTTGCGACGGTTCCGTCGATGAGGTAAACCTCGGCTTCAACTGTAGGGTTGCCGCGGGAGTCAAGTATCTCTCTCCCGATAACGTTTTCGATCAATAATTCTGTCATTTGGATCTTCCTTTCTGATATTCATCCGGTATTCATTTGTCCGCCGGAAGAGGTTGGATCAGGACCTGCTCCCGGCGGCATTAAATGATCTACTCAGTTAGCGATTGCTAACCAAGGAAGAATATACCACACTGCTATATTTCGTGTCAAACCATTGTTTTTCATAGGTTTATGGTTAGATATCCAATGTTGATTGACAAAGAATATAATAAGTGTTACAGTTAGCAGTGGCTAACTAAGAAAGGAGAATGAAATTGCCCGAAGATCTGCTAGTAAGATTTTGCGCACCGACTTTGGCGGGGATCAAGACAGGAAGTCTCTTCACCTTGCACCCTTCTTCTCGTGATGACTTCCGAAAGGATATTCTGATGTTCAACAGATCCGTCAACAGCAAAGGGATTCGTATCTTACCGCTGAAAGTTTGTGACGACTATGTTCTTACTTACATTTACCGACCGGCCATGCTCGATAAAGACCTTAAGGATCCTGTGGCAGTTTCTATCCTTAAACGTTTTGGATATGCGGTAATAAGTTCTGAGAGATGTCTTGCCGATCTGGTAAGAAGACTTAATACCTCACCTACATTTCCACACGAAATAGGCCTTTTCCTGGGTTACCCGCCCCTGGATGTTGACGGATTCATCAGAAATCCCCAAGGCGGATTCTATGAGACCGGCTATTGGAAAGTTTATTCCGATGTCGACAGTGCCCGCCTTGCGTTCAGAAGATATAAGAAGTGCACCGAAGAATACGGGCGCATGTTAAAAGAGGGCAGAACACTTGAACAACTTGTTGTCTGAGTGCTGTTAATTTATAGAAATACGAGGTTTTCATTATGAGTAAAGTAGCAGTTGTATATTGGAGCGGAACCGGCAATACCGAGGCTATGGCCAAGGAAGTCGAAGCAGGAATCGTCGCCGCAGGCGGTGAAGCAACCGTACTTACATGTGACGGATTTGATGCATCGAAAGTATCCGAATTTGATGCGATCGCATTCGGCTGTCCGGCAATGGGTGCCGAAGTATTGGAAGAATCCGAATTCGATCCCATGTTCACGGCTGTAGAATCAGCTTTAAGCGGCAAGAAGGTAGCTCTTTTCGGTTCCTACGGCTGGGGTGACGGCCAGTGGATGAGAGACTGGGAAGACAGATGTAAGACAGCAGGTGCAGTTCTTGCAACTGAATCAGTAACGGCAAACGAGGCTCCCGATGATGAGGCTTCTGCAGCCTGCAAGGCGCTCGGCGCAGCATTGGTATGAGGTGATATCAGATGGTGAAGCTTGTACTTGTAAGACACGGAGAAAGCGAGTGGAATAAGCTCAACTTATTCACGGGCTGGATGGATGTCGATCTGAGCGAGAAGGGAAGAGAAGAAGCCCAAAATGCAGGTAAGGTCTTGAAGGAAGAAGGTTATGACTTCGATGTATGCTACACATCCTACCTTAAGAGAGCGATCCATACATTGAATATCGCACTTGATGAAATGGACCGTGCATGGCTTCCCGTAATTAAATCCTGGAAACTCAACGAACGTCACTACGGCGCTCTTCAGGGACTCAATAAATCCGAGACTGCAGAGAAGTACGGTGAGGAACAGGTAAAGATCTGGAGAAGGTCTTTCGATGTCAAACCTCCCGAACTGGATGCATCCGATGAGAGGAGCGCAACCAAACAGGCAATGTATAGAGACGTGGATCCTTCACTTCTCCCTGCAAACGAAAGCCTTGAGACAACGATCGAGCGTGTCGTGCCTTACTTTGAGGAATCGATCAAGCCCGAAATGAAAGCCGGCAAAAGAGTCATTATCGCAGCACACGGCAATTCCCTCCGCGCGCTCGTAAAGTATTTTGACAAGATGTCATCCGAAGACATCATAGGAGTAAATATCCCCACGGCTGTTCCTCTGGTTTATGAGTTTGATGATGATTTCAATGTTATAAGACACTACTATTTAGGTGATCAGGATGCATTGAAAGCAAAGATGGATGCCGTGGCAAATCAGGGAAAAGCTAAATAAGAAAGCACAGATTACCTATCTCCTTTGTTCACTCAAGAGCTGTCTTGTCCGTAAGTGAGGCAGCTCTTGCTTTTTGTATATATTGATGAATTTCTTACACAATCGAAAAACGTAATAAATTCAGATTGACATTGTTGTTTTGTAATGATAAAGTTAGCAACGGCTAACTAAAGATATAAGCATAAGTTCTTTAAATATATAAAGATTGTATCCGGACCCGCTTTGAGCGGGTAAAAAATTGCTTCACAAGTTAGCCGGTGCTAACTTTATCAATAAACCGAATAATCTTATGCGATTGTAAGAAAGGGGAAGTCTGATGAAAAAAAGAGGGTTGATGTCCTGGGTCCTGGATTTTGCCGGGCGCAGGAGGAGCTATTACGGCGGAAGTGTTACGCTGGCCATAATAGGGGTTGCGGCATCATTTATTCCTTACATCCTGATAGCGGATATCGTGGATAATCTGCTGAAGGGCAACATGGAGGCCGGATATTACCTTAACAGGGTAATACTCATGGCGGCATTCTGGATCATAAGGATCCTGATGCATAATTTTTCCACTACGCTTTCTCATGTAGCTACATTTACTGTTCTTGGAACCATCCGTGAGGAACTGTGCACCAAACTTTCGAAGATACCTCTGGGTTCGGTACTTGATGACAACAGCGGAAGTTATAAGAACATCATCGTCGAGCGTGTCGATTCCATGGAGACAACGCTTGCGCATATCATTCCCGAGTTTACGGCAAATCTCCTGCTCCCGATTGTCATGTTCATTTATATCATGACCATTGACTGGAGAGTGGGACTAGCCAATCTCATATCTGCCGTGATCGGCGTCTTCTGCGCATCTGTCATGATGGTCAAGAGCCGCGGAGAGTTCGAATATACTGTCCAGAAGACAAAGTATCTTAACGATACTGCAGTTGAATACATTAACGGAATCGAAGTCATCAAGGCTTTCGGAAAGACCGGCAGTTCATATGAGAAGTTCGTGAATGCTGCAAGGGAAGGAGCAGACTGTTTTATCAACTGGATGCGCAAATGCATCTGGTGGCAGTCCGGAACTATGTGCTTTACTCCCGCGACATTCCTGGGTGTGCTGCCTGTCGGCCTTCTTCTGGTAAAGAACGGGAGCCTTACGGCAGGAAATTTCATTACCTGCATAATCCTTTCTGCAGGTCTCATAACACCTCTTGTCGTTGCATTCTCCTATTCGGATGACATAGCCAAGATGAAGACCATCTTCGGTGAAGTAACCGAGATCCTGGAAAGACCTGACATGATCCGTCCCGAAACTGTTACGGAAGAACCTGTGGGCTCCGATATCGTTCTTAGTGATGTTCATTTCACATATAAGGATAAGGAAGTCCTGCACGGGATCAACATGGAGATCAAACAGGGTGAGGTTACTGCCATCGTAGGACCTTCCGGCACGGGCAAGAGCACGGTCGCAAGGCTTATCGATTCTCTCTGGGATGTCGATTCCGGAACGATAACCTACGGTGGAGTCGACATAACAAAACTCCCCCTTGATTACTATATGGGGCAGATCGCTTATGTTGCCCAGGATAATTACCTTTTCGACATGACTATCAAGGAAAACATAAGGCTCGGCAAAGCCGGCGCGACTGATGCTGAAGTCATTGACGCAGCAATGAAGACCGGCTGCCATGAATTCATCATGGGGCTCGAGAACGGTTACGATACCGAAGTCGGCGGTGCCGGCGGACATCTGTCGGGCGGAGAGCGCCAAAGGATCTGCATTGCAAGGGCAATGCTCAAGGATGCTCCCGTTGTCATCATGGATGAGGCAACAGCCTATACGGATCCTGAAAACGAAGCCCTTGTGCAGGAAAGCGTTGCGAAACTCGTAAAGGGCCGCACGCTTATCGTTATCGCTCACAGGCTTTCGACCATTAAGGACGCAGATAAGATCTTCGTTGTCGATGACGGCAATGTGAAGGCGCAAGGTACACACGAGGAACTTCTTTCTTCCTGCGAGCTCTATAAGAAGATGTGGGAAGCGCATACCATGGCAAGAGATGAGGCTGATGATAAGGGTGCCTCGTTAGCCGGAAAGGAGACAGTATATGCTTAAGATGCTTAAAAAGTTCTTCGATTTTTGCAGCAGGAAGAACAGGAATAAATTCTACATTACAGTCGTACTGGGAGTTTTTGATGCTCTGTTTGGAGCTCTCAAGATCCCTGCTGCATTCTTTGCCATCACGGCAGTGCTGGAAAATAAGATTGATGCCCAAGCTTTTATCACTGTCATGGCTTTCATGATCGCAAGCACTCTGGGCAAGACCATTATCAACCGCTTTTCCCAGCTTATGCAGACAGAAGCAGGATACGATACCTGCGCATTGAAGAGGATCGAGATCGGCGAACACCTAAGATATCTTCCCATGGGTTATTTCAACGACACGAGCCTGGGACATATCACATCCGTCACGACCAATACATTGGAACAGATGAGCGATATCGCAACGAGAGCCATCATGCTCGTTCTCCAGGGCAGCATCACTACAGCAGTCATTGCAGTAGGCATGTTCGTGTTTGACTGGAGGATCGGTCTGATATCGGTCGCATTCATCGGCATCTTCATGGCAGTTAATACCGTAACTAACAAGAGGATCGCAAGGGTTGCAGATGAGAAGATCGCTGCCGATCAGGAGATGGTCGGAGTCATCCTGGAATTCATTCAGGGAATCGCCGAGATCAGAAATTACAATATCTTCGCTCTTAACAGCTCGAAAGTGAAAAAGAGCGTGGAGCGCAAGAAGAATGCGGATATAACGGCAGAAACTACTGCTATCCCCGCAGTCGGATTCCAGATGCTCATAACAAAGCTTGCAGGTGTTGTGATAGCGGGCGCATCTTTGTATTTCTACTTCACCGGAACGATGCAGCTTAACTACTTGATCACCATGCTCATGTGTTCGTTCATGGTCTTCGAGGCATTGGATTCTGCTGGCATCTATACTGCGCTCCTCAAGATCATCGGAAGAGGCGTCGATCTTGCAAATGAGATCTTGAGCATCGAACAGATGGATATCAACGGCGAGGACATAAAGCCCGAAAACAGGGATATCCATCTTGAGCACGTAAGCTTCGCATATGAGAACAGAAAGATCATCGATGACATAACTCTCGACATCAAGGAAAAGACCACGACTGCGATCGTAGGCCCTTCCGGCGGCGGCAAGACAACGATCACATCCCTTATCGCAAGATTCTGGGATGTAGGAGAAGGCGAAGTAACGCTGGGCGGAAGGAATGTCATGGACTATAGCTTTGATTCTCTTATGGAGAACTTCAGTTTCGTATTCCAGAGAGTTTATCTTTTCGAAGATACGATAGCCAATAACATCAGGTTCGGACGTCCCGAAGCATCCCTTGAAGAAGTCATGGAAGCAGCGAAGAAAGCCCGCTGCCACGATTTCATCATGTCGCTTCCCGACGGATACGATACTGTAGTCGCAGAAGGCGGCGCAACCCTCTCGGGCGGCGAGAAGCAGAGGATAGCCATAGCAAGGGCGATCATGAAAGATGCCCCGATAATAATCCTTGATGAAGCAACGGCCAATGTCGATCCCGAGAACGAGAAAGAACTGACCGAAGCGATCGCAAATCTTACGCGTGAGAAGACGATCATCATGATCGCTCACCGTTTGAAGACCGTAAGGCACGCAGATCAGATCGTAGTCATCGACAAGGGCAGGATCGTGCAGCAGGGTAATCATAAAGAACTCATGGCAGAGGACGGCATCTATAAGAACTTCGTTTCCGGAAGAAAGAAAGCCGTAAGTTGGAAGATAGCATAAAAACAATGGAAAATAATATAATGAGTACAGATACAAACGTTAAGACAAACAGGCTTAAGCCCTAGGATTTCATCACGGTGGGCATATTCACTGCAATATTGTTCGTAGTGGAATTTGCATGCGGAATGTTGGGATATATCCATCCTTTCATCGTGGCAACGCATGATCCCGAACTCGTAGAGATGTGCTGCGACTATCTGCGCTGTATCGAAAACGGCAAAACAGGATACATGAAGAGGTTATAAGATGATCAAGACAATTATCACGGGACTTCTGATCCCTTTTATCGGAACTTCATTGGGCGCTGCCTGTGTTTTCTTCCTCAAGAAGGACTTAAAGGACAGTGTTCAGCGCGCACTTACCGGCTTTGCCGCCGGCGTCATGGTCGCGGCATCTATCTGGAGCCTTATAGTTCCCGCGATAGAACAATCGCTGGATAAGGGGAGGCTGGCTTTCTTGCCCGCTTTTTTGGGCTTTTGGGCAGGCATCCTCTTCCTGCTGTTGCTCGATCACGTAATCCCTCACCTTCATGTTGCGATCAATCAGACTGAAGGACCCAGAAGCAAACTTACGAGGACTGCCATGCTCGTTCTGGCTGTGACGCTCCATAATATTCCTGAAGGTATGGCCGTAGGTGTCGTTTATGCGGGACTCATGAGCGGAACAGCTAATATAACCGCCGGCGCTGCAATGGCGCTTGCGCTCGGTATCGCCATACAGAACTTCCCCGAAGGCGCGATCATATCGATGCCTCTCTTTTCGGAGGGGAAGAGCAAGCCCAAGTCCTTCTGGCTCGGAGTTCTTTCAGGTGCCGTGGAACCTGTTTTCGGAGGGCTTACGGTCCTTATCGCAGGAATGGTGGTTCCCGCCATGCCCTATCTTCTGTCATTTGCCGCAGGGGCCATGCTCTATGTAGTAGTCGAAGAACTGATCCCCGAGATGAGCCAGGGCAAACATACAAATGTAGGAGTAATATCCTTTGCCATTGGCTTCAGCCTTATGATGGCTCTGGATGTGGCCTTGGGCTGATAAAGACAAAGCCGGCGTGATATAATACCCCTAATGTATCGATCAGGATTACAAAGGGGATCATCAATATGAAACGACATATAAAAGCATTGATCGTTGTGCTGCTGGCAGCGCTTCTGGCATCCGTTATCTTCATTCCTTCCGCAGGCGCAAAGGCTGCAGCCAAGAAAGTCTTCTCAGATGTGGACTTGAGTCCTTCCTCTGACGGTTATAAGGCGATCTATTGGGCCGTTGATAAAGGCATTACCACAGGCATCAAAAATACCGACAAGTTCGGTCCCGAAGATCCCTGCACAAGAGCGCAGGCCGTGACTTTTATCTGGAGACTGGCAGGCAAGCCCGAGCCCAAATCCTCCGAGAGCCCCTTCACCGACATCGATGCGAAATATAAGAACGCCCACGCCGACATGTACAAGGCCATCCTCTGGGCGTCGGGAAAGAAGATAGTTGCAGGCTACAGCGACAACACCTTCCGTCCTGACACGAAGTGCAGCAGGGCGCACATAGTGACTTTCCTCTATAGATATGCGGGCAAGCCCGATCAGAAGAAATATTCTTCGAAAGAGAGCCCCTTTACGGACGTAAAGCCGTCTATCGGCAAGGATATGTATCCTGCGATCCTCTGGGCAAAGGACAAGGGGATCACGACCGGTATCTCCGGCACGAAGAAGTTCTCACCTAACGGCATCTGCACGAGAAAACAGATCGTTACCTTCCTCTGGAGATATGCAGGAAAAAAGGCTCAAACTCCCGTAAGCCCCACACCCAAGCCCAATGCCAAGGATACTACTCCCTATAAGAAGATCACTCTCGACGGTGTCAAAGACCACCATTTCATAGCAGATGATTATTGTTACATCGAGTCTGAGAAATACATCCTTTTCCTCGAGAAGCACATAGATGTTCCGGGAGACCTTAAGGTAAATCTTGATGCGATCGTAGACGAGGTCGAAGCGCAATTGGGGCTTTCCCATAATGCAAAAGGATTTGTTTCAGACTTTGGAAACTACAACTTATATGGCACAAACAATGAACCCTGGTTAGATTGGGATGTGGGAGCTAAGATCCCGATCTTACTTATGCTCGATAAAGAGAATTCGGGATATATTAGTCATGCTTTCGAACAATACGTTAAGATCTACGATAAGGCTTTTATTTCAGAAGATTATTGGAACTCATCGCCCTATTACAAAGACAAATCCAGAGACAGTTATGACTATGTGGATTATGAGAATTTCTCTCACGAGATCACTCATGCGATAAGTCTCAGATATTGCCAGTACACGGACATCCTGGCTGAGGGCATTGCACAGTATGCAGGTATCAATACGCTTTATGAGCTGGCAGATGATTATCCTTCAATACAGGAGGTCATAGATCGAAGGAGTTTTGACGGTGGCACCGGACCTGTTCCCGAAAAGGTAAATGCCTCAAATGCAGAAAGGATCTTTATTGAAGAATATAATCCGGATGTTTGTGATGAACATTATTATATCTATCGCTATGGCTATGCTATATGTGATTTTCTGAAAAACGAGTATGGAGACAAATATTTCAGCAAGCTTGTTGACAAGATAATCGAGAAAAAGCTGGATTATTCATACGGAAACTACAGTGAAGCCAAAACAAGAAAATATGCTGCCGCCATAAAGGAAGCTTTCGGTGATGACGTATTTACCAAATTCGGCAACTGGTGTGTGGCCAATCATATGTTGCAAAGCAAAGTGTATATACCGCAGCCGGCTTGATCTGCGGATGTTCAGAGATTTGCGGATTCCATATTCCTGCCGACATGCATCGTCTCCGTCGAAAAGGAGGATGAATATGGGCGTTGAAGTGCAGAGCACGCCCGGAAATGAAACATATGAAGTATCTTTACCATTTTTTCGATAAGAGGACGGGACCTTTCAAGAGCCTTACTGCGGTATCTTGCGAAGAAGCGCACGACATATTAGAGAAGATCAAGGCAGAAAGGCCGGATTCCATGTCGGCCCGGCGGGATGATCTTTATGTTGTGAAAAGAAGGAACACCGAAGCGGTCCTGCTTAAGGAGTTTAAAGCCATGGGCGGAGTGCCGGATATAGATTCCCCGCACTACATGGTGGTGGAATTCAGCCCCTGGCTTTCGACATGGTATGAGCAGGGGGATTACATCAAGATACCGGTCGAAAAGTTCGACAAGTCCAAACTGTCTTTTACCTATGGTGATTCGATGCCGACATTCAGCGGCAAGGTCAATGACGGGAAAGAATACAGGGGGAAGCTTTATTCATACGATGAGATCCTTAAGATCATCGAAAAGTACGGCCTTCCCCAGGACTGGAATGGAGACGGAAGATATGGTCCCGAAAGATACATAGAAGCGCACGTCTGGACTGATGACATGATAAGAGATTACATGTGAAATGCCCCGAAGGGATATAATCCGCTTCAGGGCATTCCGTGGATCTATCTATGGTCAGATCTTATCTGTCTGCGCCGAGCCTTACGAGAAGATCACAGAAATCTGCTCTGTACTTGTTGTTGGCCTTGCCGGAAGAAGCCAGCTGCATTGCCGAATTGTAAGTTGCACTGCCCTTATATTCGCTGTTCCTCAAGACCATCGATGTTTCGATGATTCCGCAGATGAAGTTAAAGTCATCACGGTTGCTGATTCCCTTGTCAACGAGGGGATACTCGATGAGGGAGCTTGTGTCGGAATCGGGTGCCTTATATCTTACGGATACGGTGCAAAGTTCGCCGGAACCTGCTTTATCGGAAAGATTAACATCCTGATACTTAAGTCCCTTATCTCCGGATCCTGACTTAGCAGGTACTATCTCGTAGCATACCGTTACCTGTGCGCCTGCGCCGATCTCGCCGCCGTCCTTTGTATCGTCTGCAAAATCCCTTGCGGACATCTGTCTGTTCTCATAGCCGATCTGTCTGTAGGATGTAACTTCGGCGGGGTTGAATTCAAGCTGGAACTTAACGTCTTTTGCAACGGTTATCGTTGTCTGCTTAACTTTCTCGCAGAGGACTCTTTCTGCTTCCTCGATGGAATCGATGTAGAAGTAGTTGCCGTTGCCGGCGTCAGCGATGGATTCCATGTTTGCATCGCTGTAATTGCCCTGGCCGTAGCCCAAAACTGTGAGGAATACACCGGATTCTTTCTTCTCTTTGATGAGGTCCACGAGACCGCTCTGGCTCGTGATGCCGAGGTTCATGTCGCCGTCGGATGCGATGATGACGCGGTTGTTGCCGTTCTTTACGAAGTTTCTTGCTGCGCAGTCGTATGCTGCATTGATCCCGCCGGAACCGTTCGTGCCGCCCCATGCGGTAATGCTGTCAAGCTTTCTGCAGATCTCATCGTAGTTATTGGATCCTACGAGGAGGGTCTCGGAACTTCCGGAATAAGTTACTATGGATACTCTGTCCTGAGGACCCAAGGTTCCTGCCAGGAGCTTGAAACTCTGCTTTACGAGATCAAGCTTATCGGGGCTTTCCATAGATCCTGATGAATCTATCAGAAATACGAAATTGTTGCCTTCATTAGGTACATTGGTCTCTGCATTTGCCTGCATCGTAAGGATGAGGAGCTTATTTCTCTCATTCCAGGGGCATTCTCCGACTGAATACTGAACGGAGAAGACTTTGTCCTTATCGTCGACTTTGTAGTCGAAATAGTTGACCATCTCTTCTGTTCTGATGGCGGATGCGACATTGTTAAGATCCCAGCCGTTTTTAATGAGTCTTCTCAAGTTGCAGTAGGAACCGGTATCAACGTCTGCTGCAAATGTCGAAAGAGGGGTGTTTGCAACATCGATGAAGCCGTTCTCCTTGATCGTGTTATATTCTTCGGTATTGAAGTCCCTGTAAGGTTCTGAGTAGTAATCCTCTTCGCCATTTGCCTCTGCTGCTGCATAAGTTGATTCGTAATACTCTGCTTCAGCCGTTGAATCACATACTGTGTCAACATATGCAGTTGTGCAATAGGTCTGCTGAGGGCCTTCGGTCGTGCTCGTTGCAGAATGACTTGCGCATGCTGTTCCCGTAACTGCGATGGCTCCTGCCAGCAATAATGTAAATAATTTCCTCTTCATGGTAGTTTCCTCCCTATGTGTCTTTTTGTTTGGTATGTCGCTTCCGTTATCTTGCGATCTGACCTTTATACTCATAGAGACAACAATTTTTCGATGATATGACAGCGGTCTGAAAAATTTTTTGAAAAAGTATGTGCTATATTACTTGTGATGGTTTATCACGAATCGAAAGAATTTAACGGAAAGGTTTTGACCTTCACAAGATACGGCGAGTGGACGGATATCTGCTGCCTCTTTTTCCACGGCTTTCTTGCTTCATCTGATTTTCTTCCTCCCGATGCTGATAAGGAAGGATCATGCGTTTTATCTTTTGACAGACCCGGAGTCGGCATGTCTGATCTGATCGGGGAATATGAGATGGAAGATTTCTTCTCCTTGATAAAGGATGTCTTGAAGGAACATGGCGTATCCGGACTGCATCTTTTCGGGCACAGCGCCGGAGGATTTTATGCACAGGTCTTTGCTGAACAAAATAAAGGGATGACAAGATCATTGACATTACTTAGCAGCCTTCCTCCGCTTAATTGCAGCGAGACCGAACATCTCATGACGCGCGACCTTCTTAAGAGGAGATTCTTCATAACGAAGTGCAGACCAATAGCCAGACTTTATTTCCTGACTACGGCATATGTGGTCAATAAGAAGATAGACAAGATCCTGGACGGCAGGATTGCACAGATGGCTGCTTTCGAGCAGTCAATATATAAAGCGAATAAAGAAATCTATAAGGATGCGATCCTCATGTCCATAACAAAGAGAGCGAAGGGAGCCTATCTTGATGCGATCTCTCTTTTCGCGAAAAGAGAACATCCGCATATAGATCCATTGATCCCGGTATATGTCTGGAACGGTGATAAGGATGAGACGACGACCGTCGAGTTTGCGCAATATCTTGCCAGGACATATAATGCTAAGGAAATCCATATCGTGCCGGGAGGAACTCACATGATGTTTTTCGCGGTCTGGCACGATGCGGCAGCGGAAGCAACAGGAACAGGGGAGTAATGATATGATCAATAAGATCATGAAGATAAGCGGCGAGAAAGCCTACCCGAAGGATCTTGCCAGAATAGATCTTTCGCAGATATCCGGTGACATCAGGGAAGTTAAGGATGTCTCTTATTCCGATGACGGGATCCCGGAACATAAGCTGGACATCTATTATGCAGATGACGGAAATCTAAAGCCTGTGTTGATCGATATCCACGGCGGCGGCTTTATCTCTTACGGAAAGGAATTCGACAGGGTCTATGCAAATGTCTTCGCGCAGAAGGGCTTTACGGTCTTCGAGATCGATTTCCGTCTTGCATATCCCGAATATACTGTTTTCGATCAGATAGAAGATATCGATAAGGCGGTGCGCCGGATTGTCTCAAATGCCGCATCTTACGGCGGTGACACTGACAGGCTCTATATCGCGGGGCACTCTTCCGGCTGCGTTCTTGCTGCGGCAGAAGCGCTGTTGACCCTGTCTTCTGAAATGAGATCTGACTACGGATTTGAGGATAAGGATTATCAGTATAAAGGGATCTTACTGGATTGCGGTCTCATGCATTTTTACAAGAACAGCATTGCCTATAACGGGATGAGAAAGATGGTCTTCCCCAAGGATTATGAGGAAGACAAGAGGTATGGATATCTTCTTTTCGATGAGAATGAAGACATTAAGAAACTGCCGAAGACTGCGCTAATCACAAATGAGAAAGATATTTTAAAGAAAATGACATACCACTTTGAGAAGATCCTGATTAATAATAGTGTCGAACACCGGCTTTTTGGAAAGGGATCGAAGGGACATACGGGGGCTGTCTTTAAGCCCTGTTTGAATGGATATGATCTGATCGGCGAGGTCGCCGGTTACCTTTTATAATTTGGGGTACATATGAAAAAAACAAAGATAGTAAGTATATTTTTGGCATTGGCTATGCTTACATCCTGCAGTGTTAACGGGCAGGAAACCACGCTTGAGTCAACGGAGACAACGACTGTTGCAACAACTACAACTATACCTACAACTACCACAACAACATCTGAAACGCCCACATCGACAACAAGAGATCCGGATCTGGTGGCCTTTAATCCTCATGTTCAAACCAAGCTCCTGTCGGAAGTCGTTACTGAAGACATGTGGAATACTCTTCACGAAATGATCGATGCGATAAGATCCGGAAGAGAAACATTTAAATGCAAGGACGAAGAAACATATAAATGGTGCACGGCTCAAACCGTAATGGGCATGTTCCTGCCTCCTTCCCAAACATATGTCAAGGCAGCAGGCTATCAGGACGGTGTCGGGAAGATCAAATATCTCCTTGATAAGAGGATCTATCAGGAGAGGGAGCAGAACTTCGAAAAGGAGGTCGAAGGCATACTTAAATCAGCGGTCCGTCCGGGATATTCTGATTTCGAGAAGATCATGGGACTCTATGATTACGTCTGCAAGCATTTCAAATATGACTATTCTCTTCAGATCAATACGACAGTTGATGATTATTCGGTATATGCATGCCTCATGTCCAGGATGGGTACCTGCCGTGAATTAGCAGAGACCTTTACATATCTCCTTCTTCAGGTAGGAGTGGAAGCTATAAACATCAGCGTAAAAGGCCATCATATGTGGACCTATGTGTTATTGGGCGGCAAGGGCTATCATGTGGATCCGACCTGGGGCCTTCAGGGAGATGAATCATACGGAAACCTTACTTTGAACTTTTTCATGCTGACGGATCAGGAACGTATCACTAACGGATTTGATAAGGATACATTCAAGGTCAATCAGCTCAAAAAATGGAAGAAAGACTATGACATGAGCCGTTTTCCCGCAACGGATGAATTCTTTAAGGATCTTCATATGGCTTGTTGTTTCCTCACGATGGATACCGAGAAGAATGTCCTGATCTATTACGATGCTTACAGAAATCAATTGGAATTCGATTACGGGGATCTTTGAC
>JAIKVV010000035.1 GCA_024685385.1 Saccharofermentans sp. | reverse complement strand
TCTCAAATTAAATTTTGAGAGCCTTTTTGGCTCTAATTACTTTTTTTAAACTCAATCAAATTGAATTATAGGTCCGTCTTTTTCAAGTTCTGCATTCTATTCAATTTTCAAGATCCAAGCCCCTTTGTGAGCGTTGTTTTTCGCACCCCGCTCGCAAAGTGCTTGTTAATATTACTTCGACTTGCTTATAAAGTCAAGCACTTTTTTGAGTCAAAAGAGGTTTTTTTTCATTTATTATAATAAGCATACAATTAGCAATATATAGAGCGCCCGGATAAGGCAGCGGAAAGCCCCAAAAAAGAAGGGGCTTTAAGGCCCCTTTTTGACTTAAAAGTCTTATCTTATGTAACTGTCCGGCGACTTCCTTACCTTCTTCCTTTTCTTGCCCGCATTATTGAGTTTTGCGACACGGACGATAAGGATGATGTTGCATATTATGATCGCCAGTACCAGCGCCGCAGCAAGACCCGATATCATCTTGTTCTGCTTGATGAACAGCATGAGGGGATTTTCCGTTTCGGCAGGCTTCTTTTCGGGTACGGGCGTAGGCGTTGCAGTGGGAGTTATGTCCTCGGGCTCTTTTTCCTCTTCAATATAATTGACCAGCTCGTCTCCGGGGTATCTGAAAGGATCGTACTGAGGCTGCTCATCAGCAGGAGCATTAACGGTCCTGTAATCACCCGTGGTACCCAATATCTTGGTAACGGGATCTTTGTTCCAGCACTCGAGATTGCCGTAGGCTGCTATGGATGCCAGATACATGGTGGTATAGAAATAATAATCTCCGGGCACGCCGCACATGGATACCATGACTTCGTGACCGTTCTCATTGACCGTATAAAGAGTGACGCCCTTGCCGGCCTTGGATGTCGTTCCGGTCTTGCCGCCTATGATGGCAACAAGATGGGATCTTTCGCCGTTTGCGGTCTTTGCCGCCATCCAGGGATCGAAGAGCAGGTAGTCCGTGCTCTTTACATAAGACCATGCATCGTCCTTATGGAGATTGGTCGCCTTAAAGACATGTGAGGGCGAACTGATCAAGGTCTTGAAATCCTTGTTTTCGGATGCCGCAGCCATGATCTTGGTAAGGTCTGATGCCGTTGTATAGTGATCATCACTGTGAAGACCCGATGCGTTCACGAAATGAGTTCCCGTGCAGCCTATGTTCTTGGCGCGCAGATTCATGAGTTCGGCAAAAGCTCCGAGCTTGCGGATGTTGGTAACGGGAGCAGTCGTGGAAGACGTTTCTTCCGAGGAAGACGTTTCGCCCTGGGAACTTTCGGGATCACTGTTTCCGTATGTAATGAACTTATCCAGGAAGGCTGCATCCACTCCGTCAGGTCCTGTCTTGCCGCCGCCCTTGGGATAGTCTTTAAGAAGGGCATCAACTACGCCTTCTGCAAGGACATTAGCTGCATCGTTGCCCGAAGGGAGCATGAGCCCGTAGAGGAGCTCCGATACTTCGAGTTTCTCTCCTACGCGGACGCCCATGACTGAAGAATCGGACGTTATGTTGTCCATGGCATTCTTGGATACAGTGAGATAGGAATCAGTATCAAGATAATCCAATGCGAGCATGCAGGTCATTATCTTGGTCTGTGATGCGGGATATATCCTCTTGTCGGGATCGGAACTTAAGATGACTTCATTTGCCGTCTTGTCATATACGCAATAGGAAGCGCAGTGGACATCTCCAATTGCAGGCACGGGGATCTCCGGCTGATCTACGTCGGCGGAAACCAAAGTACCCCCGAAAAGGGCAAAAGGCGCCAGCGTTACGGCAGCTGCCAAAAAAACTGCCACGGTCTTTAACTTAAGTTCTGGTCTCTTATGCATCATTCATCCTGTCCGTTGTCTTCTTCTGATGTTTCTGCCGGAATATCTTCTGCCATTTCAGCGTTTACGATATCTTCAACGGCATCAGAAGTCTCATCTGCGGGAAGCTGTCCTTCGGCATTTACTGTCTCATCAGTTTCCTCATCATCTTCTTCGTAGTGCTCGGCTACGGTAAAGTCGATGATCGAGTTCTTGGTGGATCTCATGAGCCTTACGCCCGATGTTGCACGCGAGAGCGTGGGGATCTCGGTCGACATGACTCTGATTACCATTCCGTGATCGGTCATTATGAGAAGGTCTTCGTTATCTGCTATGAGCGTCGTTCCGACGAGGTTTCCGGTCTTCTCGGTAACCTTGTATGTGATGATGCCCTTACCGCCCCTGCTCTGGATACGGTAATCGTCGATGCTGCTCTTCTTGCCGTAGCCCTTCTCGGATATTACGAGCATCAGGCCGTCATCGGTTACGGGCTCCATGCCGACTACCCTGTCGCCTTCGGAAAGCCTTATGCCTCTTACGCCCGTCGCGTTACGGCCCATGTCTCTGCAGTCGTCCGAATTGAACCTTATGGCCTTGCCCTGAGCCGTTACGATGACGATCTCCTGGCTCTTGCGGGTAAGCCTTACGGATACGACTTCATCGCCTTCCCTTATGTTGGTGGCGATAAGACCGTTCTTGTTGATGTTGACGTACTTCGTGATCGGCGTCTTCTTGACGATGCCGTTACGCGTTACGATCGTGAGGGATATATCCTCATCCTCGAAATTATCGACGGGGATGATGTTCCTTATCTTCTCCTCGGGTCCCAACTTGAGGAGGTTTACGAGAGCCGTTCCCTTGGCCTGTCTCGTGTTGGTCTCGGGGATCTTGTAGCCCTTGATCTTAAAGACTCTTCCCGTATCGGTGAAGCAGAGGAGGAACTTGTGTGTCGTCGTGGCAATGATCTTTTCGACGAAGTCCTCTTCCCTCGTTGACTGGCCGGAGATGCCCTTGCCGCCCCTGTGCTGGGTCTTATAGGTATCAACGAGCTGTCTCTTGATGTAGCCCATGTGGGTAAGGGTTACGACGATATCCTGCTCCTGGATCAGCGATTCGTCATCGATGTCCTCGAAGGATCCGCCCATGATCTCGGTAACTCTGGGAGTTGCATATTTGCGCTTGATCTCAAGGATCTCATCCTTGATGACGCCATGGAGCATGTCGATATCGGACAGGATCTTGTGGAAATACTCGATCTCCTCGTTCAGAGCCCGGATCTCGGCTTCGAGCTTCTCTCTTTCGAGGCCCGTAAGACGGCCGAGTCTCATGTCAACGATATGCTGAGCCTGCTTGTCGGAGAATCCGAAGCGCTCGCACATGCGTTCCTTGGCCTCCTGCTCGGTGCGGGAAGACCTGATTATCGAGATGATCTCGTCGATATGGTCCATCGCGATGAGGAGTCCCTCATCGATATGACGCTTGTTCTCATCCTTTTCGAGGTCGTACTGTGTCCTTCTCGTGATGACCTCTTCCTGGTGCTTTATGTAATAGCCGAGCGCATCCCTCAGTGTGATGAGACGGGGCTCGAGCTTGCCTTCCTTATCGGGAACGAGAGCCAGCATGTTGGCGCAGCATGCATCCTGCAATGAACAGTTCTTGTAGAGCTGATTGAGGACCACGTCGGGATTTGCATCCTTCTTGAGTTCGATTACGATCCTGACCATCTCTGTACGGTCGGATTCGTCCCTGATGCCGGATATGCCTTCAACCTTCTTGTCCTTGACAAGATCCGCCATTCTCTCGATGAGCCTTGCCTTGTTGACTGCGAAAGGCAGATCGTGGATTACGATCCTGGTCTTGGCGCCCGAACCTTCGATCTCGGCATGGGCTCTTACCATGATCCTGCCGCGGCCGGTGGTATAAGCCTCCCTGATGCCCATCGTGCCGAGGATCGCGCCTCCCGTGGGGAAATCGGGTCCTTTGACAACGGTCATGAGCTCATCGACCGTAACGTCGGGATTATCTATCATCATGACGACGCCGTCTATTACCTCGCCCAGGTTATGGGGAGGGATGTTGGTCGCCATACCTACGGCGATACCTACGGATCCGTTTACCAGGAGGTTGGGGAATCTCGAAGGAAGGGCAACGGGCTCCATCTCGTGCTCGTCGAAGTTGGGTCTGAAATCAACAGTATTCTTGTTGATGTCCCTCATCATCTCGAGAGCGATCTTGGCAAGTCTTGCCTCGGTGTAACGGTAAGCAGCCGGCGGGTCACCGTCAAGTGATCCGAAGTTGCCGTGTCCGTCGACCAGAGGATGCCTCAGGGAGAAATCCTGGGCAAGTCTTACGAGGGCATCGTAAACGGATGCGTCGCCATGGGGATGGAAACGTCCGAGAACATCACCGATCGTGGTGGCGCACTTACGGTATGCCTTGTCGGGCGTAAAGCCCTGCGTAAACATGGAATAGAGGATCCTTCTGTGAACGGGCTTCATGCCGTCACGGATATCAGGCAGCGCTCTGTCGGATATGACCGACATGGCGTAGTCGATGAAAGATTTCCTCATCTCCCCGTCAAGATCAACGGGAACGATAGTATTCTGCTCCGACTTGAAGACCTCATCCATCTGGGCTTCAAGTTCCATTCTCTGCTGCTTCTTAGCGTCTGATTCAGCCATAATACCTCCGGTGTGTCATGCGGCACATCCATACTAAAAATTCATACAGCGTATATTATAACATTAAGTACGCGTACGCGCACACGCGTTTTTATTAAATATAAAAAGAGCGGGCCGCCTTTTTTGGGCGACCCGCCGATTAAAGTCAGAAAATTAAGCTTATCTTCTTCCGCTTGCAGCCGATCCTGCGATGGCAATTATGAGTATCAACAGGATTATTGCACCCAGGATAATGCCGATGATGGAGGTGATCTTACCTGCCAGAGGCATCTTGGAAGGGTGTCCTTCAGATACTGCCTTACCGCTTAAGATAAGACCTGCGATACCGAAAGGAATGCCGATACCGTAGCAGTATGAAAGGCAAAGGGACATAACGCCGCAAGCCAGGGATGCTATTGCAAATCCCATACCTGTCTTAAAGCTTGTTCCCTGTGCAGGCTGTGCATAAACGGGTTCGGAATATACAGGCTGGCTGTATACGGGCTCGGGCTGAGCCGGCTGAACGGGCTGTGCCTGCTGTACGGGCTGAGCCTGCTGAATGGGCTGTGCCTCAGGCATTGCAGTTCCGCAGTTTACGCAAAACTTGCCGCTTACATTTGCTGCACCGCATGAGGGGCAGATCCAATTGCTGTTATTCTCCATAATATCTCCTCCCTGATATTGATTTATGCGTTCATTGTAACACTAATTCCCGAAAAGGGTATTATTTTTATTATATAGGGTCAAAGCGGGTTCTTTGAGGGCACGCCGGCTTTTCTCGGGTACTTTGCGGGAGTGGGTCGCAGCTTGCGTATGACGATGACGGATCTCGTGTTGTCAGTCCCGGGAAGAGTAAACTCGTCGATCCTTTCTATCGTGCCTCCGAGCTCTATGACCGCATGGTTTGAAGCCTTGACTTCCTCATCCGAATGGCCCTTCATGGCAAGGAAGGCTCCGCCCGGCTTAACGAGGGGCAGGCAGTATTCACAGAGCACCGGGAGCGATGCGACGGCCCTTGCAACGGCGATATCGTATTTCTCGCGGTATTTGGAGTTGCGTCCCGCATCTTCAGCCCTGGCATGCACGGTCGTAACCTTTTCGAGTTCCAGCCTTGTCGTTACGTCATCCAGGAACTTAAGCCTTTTGGCAAGAGAATCCATGAGAGTCAGATCTATTCCGGGGATCATTATCTTGAGAGGGATCCCGGGGAAGCCTGCGCCTGTCCCGACATCGGTAACCTTAAGGCAGCCGTCCGCCCTGTTTTCCATCTCGTTCCTGATATAGGGAACCAGTGTCAGGGAATCTATGAAATGGAGCATGGCTATGCCCTTGTCGTCCGTAATCGCAGTCAGGTTCATGACCTTGTTGGTCTCGACCAGCATGTCGGCATAGATCCTGAACGCGTTGATGTCTTCGGCCGTTACGGGAACTTCGATCCTGCAGGAAGCATTATTCATCACTTCATTGAATTCTTCATTCATTGTTCTTTCTCCTTAAGGCTTCCAGATATACGAGCAGGACCTCGCAGTCGGCAGGTGATACGCCTGATATCCTCGAAGCGCGCCCTATGTTTTCGGGGCGCATCTTCGAAAGTTTCTGGCGGGCTTCTATCCTTAAACCCTTAACGTCATCATAATCTATGTCAGAGGGCAGAGCCTTGGATTCCAGCTGCCTGAACTTTTCGATCTTGGCCATCTCAAGAGCAAGATAGCCCTCGTATTTAAGATCGACTTCAACACTCTTGGTCACATAGTCAGGAAGTTCCTCCCTGTCCTTATCTATGATCTTTAAGCCTTCATATGTTACGCCGGGGCGCTTTATGAGCTCGGCAAGGCTTACGCCTGATTTCGGAGGAGTCTGTCCGAGAGGCTCAAGATAAGATGCAAGTTCATCCGAAGGCGCGACATAGGTCGATCCGAGCCTTGCTGTCTCATCTTCTATCATCTTCAGTTTTTCGCAGAATCTGTTGTATCTTTCCTCATCGACGAGGCCGGCCTTGTATCCTATGGGAGTAAGCCTTCTGTCGGCATTATCCTGCCTTAAGAAGAGCCTGTATTCGGCTCTTGAAGTCATCATCCTGTAGGGTTCATTGGTACCCTTGGTAACGAGATCGTCTATCAGGACGCCTATGTAGCCGTCCGCCCTGTATATTATCACGGGGTCTTTACCAAGGACCTTCATGGCGGCGTTGATGCCCGCGATTATGCCCTGGCCCGCGGCTTCCTCATATCCTGATGAGCCGTTGACCTGACCTGCGGAAAAGAGCCCCGAAAGGATCTTAGATTCCAAAGACAGCTTTAGGCTCGTGGGATCGATGAGATCATATTCTATGGCATATGCGCTTCTCTGGATCACTGCATCCTTGAGGCCGGGCAGGCTCCTTACCATCTTCTCCTGCACTTCTTCGGGGAGGCTGGTCGAAAAGCCCTGCAGATATAATTCATTTGTCCTCCTGCCCATGGGCTCGACGAAGATCAGATGTCTTTCCTTGTCGGCAAACCTCATGAACTTGTCTTCGATAGAGGGGCAGTATCTGGGGCCCGTTCCGGTGATAACTCCGCTGTATAAGGGCGAGCGGTCCATGTTATCTTTTATCACCTGCCTGGTCTCTTCCGTAGTCCAGATGCTGTGGCAGGGGATCTGATCAGATACGGGCATGACCTTATATCCTTTCATCTCCTCATCGAAGGAGAAAGGAGGAATGTCATCTTCGCCGTTCTGGATCTCCATCGCGCTGAAATCAACGCTCCTTGAATTGACCCTTACCGGGGTTCCGGTCTTAAACCTTAAGAGGGGGATCCCTTCTTCTTTAAGGCAGGAAGAAAGGCCCTCGGATCTCGGGAGCCCGTCGGGGCCCGATTCTACTATGACCTCGCCCCTGATGGTGCGGGCTTCCATGTAGGTTCCGGAAGATAAGACTATGGCTTTGGCCCTGTAGATGCCGCCTGCTTCAGTCTTTACTCCGGCAACAGCCCCGTTTTCCGTAAGGATATCCTTTATGTGCGCCTGCCTTAAGGTAAGGTTGGGCGTGTTCTCCAGCAATTCTTTCATGACGACGGAATAATCCGCCCTGTCCATCTGGGCTCTGGGCGAAAAGACCGCGGGACCCTTGCTGCGGTTGAGCATCCTCATCTGGATGGCGCACCTGTCCGCAACCTTTCCCATTATGCCGCCCAGGGCATCTATCTCCCTTACGAGCTGGCCTTTGGCAGTCCCTCCGACGGAAGGATTGCAGGGAAGGTTTGCGACAGCATCAAGATGAAGGGTAAAAAGGACCGTCTTAAGTCCCAGTTGCGCTGCGGCATGAGCGGCTTCACATCCTGCGTGCCCCGCGCCTATGACGGCGACGTCGAAAGTTCCCGCTTCATATATATGTTCTTCCTTAAGAGCCTTGTTTATGTCCATGTCACTTGCCTATGCAAAACCTTCCGAAGATAGTATCCGCAAGATCGGCCGATACCGTCTTGCCCGTTATCTGGCCCATCTCGTCCAGCGCGGATCTTAAGACAGATGAGCAGGTCTCGACTCCCATGCCGTCATTAATCGCAGCCTGGGCCATGCCGATATAACCGATGGCTCTCTCAATAAGAGTCATGTGCCTGCCGTTAGTGATGAGAAGGCCTTCGGAAGATCCGCTTCCCGAAGCGTTGTAGAATCCTTCAATCGCATCTTCCATCTCTTCTATGTTCGAAAAATCTTTCCCCGACACATGAATGATCTTATCGATGCCTTTGGATCCTGCATATTCCGTTATCCTCATCTCATCGGGATTGTCTCCGATGTCACTTTTCGAAAAGACAAGGACCTTATATACGCCCGATTCGGGAATGTCGATCCTATCCTTCATCTCTTCGAGAGTCATCTCGGGAGGTATCAGGATGAAAGCCATATCCGATGAGGAGAATGCTTCCCTGGATCTTTCGACGCCGATCTTCTCGACTACATCATCAGTTGACGTGATGCCTGCTGTATCGATCAGGGTTACGGGGATCCCTCTCACGGCAATGTTGGATTCTATCGCGTCACGCGTGGTTCCCGGAATGTCCGTAACTATCGACCTGTCTGTCCCCGACAGGGCATTTGCCAGAGTGCTCTTGCCGCTGTTGGGTATGCCTATCAGGGCTATCTTTATTCTCTCGGACAGGAGCCTTCCCATGGAATAGGAATCGGAAAGCTTTTGAAGTTCGTCTTTTGCCCCCTTCATAAGAGACTTTACTTTCTCTTCGTTCACGGAAGTATCGTCGTGCTCGGGGAATTCGACCATCATCTCTATCAGGGCCATCGCTTCGTAAAGAGCAGATTCCGCGGTGTCTATCCTCCTGGCCAGAGCGCCGCTCATGATCTTGCGGCCGGCTCTGAGGGCCTTGCTCGAATCGGAATTGATGACATCCATTACGGCTTCCGCTTCATCCAGGGTCATCTTGCCGTTGATGAAGGCCGTGCGGGAGAACTGCCCGGGAAGAGCAGGTTCGACTCCCGCGGAAAATAATAGACGGAGCAGCTCCTGTTTTACGGCCAAAGAGCCGTGGCAGGAGATCTCCGCCATATCTTCACCTGTATAAGAGTGGGGTGACCTGAAAACGGTCACCATCACATCGTCTATTGTTTCGTTCGTAGCAGGATCGTTTATGATCCCGTATAAGGATTCGTATCCCGAAAGTTCCTTTAAGGACTTCTTTCCGCCTGCAGCCCTTACTGTCCTTACATAAGAATCCAAAAGTTCAATGCAGCCGTTACCCGATATACGTATTACAGCGATTCCGGATATCCCGGCAGGCGTGGAGCATGCAGCGAACATATCAAGGGAAAGATTACTTGTTGTCGAGGCTTACGACAACGCATCTCTTGGGTTCTACGCCCTCGGAATGAGTCGTTATTCCCTGAACTTCGGCAAGGTGGAAGTGAACGATCCTTCTGTCAGCGGGAGACATGGGTTCCATGACTACGTCCCTGCCGGATCTTAAGCATTTTGCAACTGCCTTGTCAGCGAGGCTGATGACGATCCTCTCTCTGTGCTTCCTGTAACCGCCGACATCGAGATGAACGTGAACGCGCTCCTCGCTGTGCTTGTTGGCGATGAGGTTGGTCATGTAGGAAATGGCATCGAGGGTCTCGCCGTGGCGTCCGATTACGCTGCCGCATTCGCTGCCCGTTACGGAGATATAGATGGCATCATCTTCACGGTAGGAATCGAGATTGCCGTGGATGCCGATGCCGGAGAGGACTTCTGCAACAAAATTGACTGCTGCATCCTCAGCTTCAGTTACGGCGTCGCCTTCAAAGCTCTCGTCGTCACCATAGTATGTATCGTCTTCGTCTGCTTCTTCAGCCTCTTCCTTAACGGTAACCTTGACCTCGGCATCCTTCTTGCCAACGCCGAGGAATCCTTCGGATCCTTCGCTGATGACTTCGATATCTGCCATGTCGGCGGAGATGCCGAGCTCTTCCAAAGCAGCCAGTGTAGCCTCTTCTACGGTCTTACCTGTCTTTATAACAGAATTATCCATTTATATTACTCCTCCGTATCATTAAATTTCTTGCGGTTCTTCTTGCCGGTTTTTTTGCCGATCTCCGGCAGATCTACGCTCTCTTCGGTCTTCTTATGCTTGAAAGCGTTTTCTTTCTTGAGCTCGACCTCAGCCTTCTTGATCTGGTAAGGCTTGGTGAACATGTAGTATACGAGGATCTGTGTCAGGATGCCCATGATGGAGCTTACGATCCAGTAAAGACCCATTGCGGCAGGCATCGTAAATGTGGTGAAGAGCATGATGGCCGGCATCATCCAGTTCATGATCTTCATGGTGGTCTCCGTGGAGTCCTGTGTGACCTGGCCGGACATTGCGGCATTCTTCTTTGCGCGCTCGCGCGCTTCCTTCTCTTCCTTATATCCGGGCTTCAAGAATTTGGTCATCTGCATGGAGAGGACATTGAGCACCAGAACGATGATGGGGATCAGGAAGAGAGGGATATATGTCTTGGGATCGGAGAAGATCGTCACGGGATTGAAGGCAGGCGTCTTGGTAAGATCCATGCCCAGGAAGTGAAGATCGATCATCTGGCCCAATGCGATGTAGCCCTTTTCGATGCATGAATTGAAGAATTCGGAATGAGTGTCGAGCGCGCTGATGAGTCCGATATGGACCTTATCTGTTACGCCGTTGCCCAGGATGCCCATGTTCTGTCCGAGTTCGATCATGGCCTGGATCTTTTCGGATGCAACGCCCGAAAGGTAGATCAAAGGAGCGCTTACGATCCTGAACATAGGCCAGATGAGGAAGAGCTGGATGATGGGGAGCAGACAGCCGGAAAGACCTCCGACGCCGTTCTCCTTCTGCATCTTCATGAGCTCTTCATTGTATTTCTCTTTATTGTCGCCGTACTTGCGCTGCAGTTCCATTGTCTTGCCCTGCATCGCCTGCATCTTGATCATTGATTTCTGTGATCTTACGTTAAGAGGAATGAGAAGTCCTCTGATGACAACGGTAAGAACGATGATAGCTACACCGTAGTTGCCGAAGAAATCGTAAAAAATCCTTGTGAGCCAACCGAAAAGGTTGTATAACGGTCCGAGTATAAAATCCATAATCAACCCTTATCCATTCTTTTTCTTTACGGGATCATATCCCCCTGCCGAGAAAGGATTGCACCTGGCTATCCTTCCCAAACCTTTACAGGTTCCGATAACGACGCCATATTCTTCAACAGCATCGATCATGTACTGGGAACATGTAGGATAATACTTACAACAGGTTCCCAATGACGGTGAGATGTATTTCTGATATTTTCTGATTACGGCAATCTCTGCCTTGCTGATCATATGTCTTCACCGGAATCCTTCTTGTCAGCGTCAAGTCCCAGGCACTTAATGCCTCTTATCATATCCTTTTCGATATCCTTGTAAGAAGGGACTTCGCTTATGTTCTTCAATGTAAAAACAATGTCTATGCCTTCGGGTATCAAATGTTCTAACTTCCGGTAGGACTCTCTCATCAATCTTCGAGCCCTGTTTCTCCCTACGGCGCCCAGTTGTTTCTTGTTTGCGCAGAACCCGACTCTTACGATGCCGGGGTCTATGCGGGTCATATTGTGCTTTAAGCCCGGGTATCTTCTGAAGACATGTACCGTTATATACTTTCCCGCAAAAAAAGTTCCACGCTTGTACACACGCGAAAATTCATAATTGAATTTAAGCGTTACGGAATTCAAAGCTTATGCAGCGAGCTGCTTTCTGCCCTTGAGTCTTCTCCTTGCGAGGACCTTGCGGCCGTTGGACGTAGACATCCTTGCACGGAAACCGTGAACCTTTGCCCTCTGTCTCTTCTTGGGCTGATATGTCATTTTCATATATATATTCCTCCTTGCCGAAAATAGACCGGCTGATAATAATAATAAACAAAATAGGCTTGTCTATTATAGTATCGGTCGGAAATTATGTCAAGTTATGGGTTTTTTCAGATAAAGAGCCTGAACAGCATGAGGAAGCCGACGGAACACCCTATTGCGGAACAGATCGTTCCGGCTTTGGTGAAACCCGTGAGATTTCCGCGGTCCTTTGCCTTGATCGTCATGATCATGCCGCATGTTCCGGATGCGACCCCGATGACGGGGATAAAGAAAAGAACGCAGGAAACTATGCCCGTTACCATGCCGGCGATACCGAGGCCCTTGCCCGATGCATTATCCCGGCCTGCAGGGGATGCGTAGACAGTTTCTTCGCCTTGAGCTTCGTCCTTCGTGTTTTCTTCTTCCGCTCTTTCGCCCGAGTAATCGTAATACTCGCTGACTGCGGAAGCGGCAGGCTGATCGGATGAAACCTTCTCTTCGGAAAGGGTCTCTTCGGAATCCGTTACTTCAACCGTCTCTTTTTCTTCGAAGGTTGCCTTGATCTGTTCGGGAACGGCTCTCTGGGCTCCTACGAGCGGCTGTACCTTTCCGCAGGAAAAACAGAACTTACCCATGTTGCCGGTCTGGCCGCAGGAACACTTCCAGCCGATCATCTCGGAAATATCATTACTCATCTTTTTATCTCCACTAAGTTATTTGCTGACCATTATCAGGAAGGCTAAGAAGAGGTCGAGCAGCAGGAAGAGGATCCCGATGATAAGGCCGATGATGCACATGACCTTGCCTGCGGTACCGCCCTTGCGGCTGTTGATAAGACCTATTATCGCCAGAATGATGCCCAAAGGCTGAATGAAAAGACATACGAGAGAGAAGATCCCGAGCACCAAAGATGCCGATGAAGTCTTCTTCGGGATGTTGTTTACGGGAGCAGCGGCATAGTAGGAATTATTCACTGCATTTGCCTGATTGGTCTGATAGTAGGGCTGCCCCATCTGGGACAGGGGTGAATAAGGCTCGGCTACGGGCGCATTACGGAGCAGGGGTTCCTCTGTCCTCGGGACAGGATCTGCATAAAGATCCGCCCTGTTGACCGGCTCAGCCTCGATGGGCTTGACCTCAACCGCATCTGAAGGGATGGCTGATCCCATAACGAAAGCATCCACGGGTTTCTTCTTGCCGCAATTGATGCAAAACTTGCCGGAATTTGCCGTTTGTCCGCATTCACAGTTCCAAATGTTTTCGCTCATCATTCTTTCTCCTTATTATTCCATTTCAGACCCTAAATATAGATTTATTGACTGTTTTTGTCAAATGGTCTTAAGATGCAATACTACCGTGCCGTCATCTGCATGGCTTTCCCTGATGGCGGAAGCCGCATTTTCGGCAGTCTCCTCATCATCAAAGATCCCGAAGACCGCGCTTCCCGATCCCGTCATCCTTGCAAGCTCCGCGCCCTGCTCTTCCAGTTCTGAAATAAGGGCGGATATAACGGGGACCATCTTCTCCGCAGGCTTCTGCAGATCATTGGAACAATCTTCCCTGTTCTTGAGGAAAGCGATAAGATCCTTCATTTCTTTTTTCTCGGCTGAATCTGCTGCAAGCGCTGCGGTAAATTCCTTATAATCTCTTATCATCTCATCATCGGAAGGGTATCTGTCAGCTTCGGCAAAACATTCCGCAGTCGATACTCCCTCTTCGGGTTTTAAGAGAACTATGTCGCTTCCCGAAAGAGGATCAAGAAGGGTGATCTTCTCTCCCACCATCTCGCAAAGGCAGGTTCCGCCATAAAGGAAGAAAGGAACGTCGGCACCTATGCTCACGGCCAGATCCACCATCTCGCTGTCCGTAAAAGGGTCGTTAAAGTGCTTTTGCATGACCAGGAGGACTGCCGCGGCATCCGAAGATCCGCCGCCCATCCCGGACTGGACGGGTATGTGTTTGTCCAAAGTTATCGTTACGGCGGGAAAATCAGTCTTCTTGAACTTCCTGCCCATATATCCGTAGAACTTGTCGGCTGCCGTATAGCAAAGGTTATTCTCAGACAGTATGTTGCCTTCCGGATCTGTTACCGTAATGGTCTCATCTTTGGAATCATCGATCGTGACCGTCAGGTCGTCCTTAAGATCGACTTCCTGCATGATCGTAAAGAGCTTGTGGTAACCGTTGGGAAGTTTACCGCAGATCTTAAGGAAAAGATTTATCTTCGCATAAGCATTTATCTCATAACAGCTGCTTGACATATATCCTCCGGAAAAGCATTTTATCTTGCATCGACATAATAAGGCTTGACGCTGTATCCCCTGCTGATCCTCTTAAATCCCGAAGGAACGCTCAGGATGAGCCTGGGGCAGCGGTCAAAAGCATTCTTCCCTATCTCCGTCACCGAATCGGGAACCCTTATATAAGCCAATTCATCGCATGTATAGAATGCTCTCTTGCCGATATAACTGACTCCGTCGGGAATATATACATATTCCAGATCCTCGCATGTGGAAAAGGCTCCGTCTTCAATGGTCTTTACCGTATCGGGCAATATGACCTGAGTCAGAAGATCACAGTCAATAAAACATTCCTTGCCGATCGAGGTTATGTTGGAATCAGGCGCGAATACGACTTTCGAAAAGTCGTTGACGCCGTAAGGGAGTTTTATCTCGCCGGATCCTTCGATCGTAAGAGTCCCGTCTCGGGAAACGCTGTATGTTGCATCGCTTCCGCAGGATCCCGATCTTTCGTATCCGTGTACTGTATCGGCATCGCATATCTTATGTTCGAAAGAGAATGACTCCAAAGGCAGAAGGAAGTAGGAATAGTAAAGGGCATTCTTGCTGTCTGCCGTATGTATGCCGTAGCCTTCGTAGTAATGGACTATGTCATATGTCGGATCCACGAACTGCCATTTGCCGTCAAGATATACTGCGGCCCATGCGTGATCGGAGATCTCGTTGTCCTCCTTGTCGGAACCTGTCATGCTGTCATAGGAAGATAAGCCCAGTCCGTATTCCACCGTCGCGGGTATACCCTGTGCCCTGCAAAGAGCCGTGAATGCATTGGCAAATCCTTCGCAGACTGCAATTCGGCGTCTCATTACCAGCAGGGCATCATCCTGATAGACCCTCTTGTCCGACACCTGCACGTTGTCGTATGCCATATTGTTCGTAACAAATGAATAGATCGCGAAAACCTTCTGCCTGTCATCCGTCAGATTTTCGCAGATCCTGTTCGAATAAGAGATGATGCAGACATTATCCGACTCAACGTCGTTTTGGGGCTTCAAGTATTCCTTAATCGACTCCTGATCGTCTCTTAACTCTTTCGTTCTCTCGAGATTAAACTCGTAGCAGGATGTCCTGTAGAAATGAAGATTTCCGCTCCTGTCGCGGAAGATGAAATTGCTGTGGAGGGAGAATACCTTGTCATCCATCACATATGTGACCATGACTCCGTAAAGGGTATTCCTGTTCATCTCTGAAGAAAGGTTAAGGGAAAAAGACCTTTCGTAGATCGTCTCCTGTGTCTCGGCTACCTGGTATTTGGGATTAAAAAGCTGGACAGTAAATGAAGAAGCGCTGTCGGAATCGACATAAAAGTCTTTTCCTTCAACGCCCATCCTGATATGGCTTCCGTCGTAAGCCGTATAATCGATCTCGGTAAAATCTGCCGCTTCAAGAGTTACGGCAGCGTAAAACATGTCACTTATCAGATCCGCGGCAGTCTTTGTCACAGCTTGTCCTGCTGAGCCCAAAGATATCAGTAATGCAACGATCCCCGCCCAGATCCTTGAGATCATGATCAGATCCCTGCCATGCGGAGAGCCTCGGAGGCTTCCACTTCATTGACATCGGAAGAATTCCTGAACTTGACTTCGACCCTGCCTTCGCCTGCAGCTCTTCCGACTGTTATCCTCATGGGGATTCCGATGAGGTCCGCATCCTTGAACTTAACGCCGGGACGCTCGTTCCTGTCGTCGATCAGGACCTCGATCCCTGCTTCGGTCATCTTGGAATAGATGTCTTCAGCCAGGTTCATAATGGTCTCGTCATTGGTCTTTGTGGGAATGATGATGACCTGGTAAGGCGCGATGCCTTCGGGCCAGATGATGCCGTCGTCATCGTGATGCTGTTCGATGACTGCAGCCATCGTACGGGATACGCCGATGCCGTAGCAGCCCATGATCATGTTGTTCTCTTTGCCTTCCTTATCGAGGTAGATGCAGCCCAAAGCTTTGGAATACTTGGTTCCGAGCTTGAAGATGTGGCCGACTTCGATGCCTCTTGCCATGGACATGGTGCCTTCCTTGCACTTGGGGCAAAGGTCTCCTTCAACGGCGCTCCTGATGTCGGCAACCGTATCGGGAGTGAAATCACGTCCGATGTTTACATTCTTGAAGTGGTAATCCGTCTCGTTTGCGCCGACGATGAAATTTCTCATGGCGGCGACTTCGATGTCGCAGATGACCCTGATCTTCTTCTTGAGGTCAACGGGGCCCGCAAATCCGACCTTGGCGCCGGTTACGGCCTCGACATCATCAAAAGCCGCAAGTTCGAGTTCGTTTGCAGCCAAAAGATTTACGAGCTTGGTCTCGTTGATGTCACGGTCTCCTCTTACCATTACGGCAACGATTTCGCCGTCTGCATTGTAGAGGATAGTCTTTACGAAGTTATCGGGTGTCGTGCCTAAGAAAGATACGAGTTCTTCTATGGTCTTGGCATCGGGAGTCAGGATCTTCTCTATATCCTTCATCTCTTCTTCCGAAGGAGCGGGAGCGCAGGTTGCGGCCTTCTCTTCATTGGCTGCGTAACCGCACTTGCTGCAATAGCAGATGCCGTCTTCCCCGACATCGCTCTTGACCATGAATTCCTGGGAACCTGAGCCGCCCATTGCGCCGGAATCGGCATCAACAACCGTATAATCAAGACCCATCCTGTCGAAGATCTTCCTGTATGCATCGTACATGGTGATGTAGGACTTATCGAGACCTGCTTCATCACAGTCAAAGGAATATGCGTCCTTCATTACGAATTCGCGCGATCTCATGACACCGAATCTCGGTCTCTTCTCGTCGCGGTATTTGTGCTGGATCTGATAGAGGGTAACGGGAAGCTGCTTATAGGAACGGATGTTGTCCCTTACTGCTTCCGTGAAAGACTCCTCATGCGTGGGGCCTAAGCAGAAATCCCTGCCGCCTCTGTCGTGGAGCCTGAACATCTCGGGACCGAACCTGTCCCATCTCCCGGATGCCTTATATGCTTCGGCGGGAAGGAGCGCCGGCATGATGAGTTCCTGGGCGCCTGCCTTATCCATCTCTTCCCTGATGATATTCTCAACCTTGCGGTAAACGCGGAAGCCCAACGGCATGAACGAATAGATGCCCGAGGCTTCTTTACGGATAAGCCCCGCTCTTAACATTAACTGATGGGAAGGTATCTCGGCATCTGCCGGGACTTCACGCTGTGTTGATAAAAATAAACCGGAAACTCTCATTGGCTTTCCCTCTCTAATAAACAAATATAAGAGAAAGTATAATGGAAAGCCGTATTTTTTTCAATTACGAGAGGATGCCTATGAGGAAGATGACATCCATTATTCCGCAAAAGAGGATTATGAGCGCGCAGATTATGTAGAGGCCGGTATGTCTGTTCTCGTATTCTTTATCCGATCTGCCGTATTTTCTCTTGCGCGGACGGTCGAAGATGCTGCCGGTTGCCATATTACGCGATGCCCTCCTTTGCCTTATTCGTTATAACAAGATCCCCCCGGGAATATTGAAGAACGTAGATAGATTATAGACTCGCGCAATATGACTTGCTTGTCATAGGTGTGACAATCACTTAACAAATAATAAAAACAAAGCATTATTTAGACCGTGATATAATAAAATGTACAAAATGAGGATGGTAAATTTGTATGACTTTTCGAAAAACGAAGATAATCTGCACATTAGGTCCTGCCGTTGACAGCGATGAGATGATACGCAAGCTCATGTTGAACGGCATGAACGTTGCAAGGATAAATATGTCCCACGGGACGCATGAAGAGCAGTCCGTCAGGATCGAAAGGGTCAAGAGGATCCGTGAGGAACTGGGTCTCCCCGTAGCACTTCTTCTGGACACCAAGGGTCCCGAGATCAGAACGGGCACTTTTAAGGACGGCAAGACCTGCCTTGAGGAAGGTTCTGAAGTAGTGATCTCCAAAGAAGACGTGGAAGGAAGCGCAGAAAAGTTCTCCTGCACATATAAGCAGCTCGCTGAAGACCTGTCCGCAGGATCAAAGATCCTTCTTGACGACGGTCTCATAGAGCTTTCGGTAAAGAACATCTGCGGCGGAGACGTCATCTGCGAAGTAATAAACGGCGGCGAGATCTCCAACCGCAAGAGCATAAATCTTCCCAACACGAAGATCCGCCTCCCCGCTTTGACGGATAAGGACAAGTCCGACCTCCTCTTCGCGGTCGAAAACGAGTTCGATTTCATTGCGGCATCTTTCGTCCGCCGCGCAAGAGACGTTCAGGAGATAAGGCAGGTCCTGGATCACGCGGGTGACCACGGCATGTACATCATCTCCAAGATCGAAAACAAGGAAGGCATAGATAATTTCGACGAGATACTCAAGGTGTCTGACGGCCTCATGGTCGCAAGAGGAGATCTGGGCGTCGAGATCCCCGCAGCGGAAGTCCCCGCGATCCAGAAGGAATCCATCCAGAAGTGCCACCAGTCCGGAAAGATCTCCATAACCGCGACGCAGATGCTGGATTCCATGATCCGCAACCCCAGGCCCACGAGAGCCGAGGTCTCCGACGTCGCAAATGCCATCTATGACGGAACTTCCGCAGTAATGCTCTCCGGCGAGACAGCTGCGGGCAAATACCCGATCGAAGCTCTCTCCATGATGGCCGACATCGCAGTCAAGACCGAAGAATCCATCAACTACTGGGGCAGATACGAGAAGACGAAGATCCCCATGGTAACGACCATAGGCAATGCCATAAGCCATGCTTCCTGCACAACGGCCATGGACATAAAGGCCAAAGCGATCATATCCCTGTCGCACGGCGGCAAGACCGCAAGGCTCCTTTCCAGGTTCAGGCCCGCATGCCCCATAATCTCAACGACTGTTTCACCCAGAGTTCAAAGACAGCTCAACTTAAGCTGGGGCGTAATGCCCTTCCTGGTAGCGGAAGCCTCCAATACGGATGATCTTTTCGATTCGGGAATAGCATGCGCTTCCAAGTCCGGCCTTCTTTCCGACGGCGACCTTGTCGTCATGACGGGCGGAACCCCGATCGGAATCTCGGGAACCACGAACACTATCAAGGTACAGTCCATAGGAACTCCCCTTGCGCAGGGCAAGGGTCTCTCATCCAATGTGGCGGGAAGCCTCATCACGGGCACGGTCGTCAACATCAAGGATCCTTCCACCTACCAGCCGGGTCAGGTCGCCGTTCCGGAAGACATGATCCTCGTTGCGCCTTATACCAATAACGCGATGATGGATCTTATGAGACAGGCCAAGGTCATAATCACCGAAGATGACGATCCTTCTTCCCACACGGCAACTGTCGCAATGGCTCTGGAGATCCCCACGATCCTCTCCTGTAGCGGCGCTTCCGCACTGATAGAAGACGGCAGGACAGTCACGGTGGATCCCATGAAGGGCTCCGTCAACTGACGTAAATTTGCAATTAAGGGATAAACCATATTATAATATAAAGACATAGGGTCACAATTATGAAATTCATAGGAATAACAGACCGGGATAAGATAACAAAGGATAAGATGATCTCGTTTGCAGTTGTAACGGGTATCATCATTCTATGCGTCATTTCTTCCGCAGGGATCGTTTCCATGATGAACTACAAAGCCCGCCAGGATAAAGTAGTCCTGGACGAAAGAGTCGAAGAGATCCTGGAAGAGACTACGACATCCGGCGCCGTAACAACAACAACGGAAAGCTCGGAGATAATAGAACTTGAAAAAGAGCTTATCTCATCATCGGATGAGACAACGACTTCCGGGGACGAAACTTCCACCACTACATCTTCTGCCGAAGGATCCTCGTCCGATGCCACGACGACAACATCCGCAGAAGCTACTACCACGACTTCCGGAACAAAGGCAACCACCACATCGACAAAAGCCACGACTTCACATACGACGCTGAAGGAATACTACGATGTGGTCTATGCCAAGACCGTTCTTAATGTCAGATCCGGTCCCGGCAAGGAATATGATCTCGTAAAGCAATTAAATGAAGGCGACGCGATCGATGTCGTCGCAAAGACGGAAAACGGCTGGTATAAGACCATCAACGGCAATTACGTGCTGGCATCCCTTACTACCACCGAAAAACCGAAAACAACCACCACGACTACTACGACAACGACGACAAAATCGACCAAGGGCTCGACCAAGCCGACCAAGAGCACGACAGAACCCACTTCAGGCTCCAAAGTCACCATCGACGGCAAGGACATGGTGAAGATGGGCAGGTTCAAGTGCACATTCTACGGTCCCCAGCCTCTGCCTAACGGATCTTACAGCACGACGACCGCCACGGGCACGAAGTGCAAAGAGGGAAGGACCATCGCGGCAGACTGGTCGGTGCTTCCCGCAGGAACCGTCATCTGGGTCAAGAACGATCCTCTCGGCGGAGACGGATATTACACGGTCGAGGACAAGGGCGGCGGAGTCAGAGGCAAGATGATCGACATCTATGTTGACGATGAGTCGAGGTGGGATGACACCACATATGTAGAGGTATATGTCGTTAAATGAGCAAAAAGAACCAAAGCGGCCAGTCCAAGAACAAACAGGAAAAAGACCTGAAGAAGAAGGCCGGCAAGAAGCCCCTTCCCGCAAAGAGCGAATCCAAAAAGACAAGAGCAAAAGAGCCTGAGATCAAAAAGACCAAGAGCAAGAATAATCCCAAGGAACAGGTCAAGATAATCCCTCTGGGCGGTCTTTGCGAGATCGGAAAGAACATGACGGCTTTCGAATACAAAGACGACATGATCATCATCGACTGCGGCATGGCATTTCCCGAGGAGAACATGCCCGGCATCGACTGCGTCATCCAGGATTATACATATGTCAGGCAGAACCTGCATAAGCTTCGCGGCATCCTCATAACCCACGGTCACGAGGATCACATCGGAGCCCTCCCCTTCTTCCTTTCCGAGTTTAACTGCCCCGTTTACGGCGGACACCTTACGATAGAACTCATAAAGCATAAGCTCCAGGATAAGGGAGTCAAGCAGTCTAACATAGAGATGACCGTCTTAAAGAACGGCGACAAGGTCAAGCTCGGGGCATTTACCTGTGAATTCATCAGGGTCAATCACAGCATCGCGGATTCATATGCCGTGGCGATCGATACGCCTGCCGGCATGATCATACACTCGGGCGACTTCAAGATCGATTTCACGCCCATAAACGGCAAGACCATAGACCTGCAAAGATTCGGAGAACTCGGCAAGAACGGAGTGCTCCTCTTCATGTGCGAATCCACCAATGTCGAGATCGACGGCTTTTCGAGATCGGAAAAGAACGTAGGCAAGTCCTTCGAAAACCTCTTCCGCGAAGCGAGCGGGAGGATCATAGTAGCGACTTTTTCGAGCCACGTGCACAGGATGCAGCAGATCTTCACTGCCGCGGAAAAATATAACCGTAAAGTCTGTCTTTCGGGAAGGAGCATGGAGCAGGTCTTCAAGATCGCAAATTCCCTGGGCTACATCGACATGAAGCCCAACACCCTGATAGACATCGGAAGCATAGATAATTACAGGGACAACGAACTGGTCATCATGACGACCGGATCCCAGGCCGAACCCATGAGCGCCCTGTCGAGGATGGCTTTCGATTCCCACAAGGCGATCGACATCGCGGAAGGCGACACGGTCATAATATCGGCCGACCCGATCCCGGGCAACGAGAAGCCCATCTACCGGGTCATCAACGAGCTTTACAAGAAAGGCGCGAAGGTCATATATGCATCCCTTGCGGATGTCCATGTATCGGGCCACGCCTACAGGAACGAGCTCATGCTCCTCCATACGCTCATAAAGCCCAAGTTCTTCATCCCCATCCACGGCGAATACAGGATGCTGCATCTCCACAAGGAACTCGCCCAGAGCCTGGGCATGCCTCCCGAAAACATCTTCATCATGAAGAACGGCGATGTCTTATCCTTATCTTCCAAGAGCGGCAAGATCACCGATAACGTTCCGGCTGACGCAGTCCTCATCGACGGTATGGCAACCGGACATGTCAACGACCGTATCCTTTCAGACAGGATGCATCTTGCCCAGGACGGCGTCGTCGCAGTTGCATTTACGGTCGACGATAACACGGGAGACCTGATCTGCCCTCCGGCCGTCAATTCCATAGGCTTCAATTACGACGAGGATAAGGTTGCTCTCAATAACGCAATATCACAGAAGTGCATAAGGCTCCTCGCCGATTCATCATACATCGATGCCGCCGTCGAAAAGAGGTCTTTCAGGGAACATCTTAAGAGCTTCATCAGCGCCAAGACCGGAAGGAGCCCCATGCTGATATTCACCGTAAGCCACACTGCAGACGGCGCATTCGAAGATCTTAACTATTACGGGGATCAGTAAGCTTTACATCCTCTCGACTTCCAGCACATCGGGAATGCCTCTTATGCGGCCTATTATCCTGTCGAGCTGATCCTTGCCCGTGATGGTAAGGGTCACTGCCCAGCGCTGGGTATAGTCTTCATCGGAGGGTGATCTGTCGGCCTTGACGACTTCCGCCTTCTCTTCCTTGATGTTATCCACTATATCGAAAAAGATGTTCTTCTTGTCAGTCGCCCTGATCTTGAGGCATACGCTGTAGACGGAGTCTCTTGCGTGTTCGAGCCACTTGACCTTGACGAGCCTTGCAAAGCGCTCGCGGTCCTTATCGGAATTATCGCGCCTTGAAAGGATGTTGATGATATTGTTGCAGGCGACCTTGTGCACGCCGACTCCCGCGCCCTGGGTGACATATCCTATTATGGCATCGCCGTATACGGGGTGGCAGCACTTTGAAAGATGGACTGCAACATTATCAAGCCCTTCGACTTCGACCTTGTCATTTACCCTGATCTTGGTTGACTTAGGCTTCGAAGGAGCCAGCTTATGAGGATCGGAATTGATGGCATCAATGACATCATCGTCCAATTGGACAAAAGCGCCTTCGCTGCCCTTGCCGGCCTTCTTGTTCTTGCTGCCCTTGCGGGTCTGGTCGAACTTGCCGAGTTCGAGCGGGATCTCAGAAGGGCTGTATGCAACATGCCCGTCGGACGTGATCCTGTAGCCTAAGCTTGCCCTCTCCTCTTCAGGGAGGTTCCTTATGTAATCGTCACGAAGACGCCCGAAGACCTTGGTAACCTTGATGCTTCCGTATCCTACGGCAGCATAGAGGTCATCCAGAGTAGAGAAGCTGTTCCTTGAAAGGAGGGAATCGATCGACTTCTGGGTAAGGAGCTTCTCGGGAACGAAGCCGTTGCGCTCGATCTCGTGATAGAGCTTATCCTTGCCGGTAACGATATTCTCCGTCCTCTGCTCCTTCTTGAACCAGGCATTGATCTTGGATCTTGCCGAAGATGTCCTTACTATGTTGACCCAGTCCTTTGAAGGGCCCTTGATCCTGGGCGAATCCAGTATCTCGACCATCTCACCGCTCTTGAGTTCATAGTTCAATGCGACCATCCTGCCGTTGACCTTGGCGCCGTGCATGTGGTTGCCGATGCCGCTGTGGATGGCGTAAGCGAAATCTATGGGACAGGATCCCGCGGGAAGCCTTACGACCTTGCCCTTGGGAGTATATACGAAGATCTCTTCACCGCTGATGTCCTTGATGACGTCAAGAACGGAGGTATCCGAGAACTCGCCCTGCGAATCGATGAGCTGTCTCATCTCGCTCATCTTGGAGTCGTATTTATCCGCCTTGAACTCGGCCGAATTGCCGCTCTCCTTGTAGTGCCAATGGGCTGCGATTCCGTACTCGGCGATCTGGTGCATGGAATAGGTCCTGATCTGCACTTCGAAAGGAGTGCCGTTCTTGTTCATGACGGTAGTGTGGATCGACTGGTATTTATTCTCCTTCGGCATGGCGATGTAGTCTTTGAACCTGCCGGGGATATGCTGATACATCTCATGGATTATGCCGAGGACCGTATAGCAGTCGGCGAGCTCGTCAACGATGATGCGGCATGCATAAAGATCGTAGATCTGATCGATGGTCCTGCCCTTCATCTTCATCTTCTTATAGATGCTGTAGAAGTGCTTGGGACGGCCTTCGATCTCGAAATGCTTGAATCCGTAATCCGAAAGCCTTGCCGATATCTCCGTTACGACATCCTCCATGAAGGTCTCTCTTTCGGATCTCTTGGAATTAACGAGTCCCACGAGTTCGTTGTAGCCGTCGGGATCAAGGAATCTCAAACAGAGGTCTTCCAGTTCCCACTTGACCTTATAGATACCGAACCTTCCTGCGAAGGGAACGTAGATGTCCAGTGTCTCGCGTGCTTTCTCCACCTGCTTTTCGGGAGTCTGGAACTTTAAGGTCCTCATGTTATGGAGACGGTCGGCGAGCTTTATGAATATGATCCTGACGTCATCCGTCATGGCAAGGACCATCTTTCTTACGTTCGTTGCCTGTATCTCTTCCTTGGAGTCGTAGTTTACGAGCCCGAGCTTTGTATTGATCTTGGTGACGCCGTCAACGAGGTTTGCGACAGTGGGGCTGAACATCTTCGATAAGAGCTCCCAGTCGGCGACCGTATCCTCTATGGTGTCATGGAGGAGGGCGCCTGCAATGGTATCCGGATCGACTTCCAGTTCGGCCAGGATGTCTGCAACTGCGATCGGGTGGATGATATAGGGCTCTCCCGTCATCCTCTTCTGGTGGCGGTGGGCCTTATAGGCGAATATGAAGACGTCGTTAAGATAAGCCCTTATCTCTTCAGGCGAATGACCGCTTATATGGCCGCCTGCCTTATCGTAGGACATAACGTACTTATCGACGAGCTTGGTGAAGGTCGCCATGATATCATCCGGTATTACGGGAACGATGCTCCTGTCCGACAGGTAATCGTACTCGTTAAAATCGGGATCGTTCTCTGTCAGAGCCAGCGATTCATCCGAGCGGTCTTCTATCTTGTTGTTGTCATCCATTCTATCCATTAATGAGCCTCATATAGCTTTTAGTCTGTGTCAGTTTCGGCTTTTCGCCTTCGGAAGGAGGGCAGAGAGTGTAGCTTATCTTCTTCCCGCCGGTAACCTTGTAGCGGACGAGTCCCGCTTCCTCAAATATCTCAAGGCACCTCATAAGCTGGAAGGGAGTGATGTCCAGATCCGTCTTCACCCTTACCATCTTGGCGAGCAGCTTGCTGTCGGCAAAAGACGTGCCTCCGCCCGCGCTTTCCTTCACAACAGTATAGCACGCGCGTAAAGTATCCGCATTCGGCACCATCTTCTCTTTGGAAGATGAGCCTGCGAGCTTTGCTATCTGATCAATCCCCATGCCGCTCTCATAAAGGTTTTCGGCTATGTCAGCCTTCTGCCAGAGGAATTCATCCGGGACATGGGGAACTATGTCATCCAGATGCAGGCTTAGTGTCACTTCTCCTCTGAACATGTATTCGTTGATGCTGTATACGATATCGACCACGTCGCCCGCAGTAAGAACGTTAAGATATTCTCCCATGCCGAATCCCACGGCAGACAAGGTCTCACCCGTCTCGCCGGATACCAGGTCCAGCCTCATGTGAGTGCCTCCCGACATCGGATATATCCCTCCGATGACAAGGCCTCTCGTAAGGAACTGGGGTCTCTTGTTTCCTATGCCGAAAGGCTTGAATATGCCGATCGTCTTATAAGTATCGCGGTTTAACATGCCGAATGTGAGCTCGCATTCGACTTCCGTTACGTCCTCATCAGAGATGTCATCGGAAGAGACTTCTTCCAGGGCATTCATGAATTCGGATATGCGGTCCTTCTTTACGACTACGCCTGCAGCCTTCTTGTGCCCTCCGAAGTTCACAAGGGTATCGGATATCTTGGTAAGGCTTCCGAAGAGGTCATAATCGCCGAAGGCCCTGCCCGAACCTTTAACGCAGTCTTTCTCGATCGAATCATCGGTAAAGACAATGGCGGATCTCCTGTAATACTGGGAAAGCTTGCCTGCGACAATGCCCAATACTCCCTGATGCCAGCCCTTGCCGTATACCACGATGGGGCCCTTCATGCTGATGAGGCTCCATTTGTCGGGTCTTGAAGGCGATTCGACCTGCTTTACAGCTTCCTCGAAAACGACAGACTCGATCTGCTTCCTCTCATCGTTCTGTCTCGTAAGCTCCAATGCGGCTTCCCTGGCGCCTGCAGGATCATCTTCCAGGAAGAGCTTTAAGGCCTGGGATGAATCATAGAGCCTTCCCGCGGCATTGATCCTCGGAACGAAGTTGAAGGAAATGAATGTCTCATCCAGTTCCTTGCCTTCGGTAAGGAGCAGATCCAGCATGACCTTTATGCCGGGATTAACGGGGTTCTTGAGGCTCCTGAAAGCCTTCTTTACGATGGTCCTGTTCTCATCCGTAAGAGATACCAGGTCTGCGATCGTCGCGATGCCTGCGGCTTCTATGGCCTGCCTCCATACGGAAGGCGTGACCTTATGGGTCCCGTCGCGGCCCATTGCCTCAACGAGCTTCAATGCAACGCCCGCGCCGCAGAGCTCCCTGAAAGGATATGTATTGTCTTCCCTCTTGGCGCAGATTATGGCATCTGCAGCGGGAAGTTCCTCTTTTACGTTGTGATGGTCGGTGATGATGACCTGGATGCCCTTCTCCTTAAGGGTTGCGACCGTCTCGCAGTTGGTGACGCCGCAGTCGACCGTGATGAGAAGCTCGGGGGATGTCTCCAGCACCTTGTCTATGATGTTGTCAGTAAGGCCGTATCCGTGCTCTTCCCTCTGGGGAACTATGTAGGATACGTCGCAGCCTAAACTCCTGAAATAGCGCACCAATATGGATGTGGCGGTAACGCCGTCACAATCGTAGTCACCGTATATCAGTATCTTCTTCCCGGAATCAACGGCGCGGCAGATTAACTCGACTGCCTTATGCATATCGTTGAAAAGGAAAGGATCGTACCAGGCTCCGTCTTCCGAAGTGAAAGCTTCTCTTTCTTTATCTTCTTTGATCCCTCTGTTCTCGAAAAGGATGTCCAGAAGCCTGGCGGGATCGCCGACAACTTCGGCCGACAAAACATGCCGGCCTTTACCCGTCAATAACATAATTATTACCTTGCACTCTTATTTTGGAGATATTTTATCAGAGAATCGCCATTATTTGAATACAAAGGCATATAAAAAGGAGACCTTCCTTAAGAAAAGTCTCCTTTAACAGTTTGCCTTATAATTATCAGTGCTTACGCTTCCTTGCCGCTTCAGACTTCTTCTTGCGACGTACGGAAGGCTTCTCGTAATGTTCTCTCTTACGGACTTCCGCGAGAACTCCGGACCTTGCACAGGAGCGCTTGAATCTGCGCAGAGCACTGTCAAGGCTCTCATTATCCTTAACTCTGATCTCAGACATCTTCTTTACACCCCCTCTCGTAAGGTATTATCTGCTGCAAAACGTGACGCAGCGTGATTGATTATATAGGATGAATCGTGATTAGTCAATAAGACTTAAGCCCGATATCATTACTTCTTTTCGCCTCTCCAGGTGATCCTTCCCCTGGCAAGATCGTAAGGTGACAATTCCATCGTTACCTTATCGCCCGGCAGGATCTTGATGTAGTTCTGGCGAAGCTTTCCCGAAAGGTGCGCCAATACGATATGTCCGCTGTCAAGCTTGACTTTGAACATCGCGTTGGGAAGCGCTTCATCTACTGTTCCAACAACCTCGATTACATCCTCTTTAGACATTAATTTTCCTCCTCATAGTAAGTTGTCATCTCGGGTCCTTGATCCGTAATTATAACCGTGTTTTCATAATGAGCCGCAGGCGATGAGTCACATGTTGGCACCGTCCAGCCGTCGCTCTCAAGATAGACATCCCTTCTTCCCATGGTGATCATGGGTTCGATGCAGAAGGCCATTCCCTTATATATCCTGTGGCCTCTTCCGGGCTTTCCGAAGTTCGGAACATCCGGGTCCTGATGCATGCTGCGCCCGATCCCGTGGCCTTCCAATTCCCTTACGACACCGTAGCCGTAGGATTCGGCGCAGGTCTGAACAGCGTGACTTATATCGCCGATGCGGTTGCCTTCGTGAGCCTGCTCAAGACCCTTGAAGAAACATTCCTTCGTACGCTCTACAAGGAGGCGCTTTTCTTCAGAGACCTCTCCGATCAGGAAGGTCCTTGCGGCATCTCCCATGAAACCGTCAAGTCCCGCGACAACGTCACAGGTGACTATGTCGCCCTCGCAAAGTTTCCTCGATGAAGGAATGCCGTGCACGACGACCTCGTTAACGGAAGTGCAGATGGCTGCGGGGAAAGGAGGGTTGCCGTATCCGACGCAGGGAGCCGTTCCGCCCGCCTGCCTTATGATGTCCTGTGCGATGTCGTCAAGTTCCCGGGTAGTAACGCCGGGCTTTGCAGCCTTTTCAAGTTCCTGAAGGATCCGGGCGACGAGGCGCCCTGCTTTTCGCATCTTATCAAGTTCGGAATCGTTTAAGATCTCTACCATATAAACTCCGGTAAATCTGATCAGTTAAGCCCCTTGGCTTCAAGTCCTGCCTTAATCTCGGCTATACAGGAAGCGGAATCTATGTTGTTGTTTCCTTCAACGATAAGGCCTCTTGCTGAATAGAAGTCGATCAGGGGTTTTGTATTTTCATAGTAAGTATCAAGTCTCTTCTTGACGGTCTCGGCAGTATCATCGGATCTTTGGATGACTTCTCCGCCGCAGGCATCACATACGCCTTCTACCTTGGAAGGCATGTATTTGACGTTGTAGCTTGCGCCGCAGGAAGAGCATACTCTTCTCGTGGTTACACGGTCCATGATGAGCTCGTCGTCCGTTGAAACGAGGATGACTGCATCGATGCCTGAATCCTTTGATGCAAGGATCTGATCCAGAGCTTCTGCCTGGGAGATCGTGCGGGGGAAGCCGTCAAGGATAAAGCCGCCTTCGCAGTCGTCTTTTGCGAGACGGTCCTCGACCATCCTGATGGTTACGGAATCAGGGACCAATGCTCCCTGGTCTATGTAGGACTTGGCTTCCTGACCTAAGGGAGTGCCCTTCTTTATGTTTTCGCGGAAGATATCTCCCGTTGAGATATGCGCAAGACCATATGTCTCCTTCAATACGGCACAGGCCGTTCCTTTTCCCGAACCCGGGGCTCCCAGGATAATGAGTCTCATATCGCCATACCTCCTATTATCTGAAGTTCCTTCCAGCGGATTTATATCTCTTGTTCTTCTGCTTCTCGTTCTCCTCATGGGTCTTTACGTCATTCGACATGATGGTAAGGACTTCGGAGATGCTTCCCGCGAGGATCACCAGGCATATGCCGGCAAACCATATCTTCTGTATTCCGGGAATGAGGGAAAGCAGCATGGGCACGCAGCAGATCAATGTAAGATATACCGCACCCAGGATGATCATGTTCATGTAGAGCTTGAAAAGATATTCGGTCGTGAGCTTTCCTGCCTTGACGCCCTGGATATATCCGCCGTAATTTCTTATCTCGTTTGCAATATCAACGGGATTGAACTGCATGATGGAGAAGATGTAAACGAAGAATACCATGAATACTACAAAGAGGAAGCAGTATGTGAGATTACGGGAAATGTTGACCGACCACAATACCATGCCGTTGTCCGACATCGGATTCAGGAGCGCGATAATCACTCCGGGGATGCTGATGAGAGTCATGGTATAAACGATGGGCATGATGCCTGCCTGGTTGATGTGGAAGGGAATGACCTGGTTCGGAACTCCGAACTGCTTCATTCCGGATGTCATCTTGCGGAAGAGTATCTTGACCTTCCTCTCGCCCAGGCTTATGAAGACCAGGGCAACGATCACTGCCACGAATATGATAACTCCTAAGACCGTGAACAGTATTGCTGCAACTATTCCGAGCTTATCGGAGGATTTTTCGAAGATCTTGAGGAAAAGGGACGGAACATATCTTGCGCATCCTGCGAAGAGGATCAGTGATATTCCGTTGCCGGTTCCTTTTGTATTGAGAATCTCGCAGGCAAAAGCAAATGCTGCCGCTCCTGCTGCCAGGACGAGGGCTGCGATGGCAAAAGCCAGCCAGAAATTGATTGTTGAGATGAATGCTCCCCTGATGCCGTATGAAGCAAGCGCTCCCATGAGAACGCACATCACGATGGTCGCAATGCGGGTGTACTTGGAGATCTTTTTGGTCCCTGCTTCTCCTGCCTGGGCAAGATTACGGAGCTTGGGCAGCACCAGAGTCAGTATCTGCATCAGCATGGATGCGGAAAGGAAAGGAAAAAGTCCCAAAAGAACGACAGAACCGTTAAGGGTGCCTCCGACCGATGTTACGTTTAAGAGGATTCCGATATCGCCCCAGGACTTCGCGATCTCTATAAGTCCCGTATTGCTTACAGCGGGAACGGGAATGAGAGTTGCAAGACAGATGCACGATATAACCAGCAACGACAATAAAAGCTTCTTCTTAAGCTCCTTGATCTTTAATGCACCGGTTATGTTATCCATTTGCAATCCTCCGTTAGTTAAATAAAAAAGCCCTTGTATTATATCGCAAATAAAGAGATTTTGTAGTAGTTGAAAAATACGGGGGCTGCCAGGGGATATTGATCCCGGCAGCCCCCATATCGTGTCTTAAAGCTTATTATTTCTTGCCTGACCTTATGGTGACCATACCGTCAAGGAATCCGCTCGGGCTCCTGACTTCAAGTTCACCTTCGATCTGAACGATGAGATCGTTGGCAACGCTCGTAAGGATCAGTACTGACGTACCTGCAAACCATACGTTTTCGAATCCCGTCAGGATGCCGATGACCGTGGGCACGATACATACGAGTACGAGGAACGCTGCTTCGATCCAGTTGAGTCTCCAGGCAGTCTGAGCGATGAAATCACTCGTGGGCTTACCCTGTCTGATACCGGAGATGGAACCGCCGTTCTTGTTGATGTTGTTCGCGATCTCGATAGGATGGAACTGGATCATCGTATAGAAGAACGTGAACGCGAAGATGAGGACAAAGTAGGTAATGTAATACCATACGCTTCCGGAGAAGTTTCTCATCCATACTACTACGGAATGAGTACTGTTCTGGAAGAACAATGTCGCTATGATCGAGGGCAATGCCAGAATGGACATTGCAAAGATTACAGGCATAACGCCCGACTGGTTGACCTTGATGGGCAGGTAATCCCTGTTACCGCCTCTGCTCTGCCTGCCGACTACCTTCTTGGAGTACTGGACAGGGATCCTTCTCTCAGCGTTCTGTACATAGAGAACGAAGATGATGATCGTCAGAGCGATAAGTGCAACTCCTATGAATACGAGGATGCCTACGAGGACACCTACGATCGCAGGATCGAGCTTGCCGCTGATATCCAATGCTTTGAGGTAAAGAGTCTTCGCCATGCCGGGAAGTCTCGTTACGATACCTGCAAAGATTATGAGGGACACACCGTTACCGATACCCTTATCGTTGATCTTCTCACCGAGGAAGACAACCATTGCTGCGCCTGCCGTGAACGAGAGAACTACCAGTACGGCATTAAGCCAGGTGGGCAGACTCGAATTCATGGCGGATCTTGTCGAGTAGCAGAACAGTGAAGACTGCACCAGAGCAAGACCGATGGCAGAGTATCTCGTGATCTTTGATATCTTCTTTCTGCCTGTCTCGCCTTCCTTGGAAAGATCTTCCAGGGGAGGGATTACGACCTGCAGAAGCTGGATGATGATCGATGCGTTGATGTAAGGCGATACACCCATTGCGAAAATGGTTGCGTGATAGAGTCCGCCGCCGGATACCATATCCATGATGGAACCCAGCTGTCCCCACTGCTTGATGAGTGTTGTGAACTTATCACCGTCAAGGCCGGGAACGGGTACCAGACCGCCCAACATAAACAGTCCCAGAATCATGAAGGTATAAAGCAGTCGTTTACGCAGTGATTCTACGCGAAAAGCGTTTATAGCCGTGTCAAACATACCACTCATGCCTTCTTATACCTCCGTTGCCGTTCCTCCGGCTTTCTCGATCTTCTCTTTTGCGGATGAGGAGAACTTCTTGGCCTTTACGTTAAGAGCCTTTGTAAGTTCGCCGTTACCCAAGATCTTGATACCGTCATTTACCTTAGGAAGGGAGATGATGCCTGCCTCAGCGAGTGCTTCAGCGGTAACATCCGTTCCTTCGAATCTCTCGAGGTCCTCGATATTTACTTCAATGTAACAGGGAGCAAATCTCTTGTTGTTAAAACCTCTCTTAGGCAAACGTCTGTAAAGGGGCATCTGACCGCCTTCGAAACCGGGACGTACACCGCCGCCCGATCTGGCATTCTGGCCCTTGTGTCCGCGGCCGGCTGTCTTGCCGTTGCCTGAACCGGCACCGCGACCCTTACGGTAAGCGATCGCATTGCCGCTTGAAGTCATTTCATTGAGCTTCATTTATCGATACCTCCGTTATACTTCTTCTACTGTTACGTAGTTGCGAACAGCAGTCGCCATACCACGCATTGCTTCGTTATCGGCCTTCTCAACGCTCTGACCGATCTTCTTCAATCCCAAAGCCCTTACGGTTGCTTTCTCATTTGCACGAGCTTTGTTGGTGCTCTTCACCAGGGTAATCTTTAAATTAGCCATTACGGGGCACCTCCTTACTTGATCTCATCAACGGTCTTGCCGCGGAGCTCTGCGATCTCTTCGATGGACTTAAGTCCCGTAAGACCTGCCAGAGTTGCGTTAACCATGTTGATGGGGTTGTTGGAACCGATGGACTTTGTACGGATATCGGTGATGCCTGCAAGTTCGCATACCGAACGGACAGGACCGCCTGCGATGATACCGGTACCGCCTGCAGCCGGCTTCATGACGATCTTGGCTGCACCGAACTCACCCAATGTTGCGTGGGGGATCGTACCGGACTTTCTGTTGATGGAAACGATGTTCTTCTTAGCTTCCTCAACACCCTTGCGGATTGCCTCGGGAACTTCGGCAGACTTGCCGATGCCCATTCCGACACGACCGTTCTTGTCACCGACAACAACGAGTGCCGCGAAGCGCATGTTCTTACCACCCTTAACGGTCTTGGAAACACGTGCGATGTGGATTACGCGCTCTTCGAACTCGCTGTCTCTCTCTCTTGTGTTGTTATTTCTGTCGTAAGCCATGTATAAACTCCTCCCGATTAGAATGACAGTCCGGCATCACGTGCCGCCTGTGCAAGAGCCGCAACTCTTCCGTGATAAAGGTATCCGCCGCGGTCGAATACGACCTCAGTGATGCCTTTAGCCTGTGCGCGCTCTGCAACGAGCTTGCCTACCTGGCTTGCAGCCTCAATGTTGCTTCCGACTGAAGCGGATGCCTTGACATCCTTATCCAGTGTGGATGCAGCAACAAGTGTTGTTCCTGCAACGTCATCGATGATCTGAGCATAGATGTGAGCATTCGATCTGAATACACAAAGACGGGGGCACTCAGCGGTACCGGAGATCTTCTTGCGAACACGCACATGCTTTCTCTTACGAATCTTATTCTTATCTGCTTTTGTAATCATGTAGCTTCTAACCTCCTTTAACCTTACTTCTTAGCTCCGGTCTTACCTTCCTTGATGATAAGGTGCTCATCGATATACTTGATACCCTTGCCCTTATAAACATCAGGAACTCTGAACGAACGGATCTTTGCTGCTGTCTCACCGACCAACTGCTTGTCAGCTCCCTTTACGAGGATCTGGTTCTGTGAGGGAACTTCGATCGTAATACCTGCGGGCTCTTCCATCTCGATGGGATGGGAATAACCCAAGTTAAAGATTACCTTGTTGCCCTGCTTCTGAGCCTTGTAACCTACACCGTTGATCTGGAGTTCCTTGGTGAAGCCCTCGGAAACACCTACAACCATGTTGTTGAGAAGTGCTCTTGTTAAGCCGTGGAGAGCTCTGTGATTCTTGTCATCAGAGGGACGCTCCACTGTGATGATGTTGCCGTCCATCTTTACCGTGATGTCGGGATGAACATCCAATTCGAGGCTGTCCTTTGCACCCTTAACGGTAATGTGCTGACCGTCGATCTTTACATCAACGCCTGCAGGAACGGTAATCGGTTTTCTACCAATTCTTGACATATTTCATTCCTCCTGCTCTTAAGATTGTGCTCCCCTGACCTCCGGTATGTCTGCCGCGGTCAGAGTGCTTTTCAGAGTTGTATCTGTCACACCGGGAAGGATCCCGAAGCGATCATTACCACACGTAAGCTAAAACTTCGCCGCCTACACCGAGCTTTCTGGCCTTCTTGTCGGTCATAACGCCCCGGGATGTAGAAACGATTGCGATGCCCAAACCGTTCAATACGTTAGGAAGGTTATCCTTGTCCGCATATGTACGAAGACCCGGTCTGGAAATTCTCTTGATACCTGAAATTACATGCTTCTTGCCGGAATACTTCAGATAGATCTTGATATTGCCCTGCTTGTTGTCCTCTGTTGTCTCGAAGTTAGCGATGTAACCTTCGTCGAGAAGGATCTGAGCGATAGCCTTCTTCAGGTTGGAAGCGGGGATATCGACCGTCTCGTGGCCGGCATTACCTGCATTACGGATTCTCGTAAGCATATCTGCAATTGCATCTGTGATCTGCATTGTTTTTTCCTCCTTCTTGTCCTAATTACCAGCTTGCTTTTCTTACGCCGGGGATCTCTCCCTTGTAAGCCATGTCTCTGAAGCAAAGACGGCAGATACCGTACTTGCGGATGTAAGCATGAGGCCTTCCGCATACTTTGCAACGATTATGTGTGCGAGTGGAAAACTTCGGAGTCTTCTGTGCCTTGAGAATCATTGACTTCTTTGCCATTTATATTTCCTCCCAAATCATTTACGGAACGGCATTCCGAGCAAGCTCAAGAGCTCGAATGCTTCTTCGTCAGTCTGTGCCGTTGTTACGATGATGATGTCCATACCACGGATCTTGTCGATCTTATCGTAGTCGATCTCGGGGAACATCAGCTGCTCCTTGATACCCATGGCATAGTTGCCGTGACCGTCAAAGGAGTTGGGATTGATACCGCGGAAGTCGCGAACACGGGGAAGTGCGATGCTGATGAGCTTATCGAGGAAGTAGTACATTCTCTCTCCTCTCAAAGTTACCTTACATCCGATCTTCATGCCTTCTCTAAGCTTGAATGCAGCAACTGACTTGGATGCTACTGTAGCGATAGGCTTCTGACCTGCGATGATACCCATGTCACGCATAGCGCTCTCGAGAGCCTTAGGATTATCCTTTGTCTCACCGACACCCATGTTGAGAACGATCTTCTCGATTTTGGGAATCTGCATGGAAGAACTGTACTTGAACTTCTCGGATAAAGCCGGTGCGACTTCAGATGTGTACTTATCTTTTAATCTGGACATCTAATTACTCCCCCTTAGCTTTCTTTACTGTGTCGATAACGGTGCCGGACTTCTTTGCGATCCTGTCCTTGGAACCGTCCTCGTTTACCTTGTACCCAATTCTCGTGGGCTTGCCTGTCTTGGGATCTGCGAGCATAACGTTGGAAGCGTCAATGGATCCTTCGCGCTCGATGATGCCGGAAGGTGTTGTCTGGGATCTTGCCTTCTGGTGCTTCTTGATGATGTTAGCACCTTCGACATAGACTCTGCCCTTATCGGTATCGATTGCAATAACCTTACCCTTGGCACCCTTGTCCTTACCGGAGATGACGATTACTTCATCGCCCTTCTTTACGTGAATCTTTTTAGCCATCGTAAAACCTCCTTTACAGAACTTCCGGAGCGAGGGACAGGATCTTCATGTAATCCTTGTCACGGAGCTCTCTTGCTATGGGTCCAAAGATACGTGTCCCACGCGGGTTCTTGTCTTCCTTGATGATGACGGCAGCGTTCTCATCGAACTTGATGTAAGAACCGTCTGCACGTCTTACGCCTGTCTTTGTTCTGACAACTACGGCACGTACGACATCGCCCTTCTTGACCATGCCGCCCGGAGAAGCTGTCTTTACCGAGCAGACGATAACGTCGCCGATATTGGCGTATTTACGCCATGAACCGCCGAGTACCTTAATGCAGGCAAGCTCTTTTGCGCCTGTGTTATCGGCAGCTCTTAATCTGGATTCAACCTGAATCATCTGATATATCCTCCTTGCCTGCTTTACTTAGCTTTCTCGATGATCTCGACCAGTCTCCATCTCTTGTCCTTGGAGAGAGGTCTTGTTTCCATAACCTGAACTCTGTCGCCTACGCCACACTCGTTGTTCTCGTCGTGTGCCTTGAGCTTGTAAGTTCTCTTCATGATCTTTCCGTAGAGAGGGTGCTTAACGTGCTCTACGACAGAAACTGTGATGGTCTTGTCCATCTTGTCGGACGTTACGATGCCGACTCTTGTTTTTCTCAAGTTTCTTTCAGCCATTGTACGTTCTCCTCCCATTACTTAGCCGCTTTGAGCTCTTGCTCGCGGATCACTGTCTTAACTCTTGCAATATCCTTCTTTACGGAAGCGATTGCAGCAGTATTCTCAAGTTGATTGGTGGCATTGCGGAAACGAAGCTTGAACAGTTCCTCTTTGAGGGAGGTCAATTCTTTGTTCAGCTCTTCCGTTGACATTTCACGGATCTTATCAGCCTTCATTTTCAACTTCCTCCTTCTCTCTTACTACAAACTTCGTCTTGCAGGGAAGCTTGTGTCCTGCAAGTCTCATTGCCTCTCTTGCCTGCTCTTCGGTAACACCTGCTATCTCGAACATGACGCGGCCGGGCTTAACAACTGCACACCAGTACTCGTTGGCAGCCTTACCTGAACCCATTCGGACCTGAGCCGGTTTCTTGGATACAGGCTTGTCAGGGAAGATCTTGATCCAAACCTTACCGCCACGCTTTACGTATCTGTTGATAGCGATACGGGCAGCCTCGATCTGATTGGACTTAATCCAGCAAGGTTCACATGCCATAAGTCCGTATTCACCGTAAGCAACGTAGTTACCGCGGGATGCCTTTCCCTTCATGCGGCCTCTCTGCTGCTTTCTGTACTTAGTTCTCTTAGGAAGTAACATTAAGCAAGCCCTCCTTCATTAGTATTGTCGGACTTCTTCTCGGGGAAAACTTCACCCTTGTAGATCCAGACCTTTACGCCGATACGGCCGTATGTTGTGTTTGCTTCAGCAAAACCATAGTCGATGTTTGCTCTTAAGGTCTGGAGTGGGATAGTACCCTCGTGATAAGTCTCGGAACGGGCGATCTCGGCACCGCCAAGACGGCCGGAGCACTTAACCTTGATGCCGTAAACGGATGAATCCTTCATGGCAGAAGACATTGCTCTCTTCATTGCTCTTCTGAAGCTTCCGCGGTTCTCGAGCTGTGCTGCGATGTTCTGTGCAACGATTACTGCATCGGAGTCAGCCTTGTCGATCCTGATGATCGAAACTCTGAAAGTCCTCTTTGCGTCCTTCTTAACGTTCTTGTTGAATTCCTTTTCGAGAAGAGCACGGAGTTCCTCTTTGGACTTGCCCTTGTCTCCGATAAGGAGGGAAGAACGTGCGGAGCGTACTGCTACGTTGATCGTCTGAGCATCTGTCCTGTCGATGGTGATGGAGCTGATGCCTGCAAGATTCTTACGGCCGTCGTCCTTCTTCTTGAAGTCGTCTTCGCCCTTCTTCTTGTTCTTGCTGTTGCCCTTTGCGATCGTGTCGGCAACATCCATTATGAACTCACGAATCTTCTTGTCTTCGATAAGATAGTCGGAAAACTTGTCCTTTTCGGCATACCAATGAGCATTCCAGTCATTGATATCACGATCCTTGATCACACCGACTCTCAAACCATGGGGGTTAACTTTCTGACCCATGTCAATTCCTCCTTATACTCTTTCCTTGAGAACAACCGTGATGTGGCATGTTCTCTTGCTTATACCGCTGGCCGAACCTCTTGCCCTGGGCATCCATCTCTTGATGATGGGGCCGGGATTGGAATATGCTTCCGCAATGTAGAGGTTATCGCGATTAAGACCCTTGTCGTTAACCGCAGATGCTTCCGCAGCCTTGAGCACCTTCTTGATTACGGGTGCAGCGGCCTTGGGAGTATAGTTGAGGATTGCGTAAGCATCATCGATGGACTGACCCTTGATGAGATCGATAACGATCTTAGCCTTGGAAGGTGAGATCCTGATGTACTTAGCTGTGGCAATTCCTCTGTCACCGCCGAGACCGAGAAGTTTCTTCTGCTTCTTGGTGGGAACGGGAAGCCTGTTTGATCTTTTCTGAGGAGCTCGATAAGCCGCAAGGATAGCCTCGCGATTTGTCTCAATGTTCTCTCTGCTTAAAATTATCTTTTCCACGTCAAATCCTCCTTGAAGTTAGCGCGCATTGGCGTTCTTCTCACCGGTATGACCGCCGAACTTACGCGTGGGAGCAAATTCTCCGAGCTTATGTCCTACCATATCCTCCGTAACATATACGGGAACATGCTTGCGGCCGTCGTAAACGGCGATAGTGTGACCTACGAACTCAGGGTAGATGGTGGAAGCTCTTGACCATGTCTGAACGATCTTCTTGTCGTTAGCATCGTTCATGGCCTTGATCTTTTTCATCAGGGCATCCTGTACAAAAAATCCCTTTTTAGTTGATCTACTCATTAATGTGCCTCCTTAACCCTTTCTGCTCTTGACAATGTACTTGCCGGACTGCTTCTTCTTGTTCCTTGTCTTCTTACCCAGAGTAGGAACACCCCAAGGTGTAACAGGGCCGGGCAGACCGATAGGTGACTTACCTTCACCACCGCCGTGAGGGTGATCGTTAGGGTTCATGACAACACCTCTGACGGTCGGCCTTACGCCCTTATGACGTGTCTTGCCGGCCTTACCGAGCTTAACGTTCTCATGCTCTGCGTTGCCGATCTCGCCGATCATGGCTCTGCAGTTTACGGAAACCATACGAACCTCACCGGAAGGGAGACGGACCTGAGCGAACTTGCCTTCCTTAGCCATGAGCTGAGCGGAAGCGCCTGCAGTTCTTACCATCTGAGCGCCCTTGCCGGGTGTGAGCTCGATGCAGCAGATAACCGTACCGACGGGGATGGATGATATAGGTAAAACGTTACCGGGGAGGATATCAGCGTCAGGACCGGAAACGATCTTGTGACCTACCTTGATATCCTTAGGTGCAAGGATGTATGTCTTTACACCGTCAGCATACTGCAGGAGTGCAAGATATGCTGTTCTGTTAGGATCGTACTCGATAGCCTTGACTACTGCAGGTACGGAATCCTTTGTTCTCTTCCAGTCGATCACACGGATCTTGCGGCGGTTGCCGCCACCGATATGACGAACTGTGATGCGTCCGTAAGAGTTACGTCCGCCGCTCTTCTTGTTGATCTTAAGGAGAGCCTTCTCCGGTGCTTTCTTAGTAAGAACCGAGTAATCGGCAACAGCCATCTGTCTTACTGCAGGAGAAGTAGGTTTAAATGTTTTAACTGCCATTCTTGTTTTCTCCTTTCCAGATTACTGACCGAAGCCGAATTCTTCGATGGAGGTCTTGAGCTTCTTCTTGCTCTTTACGGCCTTACCACCCTTTTCGAGGTAGGAGATTTCCTTACCCTCTGTGTCGATTGTAACGACAGCCTTCTTGAAAGCAGGTGTTCTGCCTGTCTGATAACGCTGTCTCTTTTCCTTACCGTCATAGTTTGCAATGTTGACTGCCTTGACCTTGACTCCGAAGATCTCCTCTACGGCGTTCTTGATCTCGATCTTGTTGGCATCTGTTGCAACCTTGAAGGTGTATTTGCCGGACTCTGTGACGTCCATGGACTTCTCAGTTACGACCGGTGTAAGAATTACATCATAAGCTGTCTTCATACATATACCTCCTCGATCTTCTCGACGGCGGCCTTTGTAACGACGAAGCTGTCATACTTCAGGATGTCAAAGACATTGATCGTATTGACGTAAGCTGTCTTGACCGTCGGGATGTTCCTTGCGGAAAGAGTTGCATTCTCATTCTTGCCTTCGAGAACGATGAGGGAAGTATCACCTGTCTTAAGATCCTTGAGAGCCTTTGCAACAGCAGAGGTCTTGATGGAATCAAGGTTCATGTCCTCAACAACGATGATCTTGCCTTCCTTGAGCTTTGTGGACAAAGCGGACTTCATGGCAAGTCTCTTGATCTTCTTAGGCATTGTATAGGAATAAGTTCTCGGTTTGGGTCCGAAGATGATTCCGCCGCCTACATACTGAGCGGATCTTCTGGAACCGTGACGTGCGCGGCCTGTACCCTTCTGTCTGTAAGGACGCTTACCGCCGCCCGATACTTCACTTCTTGTCTTGGTGCTCTGTGTACCCTGTCTGCGGTTTGCGAGCTGGTTTCTTACAACGGAGGACATAGCGCTCTCGTTGGGCTCGATTCCGAAGATTGCATCACTGAGTTCGATGGAACCCGTAACGGCACCTGTTAAGTTATAAACATCAATTGTAGCCATTATCGTGTATCCTCCCTATCAGTTCTTGGGCGCTTTAACGGATGTCTCAACCGTTACAACGCCGCCCTTGGGGCCGGGAACCGCACCTCTCAAAACGAGGATTCCGCGATCTCCGTCTACCATTACTACGCTTAAGTTCTGTACTGTGCAGTTAACAGCACCCATGTGACCAGGCATCTTCTTACCGGGAAGAACACGGCCGGGTGTAGATGTTGCACCCATGGAACCGACTCTTCTGTGGTACATGGAACCGTGACCGGAAGGTCCGCCCTTCTGTCCGTGACGCTTTGTGTTGCCTGCGTATCCCTTACCCTTGGATACACCGGAAACGTCAACGTGGTCACCCACACTGAACATATCTGATACTTTGATCTCCTGTCCGAGAGAAAACTCTTCGTCAGCTTCGAACTCACGGATGTATCTCTTGGGCTCTACGTCAGCCTTCTTGAACTGACCCTTATCCGGCTTGTTCACGAGCTTCTCGCGAATCGTGCCTGATGCGACCTTAACGGCATTGTAACCGTCGGTCTCGACCGTCTTGTTCTGGAGCACATACATGGGCTCGCACTCAATGACGGTAGCGGGAATAACGTTGCCGTTCTCGTCGAACATCTGCGTCATGCCGCTCTTTTTGCCAATGATGAATTTAGACATTTGCTTTTTTCCTCCTATATAGGTTATTGGTTCACCTCTTGGTGAACATGACCGGCGGGCGGGTTTTGGCATTTCCTGCCCGGTCTCGTGCCGGCTTTGTCGATCCTTATCAGTTGATTACCTCAACCTCAATGGATACGCCTGCCGGCATTGTCATCGAAAGTTGTTCCATCATCTTCGCAGAGGGAGTATAAACATCGATGATCCTTCTGTGTGTTCTCTGCTCGAACTGCTCACGGGAATCCTTATACTTGTGGGGTGAGCGCAGGATCGTTACGATCTCCTTCTTTGTAGGAAGCGGGATAGGTCCCGAAAATGATGCTCCTTCTCTTTCCAGTGCGTCTACGATGGTAGCTGCAGAAGAATCGAGAATCTCGTGCTCAAAAGCCTTAAGTTTAATCCTTACCTTGTTTACGTCTTTGGCCATTTTGCTGGTCCTCCATGCTGAATTTTGTTTTCGATCGTTCACATCCCGGTCGGGCGTTCCTTCGTCACTCCATTGAAAATCCCGGAACTCCGGTTACCGTTCACGAACGGCACTTCGGCATCCGGGCAAGTGACCTTAGGTCATCCTGCTGCCTGGGTTATCCCGATCTTCGCCCCGGATCTTTGCCGGGACTTTGCTCCGGTGAAGTTACCCGCCGTGGCCGGCGCGCAGCCCGCGCACCACTTGCGGCAATCTCCGCCATCAAAGCTTTTACACGTCGAAAAACGCCGTGCAGGGTGTATTCTACTACCCCAAACCCAATATTTCAATACCTTTTTTGAGATTTTTTCAAAAAATATCCCGAACGGGCGTTTCCTGCCC
>JAIKVV010000030.1 GCA_024685385.1 Saccharofermentans sp. | reverse complement strand
TATCCTTATATCCTGCCTCATCAAGATTGTTCCTGCAGATCTTTGCAGGGCCTTCATTGATATCGGTACATACGGCAGAGACTGCAACATCTTTATAAAGACAGCTTATTGCTGTGTGCCCGTGATCTGATCCGACGTCTATCACTCTTCCGGCGCCAAGAGTCTTGCGGGCATTCTCTATGTGTTCGAAAACGGTATCCAGACGGAGGCTCAAAGCTTGCTCTCCTTGTCCTTTATCTTCTTCTTGTAGAGATCTATCTTCTTAAGATCGGACATGATCTTGTCCCTTTCATCGCCTTCCGTAACGGTAAGCTTTCTTACCAGAGCTTCCTCCCTGTCCCTGATCGACTCGAGTCTGACTTTGTAGAGGATCGCAAGGTACATGTCTCGAAGGACCTTGGAATCGGAATATTTGTCACATTGGGTCATGGATTCGAGGATAACATCTTCGGCAGGTCTTCCGTTCAGGACATATCTGCTCATGACATCTATGAACCTTGCTATGGATACACCCTGTCCCACAGTGTATATCTCATAATATTCCTTGATCATCTTCTTGAGATTTTCACATTTGAAATCCCCTGCCCTTACGATGTCTTCCTTATCGATCACATTCTTATCGCAAAGGAGTTCATTCAGGGAAAGAGCATGCGCCATGAGGCTTATCTGCATGGGATCAGCGATCTCATCCTGTGAGATCCCTGCCTGCTCAGCTGCTTTTGAGTCTGCATCGTTGACTTCATTTACATCAGGAGCACTGCCTGCATATTCGGGAGGCGGGACCTGAGAGTCGTAATAACCTTGCGGCATCTCGTTCGAACTCGTCTTGCGCCTTGCCTCCAGTTCTCCTTCTTTCATGCGTCCAAGACCGCGTGCTTCCATCATGGCCTCGCGTTCCCTGTCGTTTGCTGCAAGACCTGCCATCCTGTTCGTGATGACTTCGATCCTCATGTCGAGTTTCTTGGAAGCTTCAGAAGCTATGATATCCCTCGCGATCTCATCATCCGTCCAGGAACCGTAAAGACAGATATCATTAAGGTATCTGGATCTGTCGAGTTTCTCATTCTCATCGACATTATCGTTATAGGCTCTCCGGGCAAGATATTCGGATACGCTCAATGCGGAATCGACTACCTTGGCGAAAGCCTCCGATCCGTTCTGTCTTATGAATTCATCAGGATCCTTACCTCCGGGGACTTTGGCTATCTTGATTATGAGAGCCATGCCGCTCATCCTTCTCAAGTACTTGATCATCATCTGAATGGCTCTTAAAGCGGCATTCTGTCCTGCCGCATCAGAATCAAAGAAGAATACGACCTCCTCACAATTGCCGGTCCTTGCGCAGAGCCTGAGCTGGGAATCGGTAAATGCCGTTCCCAAAGCGGCAACCGTATTGGAAAAGCCCGCCTTGTGCATGGCGATAACATCCATATAACCTTCTACGACTATAAGGTTCTTGGATCTTTCCTTCTTGGCTATGTTATAAGCGTAGAGATTGTCCTGTTTCTTATAGACCGCCGAATCAGGAGAGTTTATATATTTGGGAAGTTCTTTTCCCAGGTTCCTTCCACCGAAAGCGATGGTATTTCCGAAAGCATCCTTGATCGGAAACATAAGCCTGCCGCGGAAAAGCTCGAAGATCTTGTCACCGTCCTTTGAAGTCGTGAAAAGACCTGAATCCTTCATCTCATCTTCAGTGTAGCCTTTCTTGGCAAGATAGCTCTTGAGCACTCCCCATTCCGCCGGAGAATAACCTATGCCGAACTTCTCACAGGTTGCTTTATCAAGCTGTCTGCCTTCAGCATAGGATCTTGCTGCAGCCGCATCCGGAGAATTTCTGAACTCGTCGATATAAAAGGCCTCGGCATCTGCCAGGAGTTTTCTGACACGGTCCTTATGCTGCTTTATGCCGGCCTCGCGGAAATCCGTATCTTCTTCGGGCACATCGACACCATATCGGGCTCCCAGGAACTTAACAGCTTCGGGATAGGAAAGGCTCTCGATGTTCATTATGAAATTGATCGCATTGCCGCCCTTGCCGCAGCCGAAGCACTTATAGATGTTTTTCTGGGTATTAACATTAAAGGACGGTGTCTTTTCCGAATGGAAAGGGCACAGTCCTTTAAGATTGGATCCGCTTCTTTTGGTAAAAGAGACATAATGGCCGACAACGGATTCGATGTCGGCCTTATCAAGAATCTCATCAATTACACGTTCAGGGATCCTTCCCATAAAACATTATTCTTCCTTTTCTTTGTTTGCCTTCTTCTTTCCGAAGAATCCTACTTTCTCGGGCTGCTCGGGAGCCTTGCCGATATCATCACGCTTAACTACAGTCTGGATGGAAGATTTTGTGAATGTAACCAGAGTATTAGCTGCAGATGTGGAGATCGTGATCTCTTCGTCCTTGATGTTTGCAACGAGTCCTACAAGACCTCCGATAGTGACTACCTTATCGCCTACTGCAAGGCTTGACATCTGCTGCTTGAGTTCCTTGTCTCTCTTGCGCTGGGGCCTGATGAGCAGGAAATAGAATACTATGAACATTACGACGAGAAGGCCGATTGAGTAGATCGTACTCATGAAATCGTTGCCCGCCATAGAATCAGCACCTGTAGCAGTTGCTCCGTCAAAATAGATCAATCCGAACATTTTTTGTTATCCTCCGATATTCTTTTTAATTGCTT
>JAIKVV010000113.1 GCA_024685385.1 Saccharofermentans sp. | reverse complement strand
TTACGACGAGAAGGCCGATTGAGTAGATCGTACTCATGAAATCGTTGCCCGCCATAGAATCAGCACCTGTAGCAGTTGCTCCGTCAAAATAGATCAATCCGAACATTTTTTGTTATCCTCCGATATTCTTTTTAATTGCTTTTTTCAGTTTTCGAATGCCTTGGCTATTACATCCGACATATCATAAAGACCGGGCTTTGCATCAGCTACAAAAGCCGCAGCCGTCAAAGAACCTCTTGCGAAAACATCACGTGTCTTGGCGCTGTGGGAAATGCTGACAGTCTCTTCATCGCCTATGAACATGATCTCATGCTCACCGACGATATTGCCTCCCCTGATAGAGGAGATACCGATCTGGTTATGCTTCCTTGCTTCGTTGACGCTGTGTCTGTCATAGACATATTCAACATCCTCATCGATGGCGCTCTTGGCAGCATCTGCGATCATGATGGCCGTGCCTGAAGGAGCATCGAGCTTGCGGTGATGATGTGCTTCGATTATCTCGATATCAGAATCCTTGTAGAGAGCCTTGGTAGCCTGCTTTACAAGTTCGACCATGACATTGATGCCGATGCTCATGTTTGCAGACTTAAATACGGGAATGACTTCCGACGCTTCCTTAAGCAGCGCGACTGTCTCATCGGAAAGAGCCGTCGTGCAGCAAACGATGGGCTTACCCTTCTTCATTGCAAATCTAGTAACGGCATCGACTGCGCTCTTGTTCGAAAAGTCTATGATGACATCGAAATCGACGTCACACTCATCGGGAGTTGCAAATATGGGGAATTTATATTCATCACACTCGGTGATCTTATCCACGCCTGCAACTACGGTAAATTCTTCATTGTCGCGGCACATCCTGCAGATCGCATGACCCATGGCTCCACAACATCCGTGCATAAGGATCTTATACATAGTCCGGTTTTTCTCCTCTTATCCGATATATTCTTTCATTGCGGAAAGGTCGTATCCTGCGAGGACTTCAACCATTCTCTTATGACCTGCTTCACTCATCTCACAAAGAGGGAGCCTCGGCATGCCTACATTCCAGCCTGCGATGTTAAGAGCTTCTTTGACGGGGATCGGGTTGACCTCGCAGAAGAGAGCGTTAACGAGAGGAATGATGTTTATCTGGATATCTCTTGCCGTCTTCAGATCTCCGTCAAGATAAGCATGAACCATCGTGCTCATCTTTTCGGGAAGGAGATTGGATACAACGGAAATAACGCCCTGAGCTCCGAGAGAGAGCATGGGAACAACAAGTCCGTCCTCGCCGGAATAAAGAGCGTAACGGTCGCCTGTCAAAGATACCGTATCGGGAACCTGGGAAAGGTTGCACTCTTTAACGCCTACGATATTGTCACACTCGGCAAGTCTTGCAAGGACTGCAGGTGCGATGTTTACGTTAGTCCTGGAAGGAACATTGTAAAGGATGATCGGAATATCAACGGCAGATGCGATCGTCTTGTAATGACGGTAAAGGCCCTCGGGTGTGCACTTGTTGTAATAAGGCGTTACGAGCAAAGCTGCGTCTGCGCCGAGTTCCTGTGCCTTCTTTGTGAGTTCAACGCCGAACTGCGTATCGTTGGAACCCGTGCCTGCAATGACGGGAACTCTTCCTGCCGTTGCATCAACTGCACACTTGATCGCTGCAATATGTTCCTCTTCGGTCATGGTTGCTGCTTCACCCGTGGATCCGCAGATAATGATCGCGTCGGTCTTGTTCTTTATCTGGAAATCGATCATCTGCTCTAACTTGGCAAAATCGATACCGTTATCTGTAAAAGGTGTTACGATTGCTACCCCTGCGCCCTGAAATACTGGTCTGGACATATCATTTCCTCCTTTGTGAAAAAGAATACACCCGTAGATTTTAGCACCCTTATTTAAATATAATCAAGATATACTTTCGGGGAGCACATATGTACTTCTGGCGCGTACAACGCGGGACTTGTCAGCTGACGGAATCGTTATCGTATGAGATCTGGTATTCCCTGGGGTCAAAATCCTTCGCAACCTGCGAAAACACTGCATTTAAAGCAGATTTATTTGCAGCCTTGAGCATGATGTTCATCCTGTATTTTCCACGGAGCTCGTATATGACGTCAGGAACCGGCCCGAAGACCTCAAATCCGTATCTCGGATCCTGATATGAAGTAAAGTCCCTCACATACCTTGCAAGTTCGGATGCCTTTACATCAAGCCCCGTCTCGTCTTCAGACTGTACAGTAAGCTGACCGCATGCCTTGAAAGGCGGAAGATGCATCCTCTCCCTGTACTCGATCTCGGTATTGTAGAAAGCCTCGTAATCGCCCGTCGCTGCATATCCGAACAGGGGCATATCGGGCCTTAAGCTCTGGATGAACACTTCTCCGGGATCAGATCCCCTGCCTGCGCGGCCGGCGGCCTGGGTAATGAGCTGGAACGCCCTCTCTGATGCTTTGCAGTTGGATGATGCGAGCATCAGATCTGCTCCAAGGATGCCGACTACCGTTACCTTGGGAAAATCATGGCCTTTTGCTATCATCTGGGTCCCTATCAGGATAGATGCATCTCCCCTCGCAAAAGAATCCGTTACCTCTTTATAGGATTCGGCGCTCATCATGCTGTCCTGATCCATCCTCAGGACCTTCTGTCCCGGGAATAATGAGGCGAGCAGTTCTTCAAGCTGCTGGGTACCGAATCCTGCCTTGATAAACTTACGGCTCTTGCAGCTTAAGCATTCGGCATCAGATGCCGGAATGGTATATCCGCAGTAATGGCATATCAAAAGGGGCTTGCCGCCTCTTTGAGATGAATGCAGGGTCATCGCCACGGAACAATTGACACAGCATGCAGGCTGCCCGCAGTCGGAACACACAAGGCTTCTTGAATAACCTCTCCTGTTCAAAAAGAGCATGGCCTGATTGCCTGATGCAAAAGCCCTGGCCATGGCATTTCGAAGAGGGAGCGAAAGGATCTGCCCGGCGCCCAGCTTTAACTGTTCTTTCATGTCAACAGGCCTTATGACAGGAAGCACCGAATCGTTTCTAGCTCTGGAAGGCAATGAAAGATACTTGTAATAACCGTTCTTGGCAGCGTAAAAAGATTCTACCGAAGGCGTTGCCGAACCCAAGACTATCTTGGCACCGGTTATGCCTGCGCGCATCATTGCGATATCCCTGGCATTATATCTCGGATGGGATTCGGATTTATAAGATCCGTCATGTTCCTCATCGATTATTATCAGTTTCAGGTTCTGTACGGGCGCAAAGATGCCTGATCTCGGGCCCACGACGATCTTAGCCTTCCCGCTCCTTATGAGATCCCATTGCCTGAATCTCTCACGGTCCGTAAGACGGCTGTGAAGGACCGCGACACCCGTTCCGAGGCGCCCCTTGATCCATCCGATGGTCTGAGGAGTAAGCGATATCTCGGGCACCATGTAGATGACACCGCCTCCTTCGGCAACAATCTTCTCTGCCAGATTGAGATAGACTTCGGTCTTGCCGCTCCCTGTTATGCCGTGAAGCAGATATACTTCCTTTTGGCCCGGGGGCAGGATGGATGATGTAACCTCTTCCACCGCCTTCTTTTGATCATCGTTAAGATCGTATTTTTCGGTAAAGCGGCCCTGGATCTCCTCTTCTTCCTCTGTCTCCTCAATTGCAGCCTTTACTTTGCTCTGCCTGACGATCCCTTTGTCAGCCAATGCTTTAAGCTGGGCTGCAGTTGCCTTGGCAGAGTTTAGAAGGACCTTCTTTTCGGCAGGGCCGGATTCAGCCAGGTATTCAATGATCCTTATGTGATTATAACTGCGGAAAGACCCTGCCTTGACTTTTTCCAAAGCCTCATCCTTATCAACCAGAGTTACCATGGTAACCTTGGGATCCTTATAGGAAGATACGAAAGCCGGCACGAAGAGAGCGACGGCCTGTCCCAAAGTGCAGTTAAAACGGCTTGCGACCTTATCCAGCACGGCCATCTGATCCGGATTCATGACCGGGTCTTCCGTTATCAGGCTGTCAATATATTTCATCTTGGATAAGACAGATCCGTCCGTCTCATCGTAAACTTCAATAACCAGAGCATCTTTAGATCTTTTTGCATTGCCGAAAGGAACGCGGACAGCATAACCTGCCCCGATCTTATCCATGTCCTCAGGGACAAGATATGAAAAGGGTCTGTCGAGCTGCTTGACAGCGTCTCTTAATATAACCCTTGCGGCCTTCATCAGAATCCGCCTCCGCCGGCATCGAAAAAGTCAAACAAAGTCATCTGCGCACTCTCGGGCAGATCATCGATGATGCCGCCGTAATCCAGAATTACCTGTGTTGCAGACTGCCCTATGCCGCTCCTTGTAGTAAAGTCTTCCCTGTTCTTGAAAGGCTCCTGATCCCTTGCTTCCTGTATGCCGATACCCATACTTTCGGAGATGCTGTCGATCGCAGAGAAAGGAGGTCTTATCTCCTTGTCTCCGACCTTTAAGAATTTCTTGCCGTCGGATCCGTCCAGCGTGATGGGAGCAAATGTGATCCCGCGGTCGTACATCTCTTCTACAAGCTCGCAAAGAAGCGCTTCGTCCTTGATCTTGGGGTTGTCATCATGCTTCTTCTGCTCTTCCAGGAACTTTCTTCTTGCTACTACTCTTTCCTTTCCGAAGCACATCGTATAAGCATCAAACTCGCCCGCTCTGATCGTGTAGTATGCGCAGTAGTATTCAACAGGATAGAAGACCTTGAACCATGCTATGCGCAAAGATGAAATGGAATAAGCCGCAGCATGAGCTTTCGGGAACATGTACTTGATCTTTTGACAGGATTCGATGTACCAGTCAGGCACGCCCTTCTCCTTCATCTCAGCTTTCCATTTTTCCCACTTCTCCGGGACCTTGCCCTTGGCGACCTTACCTTTACGGACGTTCTCCATGATGTCAAAAGCATCCTTGTTGGGAAGGCCCCAATAGATAAGCCTTGTCATGATGGAGTCACGGCATCCTATGACGGTATTGATATCGCAGGTCCCGCTCCTTATGAGATCCTGGGCATTGCCCTGCCATACATCCGTTCCGTGCGAAAGACCCATGAGCTGGACCAGGTCATAGAACCTTGCAGGTTTTGCTTCTTCGATCATGCCTCTGGCCATTGGAGTTCCGAGTTCGGGAAGTCCCAATGTGGCACCGCGCTCATGATCTCCGGACGGAAGAAGTTCCAGAGCGGAAGAATCCTTGAGCAAGGACATGACCTTTTCCTGCGGGATCGGGATGGTCGTTACGTCTATGTCGGTCAACTCATAGAGCATGCGGAGCATAGTAGGATCCGCATGACCCAGGATATCGAGCTTAAGTATGGTATCGTGCATCGCGTTGAAGTCGAAGTGTGTCGTGATGATGCCGAGATCCGTCTTGTTTGCAGGGCACTGGATCGGAGTGAAATCATAGATATCCATCTCCTTGGGGATAACAACGATGCCACCCGGGTGCTGTCCCGTAGTCCTCTTAACGCCGATGATCCCGTAAGACATATAGGCGAGCTTGCCCGCGGAGTAAGGCTCTCCTCTCTCCTCACAGATCTTCCTTACTACCATCAGAGCATTCTTGTCTTTGAAGGATGCTACGGTACCTGCGCGGAAAGTATGTGTAAGTCCGAAGAGATATTCAACATATTTATGGGCTCTCGGCTGGTATTCGCTCGAGAAGTTAAGATCAATATCAGGCTGTTTGTCGCCCTTGAAACCCAGGAAAGTCTCGAAAGGAATATCCTGGCCGTCCTTCTTCATATCCTCACCGCAGCAGGGACAAGCCTTATCGGGAAGATCGTAGCCGGAACCGTAGTTACCGCTTTCATCGAATTCGGTGTAATTACACTTCGGACACCTGTGGTGGGGCGGCAGAGGATTTACTTCCGATATTCCGCACATGGTGGCAACGAAGGAAGATCCGACTGAACCTCTTGAACCGACGATATAACCGTCGTTATTGGACTTTTTAACCAGACGGTATGCGATGTAATACATGATCGCAAAGCCGTTGCCGATGATGGAACCCAACTCCTTTTCGATCCTGGCTTTAACAAGGGGATGCAGCTCGCCGTTATGCCTGTAGAGTTTGTTGGCGCGCGTATATGTGATATCCCTCACATCCGTTGCGGCGTGGGATATCATGGGCGGGTATGTTCCGTCCGGGAAGGGCTTGATCCCGAAATCGATCATATCAGCGATCTTGTTTGTATTCGTGATAACGACTTCATAAGCCTTGGAATCACCAAGATATGTGAATTCCTCAAGCATCTCTTCCGTCGTTCTGAAGTAGAGATCGCTCTGAAGCTCGGCATCCTTGAATCCCATATCCATCATGATGTATTTACGGTACTGACCGTCATCCTTCTCAAGATAGTGGGCATCACAAGTGGCACAGCAGATCATGCCGTGATCGTCTGCCGTTTCTACAAGGAGTTCGTTTACGACCCTTATGTCCTCCGCATTTATGGAAACGGCACCTGTATCAGACTTTGAAGGATCCTGCCTCGTAAGGAAGATGTTGTTGCACAAGGGCTGTATCTCAACATAATCATAAAGGCTCAATATCTTTTTGAATTCATCAGAATCCTTCAATAATTCACGAGCTTTGCTGCGGTCCTTGCCGCAGGCCTTATATGTAGTAAGCACATGACGGTATATCTCGCCTCTTTCGCAGGCACCTCCGATGATAAGACCTGACGACCAGTACCTGAGAAGGCTCTTGGGAGTCCTTGGTCTCATCGAAAAGTAGTTAACATGAGACTCGGAAACGAGATTATAAAGCCCGTAAAGACCTACATAGTTTCTTACAAGGTAGATGATGTGATATGTAGGGGATTCTTTCCTCGACTTGATATCATCAACGCTCTTGTGACCGATCTTGGAATTGATCTCATAGGGGTCACAAGTGCCCGAATCACGGATCATGGATATGAGGAGTTCTGCGCTCTTCTTATTTATATCGAACATCTCATCTTCCGAAAGGTCCGAATCAAGATCCGGCATCTCATATCCGGAATAATCGCCTCCGTAATAGCATTCGATTATGTCTTCATCATTCGATACGGGCATATTGAACTTATGCTTGTAGTAAACATGTTTTTCGACATCTATTCCGAAACCGGCGCGGCGCAGGAAAGCAAGTGTCCTGAAGATATCAGGACCTGTTACGTAAGAGCCTTCGATAAAATCAAGAAGCTCTCCCATTACGAAATAGGACTGGCTTACATTCTCGCCGTCAAAGATCCTGTCTTCAAACTCCGCAAAGAAATCAGCAACATGCTCATATACCATATCTTCCGGAATGGATTCGACATCCGAATATTCCAGCGGAACATCTGTATATTTCCTTATATCGGCAACAGGCTCATAAGTCGAGCTTTCTTCTGTCTTAAGAGCTTCATCGGACAGGCTTTCCGGCATCTCGGATTCATCCCAAAGAGACTTATCCACGTCCTTTGCGACAAAAGCCATTGCATCATCGTCATTCTCACCTTCGCTGTAGGGCTTTTTGCTCTTATAATCCTTCAGTCTGTATTTGGATGCTGCAACAGCGGTAAAAGTGTCACTGGAAGGATCAGAGCCATGGCGCCTGACAGTTATTGCCGTAAATGTTCCGACATGACTTCCCAGGTCCGTATTAAAAGGCAGATTAAAAAATACGGTATTGCCGTCATCTACGAGATATCCCTCACAGCCCAAAATGGATTTAAAAGGATCCTTCTCGGATGAACTTTTATTGGCAATGTCCATTGCCGTGTTATAGACTTCGGGGAAGGCCTGAACAACACCGTGATCAGTTACCGCACAAGCCCTGTGACCGAAGGATGCGGCAAGTTTCATCATCTTCGACGGAACCGACGTAGCATCCTTTTCGGAGAAAGTAGTATGGCAATGCAGTTCGACTCTCTTAACGGGGGCATTGTCATGCCTTCCCTCCGGAGCCTTTGCCTCGAAGATGCCGTTTACTCTGAACTGCGGTTCACCGCTGAACCTGTCATTGTCAAGGCTTCCCTGGATACCGCAGAATCTCGGCTTATCGGGTTCGAACATGGCTTCGAATCCGTCAGCTTCTTCAGGCTTTAAGAACATGACGCAGGAGATGCCTCCCGTCTTATCCAGGACTATAAATTTGGCAATGACGGACTTGCCGCCCTTTACGAGCCTCAATTCATCATTTCTTATGAGATTGCCGATTATGTTGACTTCCGATCCGCCAATTTCAAGTTTATCGATGTCTTCGGTCGCTATGCCTTCCTTAACCCTTCCGAAAACCTTGGATTCCGAATTCTTCTCGATCTTGAACTTCTTGTCGCTCTTGGGCGTCGTCGCCATGGCAAGTTTAGCCTTATATTCCCATGAGTTCTTATCAAGCTCGGGATGCTCTTTGTCAAACTTGGCCTCAAGCTCCTCTTTCATGCTGACCTTGACGGGCTCAAGTTCCTCTTCATTTCTGTAATACTTTACGGCTGTATTTGAAAAAGGGTCACTGTCGTTGATGTATACATCTTCGGTATCCTCAAGTGATACGATCCTGACGTTCTTTATGTCAACTGATGTCAATCCTTCCAGGACTCTTTTAACCTCCGATTCGATCCTGGACAATTCCCCGTCATCATAAACATTGAACATGCCTGACGGTATCCCGATCTCAAGAGTTCCTGATCTCCATTTAAGTTCCATGCCTGAAAGCTTGCCGAAAAGCGATTCGTCGATATCCTTGGCAAGATATCTGACCGTGTCGGTAAGGCAGGAAACCCTCTCCTCGATGTTTTCCTCATTTATGTCAAGAAAACGCGGCAGCATCTTAAGGCGGTACCTTTGAGAGAACAGATCGCTGTAGACACCCAAGCGGTTGTTTTCATTAAGGCTGTCGCTGCCCGTAAGTGTGATTACGATCTTCCCTAATTTCTGGAAGATCGTTATATTGTCAACTGTTATCCCGCTGATGCCGTAACTTTCAATGTCCGGCGCTTCATACAGCCTGATCAGTCTTTTGTCCTTTTCCAACTCTGATAACCTCTTCTACAAATTCTTCGGCAGCCGCATCTATGTTTGCAGTCTTTATCTTTCTTACCGTTTGCCCCTTCTCGAAAAGAAGGAATTCATCTTTGCCCCCTGCAAGGCCTATATCGGCTTCTCTTGCTTCTCCCGGGCCGTTTACGGCGCATCCCATGACCGCAACCTTGATGTTATAAGGCAGATCGCATATCCTGCTTTCAACCTTATTGGCAAGTTCAATGAGCGGAACCTGTGTCCTTCCGCAGGTAGGACAGGATACGAAGGTTATGCCTGGCGCACCCAGGTCAAGCGCTCTTAATATCATCCTTGCGGCCTTGACTTCTTCTACAGGATCTGCCGTAAGCGATACTCTTATGGTATCGCCTATGCCTTCAGCAAGAAGAGTTCCTATGCCTACGGCTGACTTGATCATGCCTTCCCTTAAAGTTCCTGCTTCGGTTACTCCTACATGCAGAGGATAATCCTTTCTGGATGCAAGGCATCTGTAAGTCTCTATGGTGAGCTTGGGCGATGAAGACTTTATGGATACTACGATATCCGAAAAATCCATATCCTCCAGGATCTTCACTGCGCCGAGAGCGCTCTCCGTCATGGCCTCGGCAGTAACGCCGCCGTATTTTTCGATGAGAGACCTTTCCACTGATCCGGAATTAACGCCTACTCTTATGGGGATGTTCCTCTCCTTGCAGCAGTCGGCAACTTTCCTGACATTGGCAGGATCGCCGATATTGCCGGGATTGATCCTGATCTTTGCGGCACCGTTCTCACAGGCTGCTATGGCAAGACGGTAGTCAAAATGGATATCTGCGACAACGGGAATGGGAGAATTTTTTGTTATCTCCTTTAAAGCCTCAGCCGCTTCCATGTTGGGGATCGCGACTCTCGTGATGTCACAGCCTGCATCGGCAAGTCTTGTGATCTGCTCAAGAGTAGATCTTACGTCCGCCGTATCAGTCGTATTCATCGACTGGATCTTGATCCTTGATCCGCCGCCTATCTCAACATTTCCGATCTTAACTTTTCGAGTCATGTCATCCTCCGATGAATATCCTTATGACATCCGATGCCAGAGCAAACAAAACCAGCGCCACCAGCAAAACGAATCCTACGGCATTAATGATGTTTTCCGTCTTCTTGGAAAGATGTCTTCCTATGATCATCTCTGCAATAATGAGAACGATCTGCACGCCGTCAAGTCCCGGTATCGGAAGAAGATTCGTGAAAGCCAGACCAATCGATATATATCCGCAGAGTATGAATACGGAAATGACTTTTTGTTCTACTGTCTCATCGACATTATCAACTACATCCGATACAGCCGTGGTAACTCCGACGGGACCGGATACCATATTGTAGACTTCCTCTTTGCCGACGAAGACATCCCTTATGGATTTGACCGAAACATTGGATACCGTGATCGGCATCTTCGCTGCATATCCGAGTGAGCGGAAGAACTGGGGAACGGAATCAACGCGGTATGCGATCAGATATATTCCTCTGGGGTTAGCATACCTGATCATGGTCTTAATGCAGTCAGCAGTATAAGTCTCCCCGTTCCTTATATATTCAAGTTTCATCGTATCGCCTTCGTTACGCGTTGCAAGGAAATCATTAAAATCCTTATCGCAGGTAGCCTTTCCGTCAACGGAAATCAGATAGTCTCCTGCTTTAAGGACCGGCTTGCCTCCGTTCTGATTCTCATCAACGCCTACTATCTCCCAGGCATTATATTTGTTATCGCAAGACGTAATTGCAGTGACTCCGATCATGGGACGCTCACCGACCTCGGGAACGAGCTTAACGTCATATTGATTGCCGTTTTCCTTTGATTTCAATGTTAAAGTCAGATCCTGAAGCTGGTTTACGGCTATCTCGCTCTCATAATAATAGTCAAGCTGGGTAAAGACCTTATGTCCGTTAACCGCAGTGATCGTATCCCCGACTGTGTATTCCTGAGAATAGAGCTGGGAACCTTCAGGAGCTTTTGCGATATCCAAACTCGTAAATCCCGTGGCTACATTCAGCACGGCAAATATGACAATTCCGAGGATTATGTTCATCAGAGGGCCTGCGAGCGACACGAGGAGCCTCTTGAAACGCGGCTGGTTGACAAGAAGCTGCGGGTCATCGCTTTCTATGGCATTGCCGTTTTCATCCAGTTGTGTGAAAAGCACATATGCGCCGAAGGGAATGCATCTGATCGAAAAGTCCACGCCCTTTTTGTTCTTCCATTTGATGAGCTTGGGGCCGACAAATATCGACACCTCGAAAGCCTTGATCTTAAGAAGTGTAGCTGTCCAATAATGACCCAGCTCGTGGATAGTCACGAGGAGTCCGAGCATCAAAATAACTACTATGATCGTCCAAACACTCAATTTAAAATCTCCCTTATCATGTTATTCGCTATGTCGCGCGCCAGCCTGTCTGCTTCAGTGACAGTATCTATATTTGCAGTTTGATTATCTTTTGCCATAAAGTCGACGGTTTTCCTGACGACATTCTCTATATCGATGAAACCGATCCCGCCGTTCAGGAAAGATCCCACGGCTGCTTCATTAGCAGCGTTCATTGCTGCAGGCAATATGCCGCCTTCAGAAGAAACTTCATAAGCCAGTTTTACGAGTCCGAAGACTTCCGTATCACAAGGTTCAAAAGTAAGATTCCGGGCACCCTCACAGAAAGGATCAAAAGGTTCATTTATCATGTCCCCTCTCTCCGGATAATAGAGAGCCACCATGATCGGCAGGATCATCGAGGGCATGCCCATCTGCGCCAATACCGATCCGTCGCGCATCCTTACCATTGAATGGATGACGCTCTGGGGATGTACAACTACATCTATCTTAGATACATCGATGCCGTAAAGATGATGGGCTTCTATGACTTCCAAGCCCTTGTTCATCATGGTAGCAGAATCGATGGTTATCTTTCCGCCCATCTTCCAGGTCGGATGATTTAAAGCCATCTCCAAAGTAACATTTGCAAGATCTTCCCTCTTCATCCCGCGGAAAGGTCCGCCCGATGCGGTAAGAAGGATCCTGTCAAGATTTTCTTTTTTCTCGCCCCAGAGGCACTGCCATACAGCACAATGCTCACTGTCGACAGGAAGGATCTTAACTCCTGCCGAAGCTGCTTCCTTCATTATGAAATCACCGCCGGCAACAAGAGTCTCCTTGTTTGCAAGTGCAATGTCCTTGCCGGATCTGATGGCTTGGTATACGGGTTCAAGGCCTGCAAAGCCTACGATGGCTCCGACGACAACATCCGCGGAAGAAAGACATGCGACTTCCGTTGCAGACTTTATTCCCCCTATGACTTCGGTCTTGGATCCCGGAATACGGCTCTTAATGAATTCCCGTAATTCATCAGCCTTATCTTCCTGCGCCACGGATACGAGCTCGGGAGCAAACTCTTCTATCTGACCTAAAAGTGTTTCGATGTCACTGCCGCAGGACAATCCCACGATCTTAAAATCTTCGGGATTACGTCTTACGACCTCCAAGGTCTGAATACCGATCGACCCGGTAGAACCCAAAACCGATAAAACTTTCATATATCACCATCCGTTGATTATCTGAAGAATACTGATATCGTCAGGGCAAGAAGACATCCGACAGGAATCGTGAAGAAAGTGCTGTCGAATCTGTCCATCATACCGCCGTGACCCGGAAAGATATTCCCGTAATCCTTGATGCCGACACGTCTCTTGATAACCGAAGCAAGCCAGTCGCCAAGCTGGGATACGACAGAAAGGAACATGCCGAATATGAATGTCAAAACGGTAAAGCCGACAATACCGATATCGGGCTTATCGAGCCCGTAGATAACGAGGTCAGAATAAAGAGCAACTATCACGGCACAGCCGATGACTCCGCCGATACAGCCTTCCCAGGACTTCTTGGGGCTAATGTGGGGAACGATCTTATGCTTGCCGAGAGTAACACCCGCAAAATAAGCAAAAACATCCGACATCCAGGACGAGACAACACCAAGCAACATGTAATACCAGCCGTTCTGACCGAAGCCGACACAGCTTATGAGACAGAACAGAGGGAATGCGATGTAAATGATTATCCCGGCCGTTATCGCGCCGTCAACAAATGTATTGCCTACGCCTCCCTTATCTGATGCATCCGAAAACGCCTCCTGTCTTACGACGGGGACAAGTATTACCGAAGCAAGGCAGAAACTCAATATGAGAAGCATAAAGAATGCGAGCACTTTGGAAAGATCAAATGCCAAGAATCTTGATACGATATAGACGACAAGGCCTATGGATTCTCCTGCGATGATCAGCGGAACGCAGGGCTTAAAGCCGCCGGACTTAAAGGCCTTTATGAGTTCATAAGTCCCTATGATGCCTACAGGCAGCACAAAGAGCAGGATAAGATCGGGTAAGAACAGGGACGGTATATATAGTCCTGCAACGGCGATTGCAAATATAAAACCTGTTATTACCCTTTGTCTCATTTTCTGATCTCATCCTTCATTTTTACTTAATCCGCCGAAGCGTCTGTCACGCTTGGCATAATCCCTGAACGCGCTCGTCAGTTCATCATATCCGAAATCCGGCCACAGAGTATCTGATACCCAGAATTCTGAATATGCACACTCCCACAAAAGGAAGTTTGATATTCTCATCTCTCCCGACGGTCTGATTATCAGTTCGGGATCCGGTACATCGGGAAGATACATCCTTTGAGAGATGGAATCCTCCGTAATGTCATCTACGGAGATCTTACCTTCGGCAACGTCCTTTGCAAGCTTTTGGGCAGCCCGGGTGATCTCCCTTCTTCCGCCGTAATTAAATGCAACGATAAGCTGCATCTTCTGCCTTCCGGCGGATCTTTCCTCACCTTCCCTGCATACCTTGCGGATCTCTTCGGGAAGGGCATCGATATCGCCCGTGAATCTGACCCTGATCCCTTCCTCTTCGAGTTCGGGATCATATTTTGCGAAAAACTCAACAAACAACTTCATGAGCTGGTCGACTTCAGACTGAGGCCTTGACCAGTTCTCCGTGGAGAAAGCATACACGGTAAGATATTTAACACCATACCTGCCGCAGTTACGGCAGAGTTCCTTAAGGTTCTCCGCGCCGGCACGGTGACCTGCAGACCTCGGAAGAAGTCTCTTCTTGGCCCACCTGCCGTTGCCGTCCATGATGACGCCTAAGCTTTCGGGCACCTTAAGTCCTTCTGTAGAATACTTGTCTTTGCCGGATCCTTTTGCCATCAGATCTCCATCAATTCCTTGTTCTTCTTCTCGCAGGTAGTATCTACCTCGCCGATGAACTTATCTGTGATCTTCTGGACCTTCTCCTCGTATTCCTTGAGGGAATCATCGGTAAGTTCCTTCTTCTTGTTGGCAGCGCGCATCTTGTCGATATAATCGCGGCGAACGTTTCTTACAACGACCTTGGCTTCCTCACCGTAAACCTTGACCTGTTTTACGAGATCCTTACGGCGCTCCTCTGTGAGGACCGGGAAGAGAAGTCTTATTACCTTGCCGTCGTTGGAAGGCGTAATGCCGAGATCGGATGCCTGTATGGCACGCTCGATCGTCTTCAGCATGGAAGGATCCCAGGGGGTCAATGTGATCATGCGGGCCTCGGGTACCTGTATATTACATACGGCATTGAGAGGAGAAGGCGATCCGTAATAATCGACCGTGATCTTGTCCAGGACGTGAGGATTGGCTCTTCCAGCCCTGATCGCATTGAGGTTCTCTATGAGATTGTCAATAGACTTCCTCATCTTCTCTTCCACTTTGTCATAATCAGCTTTTGTGATCTCTATCATTGCCATGATCATCTTCTCCTTTCAGATATGTGTCTTTAAATTATATCTCTTTAGTCTCTGATTCCCTGTGACATTTTATTCAACAAGGGTTCCCAGGTTCTCTCCCTTAACGATCCTTACGATGTTCTCGGGATCTTCCATGGAGAATACAAGGATCTTGGTATTGTTATCCCTGCAGAGAGCCGCTGCGGTAGCATCCATTACCTTAAGATTGAGTTTCAGCACCTCATCATGGGTGACGGTCTCATATCTTACGGCATCAGGATAAACATGCGGATCCTTGTCGTAAACGCCGTCTACCATCGTTGCCTTGAGGAAGACATCTGCACCGATCTCGGTAGCTCTGAGGGCGGCACCCGTGTCTGTCGAGAAGTAAGGATTGCCCGTACCGCAGGCAAAGATCACGATACGTCCCTTCTCAAGGTGTCTGATCGCACGCTTCCTGATATAGAGTTCGCACATCTGACGGACTTCAATGGCAGAAAGGACTCTGGTCGTACAGCCTACCTGCTCCAGCGCATCACTTAAAGCCAGAGCGTTCATGAGTGTTGCGAGCATACCCATATGGTCGGCGGTAACCCTGTCCATCTTCTCTGAAGATCTGCCTCTCCAGAAATTGCCTCCTCCTACAACTATTGCAACCTCCACACCGAGGTCTGATACAGCCTTGATATTGGAGGATATCTCCTTGATCACTTCGTTATCTATGCCTACCTTCGACTCGCCGGCTAAGGCCTCACCGGATACTTTGAGCAGTACACGCTTATACTTCACTTCACCCATACAGTCTGCCTCCATACTAATTATTCTTTAACTTAATAGATTTTATCAATAAAGGGGTAATATATGAAGTTAAATTTTTCGGCAATATCCTGCTTTGCCGACTTAAGTCCCATTATAGTAACAGCAAATAAATACTCCCCCGTTTCCGGGGGAGTTATAGATAAATCCTATAATGTCAGCCTTTGCCGTTTACGAACTTATCATACTTATAGAGGAATGTGACCATCTGACGCCTGAGGCACTTGTCCTTAGGTTTGAAGGTTCCGTCATCATATCCTGCTACGATCTTCTTCTCAGATGCCCAGATGGTTGCCTTGTAGAAATAATCCTTGCTCTTAACGTCAGAGAACTTGCAGGATCTTGTCTTGGGTTCGGGCTTGCCGGCCATCCTCCATAGGAAGGTAACCGTCTGTGCTCTGCTGCATACGCCAGAAGGATTGAACTTGGTCTTGGATACTCCTGTGGTGATGCCTTTCTCCAGAGCCCAGATTACCGCCTTATAGTAGTAAGCGCTCTTATTGACATCCATGAATTTGGTCGTCGTCGTCTTCGACTTAGGTTCTCCTGCAAGTCTCCAAAGAAATGTTACCACCTGCGCTCTCGTACAATCGTTGCCGGGCTTAAACTTTGTCTGGTTGTCGTAGCCCTTAACAACATTATTAGCTGTCAGATAGTTGGTAGGTGCATACCAGAAATCCTTCGTCTCGGCTACATCCTTATAAAGTACCGTAACAACACAGGAAGCACTCTCACCAGCAGCTGTTGCAGTGATGGTAACAGAGCCTGCCTGTTTTGTGGAGATATTGCCAAATTCATCCACATCAGCAATATTTTTGTCAGATGTTTTCCATTTTATTACAGATTTTTTCCCTATTAACGTCACATTAAGGGACACTCTTTCTCCACATATAACAGTAGCAATAGCTTTATCAATTGAAAGAGCAATTATTTGCGCATTCGTTGGTATTGTTGTTGGCTTAACTGTTGGTTTGCTTATTGAAGGTTCAGAGGGACCCTTAGTAGGAATTGCGGTTATTGTTGGATTAGCGGTAGGTTTCGAATTGGGGTTTGTAGGCATTGGCGATATGTTCGGTCCAGGTGTGGGGGAGGGCGTCGGAGCTAAAGATGGAACCGTCTCTGTGTAAATACCATCCAAACAGTGAACTGTAGCATTGTTAAAACATCCGTGACCATCTATCTTTTCCCAAGATGCACGTGTACCATTATAATATACATCCGTAACCCCAATACACCCGTAAAAAGAATCATCACCAATTGAAATAATGCTACTAGGAATTATAACTTCAGATATATTACTACAATTATAAAATGAATTTTTCCCAATTGATGTGACGCCTTCCAGAATTTCAACATACTTAATCTCCGATCGACTATAATGCCACATAAAATAATCAATATAATTGTATTCAACCATATCTCCCTTGCCAGAAAATGTTAAGCGCTTTATTTTTTTGCAATTCTTGAACGGACTAGTATCCCAATGCCAATAACTATCGTATATCTGATGTTCCAATCCACAGGGCATAACCAATTCAGTTAAATTAGTGCATTCTTCAAATGCATGTATGTCAATAGTTTTTACACTTTCAGGTATTTCAACTTTTTCTAATCCACTACAACCTGAAAACGCACTCATTCCTATAGTTACAACATTATCAGGGATAATCAATTTTTTAAGACCACTACAACCTTTAAAAACCCCTTGATCTATTTTAGATAGACCACTAGGAATGGTCAATTCTGTTAGTCCACTACAATTACAAAACGCTAATAAACAAATTTGAGTAACACTTTCAGGGATTCTCAATTCTGTTAGTCTGTTACAATTATTAAATGCGTCAACTCCTATATATGTGACACCATCCGGGATTAATAATTCCCTTAAACTACTACAGTTTTTAAATGCCTCCATTTCTATTTTTCTGACACTATTGGGAATAACCACTTTAACCAAACCACTACAATCTCTAAACACACCACTTTCTATTGATGTAATCCCGTCTGGTAAAAACACTTCTTTTATACTAGTACAATTGTCAAAAGCATATTCATCAATGAAAGTTACGCTATTTGGCAATTCAACAATATTTAATTCTTGACAGTTTGCAAATGCATTTTCACCAATGCCGGTTACGCCATCGGGCATCTCTACTTTACTTAATTCATGACAGTTCGCAAAAGCGTATTTACCAATATAAGTGGCTTTATCAGGTATAGCAAAACTAATTAATTCATCGCAACCATAAAAACAATTATCACCAATCGAACAAACTGGCTTTATAACAAAATCCTTAGGCGATATTTCACCTGGAAATGAATTCCATCCATCATTGCCACAATATTCAGTATTCATCCACAAAACATAGAACTCTCCCGTATGTGCATCAATAATAGATTCATTAACACTTCCACTACCATCGTATAACAGATTGATAAAATCATTTTTTCCACTTTCAAATGAAGAACATTTGTCAAATACAATTTCTAGTTGTTCTCTGCAAGTATATATATCTGCTTTGGTTTGAATTTTAATGCCCGTCGCACGGGATATTTCTGATATATTTGAAGTATGCATAGTAAGGAAAATTTCAAACTGAGTATCATCCATTTCAACAGCACTATCACTGTACTGGTCAACCAACTCAATCAATCGAGAATATTTAGCACGCATTTTCTCACAATAACCATCCAAAAACACCCTAGAATTATTTAAATGACTACCCCCTATAACCTCATCAATAAATGATTCAGCAGTTTCCGCAATAACCAATCCAGAAGCAATCGCTCCTTTATAGCTATCACAACTGAAAACTGCTTTTAATTCGCCACGATCCTTCCCATTAGCAAATAAAAAGTAGCTCATAATCCTAAACAACAGTTGAGTTTCTGGTTTCCTGAAATCATCAGGTGTAGAAAAACAACTTTCCAATATCACTTTATATCTTTCAGGTGTTATTTCTGATCTGCAATCACTCTTGGTTGTTCTTTTAAATTGATAAAATGTATTATCTCTTGCTGATATATTAGAAAAATAATCAATTGTATGCCCATAACGTTTGTAACCCCAACTCTCAATTGGAAGCAAAGGAATCAAGTCGCCCGGATTGTTGTAGTTATATATATTCATCAATGTCGTATCGGCATTTCTACTTACTGCAGGACACGCAAAATTATATGAAAATATCTGTTTTTGCGGAATATTCATCTCTCCAGATAACGATTCTAAAGTTAGCCATCCACTAACTATATTTGAAACTGCTGCACCACGGCTATGTCCCGTTGTTAATACTATGGTGTCCTCATCTGAATAATCATCATTTGATATTGTATCTATTAAGTTTTCGTATACCTGGTAGGCCGCCTTCCTGAAGCCCTCATGGTCATCACCTGTTCCTAGATTAAAATTACTATACCATTCGGCATTTCCCGATGTACCTTTGACAGGCACACAATATACGATTTTATTTGCTATTTCCTTCTTTGCAATAGTAAACGCAACTATATCTAAATCATCCCTTCCCAAAGTCATAGAATCAACCAGTTCATAGTTCATCTGTTTTACAATTTTAAAACCCATACCGACAGTTACTATATTTGCAAGACTCTTTTCAAGAAGTGTTTCATTAATTATATCTTTTCCGTATGCACCTACTGCAAGACAAACACACATTTTCGCAATATCTCCATTTATTTCCATTGAATCTGAAAAAAACAAAGAATCACTATAATTAAAAAGAAACTCATTTTTCCCATTTTTACCATAGTATATTGTATTACAAGATCTGTTTTCACAGTATGTAGTATAATTATTTGCCGAAACAATACTTAGATTTAAAAATTCACCTGCAACTAACAGAAGAGTAACCAATAAAGTCACCGCCGAAGTTATAATACCCGATTTCTTCATACTTCAGTTCTCCTTTTCCACAAAAAACAAACTCAACAAAGAAGCTTTGTGATCAACGTGAAAACATATAAACGGCAATTGGTTGCTTTAATACAATTATACCACGTGCCAGTTTTTCAATATACTGGACAATATATATTTTTACCCATGCTTCAACCCATGTGCCTACTCTTTCCACGATCTTCCGTCTCAACTTGACATCAACCTTCGGCACGAACTCTGGATTTTCCTTGAATCTATCACGAAAAATCTTTCCAACATTATTTAGTAACCCCGTAATCGACTTGGTAACATACATGGGATTATTCCCTTCTGTCACTTCATTATCTATGCCTACCTTCGATTCGCCGGCTAAGGCCTCACCGGATACTTTGAGCAGTACACTCTTATACTTCACTTCATCCAAACAGTCTGCCTCCATATTAATTATTCTTTAACTTAATAGATTTTATCAATAAAGGAGTAATATATGAAGTTAAATTTTTCGGCAATATCCTGCTTCGCTGACTTAAGTCCCATTAAAGTAACAGCTAACAAAAACTCCCCCGTTTCCGGGGGAGTTATAGATAAAACCTATAATGTCAGCCTTTGCCGTTTACGAACTTATCATACTTATAGAGGAATGTAACCATCTGACGCCTGAGGCATTTATCCTTAGGCTTGAAAGTGCCGTCAGAGTATCCTGCGACGATCTTCTTTTCGGACGCCCAGATGGTTGCCTTGTAGTAATAATCGCTATCATAGACATCTTTGAATTTGCAGGTCTTCGATTTCGGGTCAGGCTTACCTGCCATTCTCCAAAGGAAAGTAACGGTCTGCGCTCTGGTGCAGATTACCTCAGGCCCGAACTTTTCGCTTGAAATGCCTGTCGTGATCCCCTGCTCTACAGCCCAGATAACAGGCTTGAAGAAATAATCCGTCTTAGCGACATCGGTAAAATCAGTTGTTTTTGCCTTTGGCTTAGGACAGCCGTTGAGCCTCCAGAGGAATGTTACCATCTGAGCGCGGGAACACTCATTAGCCGGTTTAAACTTGGTCTGATTGTCATAGCCTTTTACGACGCCCGATTCAGACAGATAGTATGTAGGCGAATACCAGAAATCTGACTTATTCGTTACATCGCTGTAGAGAACATTAACGGAGAGCAGCCATTGTCTTGAATCACTTTCCATAACTTCCTTGATAACGGCTTTGCCGGTCTTCTTAGCTTCAACAGCCATTTTGTATGATACAGTTCCCGTATTGCTTGTAACCTTATCCGTCTTTGCCGTCAGGATCGATGTATCGGATGAAGAGGCTGTGGACTTATATCCCCTGCTGCCGTAATAAAACTTCTGCCCGCAGGATACTGTAATGCCTTTCGTAACCCTGTCTGAACTAATACTCAGAAATTCGAGATTCTTACAATTACTTACATCAAGTTCATCTATATTGGTACTGTAAACATCAATACTCTTTAACTTCGTGTTTTTCTGAAGGTCGATCGAAGTCATTTCATAACTTTGGATATATAATTTTTCAAGGTTACTGCAGCCTGAAAGATCGATCGATTTCAAAGAAGAATCATCAACGGTAATTTCAGTAAGTTTTGTATTCTTGCCCAGTTTTAACGAAGAAAAATCTTTGGTTGTTAAAAGACCCAGACTCTTGATCGCGGTATTCTTTGTAAGATCAAGAGACTTAAGCTGATCACTGTATATTACAAAGGATTCCAAAGCGGTATTCTTCGACAGATCAACAGAATCCAGCTTAGAAAAGCCTGTCAGCAAAATATCTTTGATCTTTATATTTTTGCTGACATCTATCGACTTAAGCTTACTGCTTTCTATCCATAAGTATTCAAGATTGGAATTTTTTGAAACATCCAGAGTTTCTATATCAGATCTTATCGCCAGCTGCTTCAGCGTAGTAACTTTGCTAAGATCATAGCTTGTAAGTTTATCTGCTTCAACATACAGGATCTTAAGCGATGTCAGATATTCGATGCCTTTAAGACTGGACAAGTTCTCAGACTTAAAAAAGCTTATATGGTCGATCTTCTTTATTTCACCGGATGACAGATATCCGTTATTGTCAAGATCATAATATTTTTTCAGTGAAGCGCGAAAAGCCGCATCAGGGAAATGAGCCTTATCGATCTTAACGCCGGATGCAGCATTGGCGGTGACTGCTGGGATCATTGCTATCCCGGCTGCAAGAGCAAATGCAGTTACAAGTGCTTTCTTGAATATCATCTTAAGCCTCCTTTATCCTCTCATAATGTCTTACGCAGAATGTTACGCCTGCAGCGCTTTCTATGGCAGGTTCTTCAGATACCAGCTCCCAGTCGAGTTTCTCGTCGAGATTCGGGAAGAAGGCATCTGCCATGAATTCATATTGTATGTATGTGATAATGGCCTTGTCACATCTGTCGAGGAGGAGCTTATATGTCGTCTCACCGCCGATGAGATACACTTCATCGTTAACAGTAGCAAGATACTGGTTCAATTCTTCCACACTGTGGCAGATAACGGCGCCTTCCTTCTCGAATGTTTCATCGTGAGTCAGGATGACATTGATCCTGTTGGGAAGAAGTCTCTCATCCTTATAAGTCTTCAGAGTCTTTCTTCCGTAAACTACAGTGTGCCCCGACGTATATTTGCGGAAAACACCCTTCTGGTCCTCAGGAAGCGATACGAGGAGTTCTCCTGCGTAACCGATCCCCCAATTCATGTCGACTGCTGCGATCGCGATCATGATAATACCCCTTTCCTGTCGTCAAACATATTTGTAAAATATCCAGATGCAGACAAAGGTTCACCCTCATCTGCAAGATGGCTTGCATCACCGAAATACTGCACCCTGAAAGATGCATATCCCGGTTCCCTTTCCTCCGTGCCGATCACAGTAATGCCTGTTGGGGCACAGAAGAAACCCTGCCAGAGCGCGGGAGCGGCAATTCCTGTCAGATATCCCGTCAGCACGGACATCAAACCGAAATGACAGAAGAACACGTAATTGCCGTCATTATGTTCCCTTACTCTGTATACTCCGCCTTCCATTCTCTCATATCCCAAGCCTGAAAGGAACTTATCAAATTCTTTTGTGACCGCATCATAATGCGCTCTTAACTGACCCGTTCTCATCACATCAGAATCCGGCCAGATATTCCTGTCGTGAAGTTCGTCATTAGGGCAAAAATACCTCGGCATGAAATCCCATGCTATGCGGGATTCGCCTGTCTCGGGGTCTAAGATCCTGAAATAGAATTCCTGGAGCCATTCAAATTCCGTAGCTTCGATATCAAGATCCTTAAGACAGATGGCACAGGTCTCTTTAGCTCTTCCCAAGGGAGACACATAACATCCTGCCATGTCCCAGTTCTTAACTCTCTTTGCTAAGGCTTCAGCTTCTCTCCTGCCCTTCTCGGTAAGCGAATCCGAAACATAATCAGGGTCGCCGTGTCTTACGATAATGAGTTTCATATTCCCGGTAACACCTCAGATCAGACAGCTACGGGGATACCCTTGACTTTATCGCCGTATTCATATCCTTCGAGCCTTATGTTATCCGTCGAGAACTGATAGAAATCGGTGATACCTTCATCGATCACGAGTTTGGGCGCCGGGAATGTGGGTCTTGCGATAACCTCTTTAACGATCGGAACATGCCTGTCGTAAACATGAGCATCGGCAATAACATGGACAAATTCACCGACTTCAAGCCCCGAGCATCTTGCCATGAGGTGCGTGAGGACCGCATACTGGCAGACATTCCAGCCGTTGGCAACAAGCATATCGTTAGAACGCTGGTTAAGTATGGCATTGAGCTTATTGCCCGTAACGTTAAAAGTCATGGAGTATGCACAGGGATAAAGATTCATCTCGTGCAGATCCTGATGAACATATATATTCGTTAAGATCCTTCTTGAAGAAGGATTGTTCTTGAGGTCATAGAGGACTCTGTCGACCTGGTCCATCTCGCCTTCCTTATACTGATGCTTAACGCCGAGCTGATATCCGTAAGCTTTGCCGATCGAACCAGTCTCGTCGGCCCAGGCATCCCAGATGTGGGTGGAAAGATCATGGACATTATTGGACTTCTTCTGCCAGATCCAGAGAAGCTCGTCAACTGCTCCCTTGAAATTGATATATCGCTGGGTGAGCATGGGAAATTCTTCTGCAAGGTTATATCTGTTAACGATGCAGAAAGCCTTGTAGGTATAAGCCGGAGTACCGTCCTCCCAATGAGGCCTTACCTTCTCATTCTCCGTTGTATAACCGGAGTTAAGGATCGTGCGGATATTCTCGATAAAGATATCATCAGCTCTGCTCATAAATAAACTCCTCACAAAAAAACATGATAAGAAAATTATAACATTATGCAGAACTTAATCATCAATCGATTTTCCAAATAATCATATCCTCATATAGTCTATATTGACCAAGTAAAAATGAGAAATAAAAAACCCGGAAGGATCACTTTCCGGGGAAGATAAGTTCAGATCTTTCGATGGGACCAATCGGACGCTCGATCTTTTCGGTGAACATCGTAACCTTGTCGGGACTCCAGTCAGGATCCCAGTTTGTACAATAATCACACTTGCATTTCTTAACACAGGAGAAGTAGTTTCCTCTGCAGTAACCGCAGTCGACATAATTTATGAAAGCTCTTGAATAGCCGGTGAAACCTTTCGAATTGAAATAGACCATATGGCAGTCTACTTTCTTTTCGGATACAAGCCTTATTGCTTCGACGATAGCCCATTCCGAATCGAGAGATCTTGCCTTATAGCATTCGTGTCTCTTCTGATTGACTGCATGAAACTGGTTGGGACGGAGGACCGTTCTGGTTACGGTCTTGGTAGGCCATCTCTTGCAGTTGATCCTGTTAAGAACGACACAAGCGATCATGGTCTTGTCGGTAATGTCATTTTTGCAGAATGCCCCTTCGCCCTCGATAACACGCGCAAAGAGTTCAAACTCCTTGACCTTCATGCCGCATGCTCTGGCCTTAACTTCAGAAGAAAAAAAGTAACGCTGCTCATCGGTGGAATACTGCCACATGAGATCGTACATCTGCAAAGTCTCTTCACTTGTCTTCTTGGGCTTATAATCTATGAGATCGAAATCGCGATCAAAGGCCAGCGCCGTGACGCCGTCCATGGAAAGACTTGTAAATACTACTACAACAGCAAGTATTATAGCCGTAATCTTTTGCTTTAAAATAATGTACCTCTTTCTGTCATCAGCCGAAAACACCCATAAATCGCCTGATCTTCATTCGGTTACAAAATTATACAAGGCTTTGGAGGACAATTCAACAAAACAGAACATATGTAACGTTTCTGTATCATCATTAACACAATACGGATATTTATCTTCGGAAAAGCTTAGTCAGCCGCTTCTTTCATAAGCATCCTGAACTCTTCGTAACATTCGTCAGACATGCGGTGACACATTATCCCGGAACTGCTATAGGGAAGATCCTGATCGATAACATAGCATCTGTTACCGAAATCATATACCTGGAAAACCTTTCCTTTTTCCTTTACGCCGTTGTCCTCAGGAACAGTGATAAAATAATATGCTTCTATAGGATCATTAGATCCTAATACGACCTTATCATCTCCGGTCCATCCGTCTCCGCTCATGAGGCAATCATAAAGTCTGTTGATCGCCATTTCGTCATTCAATCTGACAGTACCGAAATAATCTTCTTCCTTGTCAAATTCGGATGAAGAAACATATGCCAGGACTTTCTCTGCGGGAAGCACTTCAGACTTAAGATCACCGGCATCAGTCTTTGCCGCCTTAACGGTCTTGGCTGATGTTCCTAGTGTTACAGATGCGATAACCATGGCAACGATTATCAAAACAGCAACAAGAGCAGATGCCGGCCTAGAGTTCTTAATGGCCTTAAGGCGTTCATGCATCTCTTTCTTCGTTGATGCCATACCTGAGACACAGGTCAATCTGCTTCTAACGTTCTGTCTCCTTAATACGGATATAAGGGTCATGCCGTAATCCTGCCTCTCATCATATGACAGTCCTTTCATGACTTGGGCATCACATCCGAGCTCACGGTCCTGACGGGAGATATGCGCCATGATCCATACAAGAGGATCGAACCAATATAAGATACATGCCACCGAGACTATTACTGCAAACAGATTGTCACAGCGCTTAACATGCGTGAGTTCATGCATGAAGATATAACGGAGCTCTTCTCCTCCCTCTTCCCAATCAGGCATGTAGATCGCCTGACGGAATATGCCGGCTGCGCAGGGAGATTGTATCTTGTATGAACAGTATATTTTCGGAGTGCGCTTAATACCCGCTTCACGGCAAAGATCATTAAATAACTCAGAATCAACTTCCTTACGGCAGGATCTGATCTTAGACATGAACCTGATGTTGTTAAATATGGTCACAAAAGCGGTCAAAGCAACGCCTAAGATCCACACGGCAAAAAGGACCGTGCTCAATTGCAGAGCATCAGATGCCGCAGCAGCAACTGCAGTCTTTTCCTGCGATGAAATATATACAGGAGAATTGATGAACCTGTCCTCAGGGATCCTCGAAAACAGATTCATCAGACTGAATGAACTTTCTATTCCGAAAGGAATGAAAAGACGCAGCAAAACAGGAAGCCATAAAAGGCTTAGATATCTCTTGTCGAGCCTCACCTTAAACAGCCTTCGCACCATAAGCACGACCAGTGCAAGGAGCGATGACTGAATAACGGTCTGAATCAGAAGCTGTAAGATAAGTCTTATCACTTCCTGTCTTCCCCCTCTTTAAGGATATCTATCATCTGTTCTATCTCTTTATCGGTAAATCTGTTTGACTGGGCTATATAGGAAACCAGCATCATGGGGCTGTCGTTAAACAGACGCGACATCGTAGATCCCATCTCCTGACGGATGGCATCATCCTGCGATACGGCTGCGGTATATAATTTAACGGGATCGGCATCTTCAACGTAAATGGTGCCTTTTGTCTCCATTCTCTTAAGAAAAGATATTACGGCATGGCGGGACCAGTCGTGCTGCTTTTTTACGGCATCACATATCTGCCTTAAAGTGCAGGGCTGCTTTTCCCATATTATCTTCATGATGTCCCATTCACTGCCGGTAAGATTTATTTCACTATTCATATGCGGATCCCTTTCGCGGTAACAGATTTATTACTCTACTGGTATAATAACATTGAAATCATTTCATTACAAGCAAGGGCTTTAAGAGCAAATAAAAAGAGTTGCCTCTTTCAAGACAACTCTTTGGTCGGAGTGACGGGACTCGAACCCACGACCTCTTGCTCCCTAAGCAAGCACTCTAGCCACCTGAGCTACACCCCGGTATCTTATGCATGAGATTTGAAAAATGGTCGGAGTGGCGAGACTCGAACTCGCGGCCTCTTGCTCCCGAAGCAAGCACTCTACCACCTGAGCCACACCCCGGAGTCTTTCCAAATCACAGGCTAAATTATGATATTACAACTCTGCCGATTATGCAAGTGCCAATGTTAAGAATATAAAAAGGGGCGTCACGAAGATGCCCCTTCATAAGCTTAAAAACTTTCTTTTTTACTCAGCTGTTTCCTCAGCGGGAGCCTCTGCAACAGCTTCTTCTGCAGCCTCTACGGCTTCCTCAGCGGGAGCTGCTGCTTCTTCTACAGCCTCAACTGCTGCTTCAACAGGAGCCTCTGCAGCCTCTACGGGTGCTTCAACGACTTCATCAGCTGCTTCCTCATCCTCAGCCTCTTCAGCTTCAGGAGGATTGATGGGAGCGATATCCTTGATGGATACGGAGATCCTTCTGCCCTCGGGATCGACCTTGACTACTCTTGCGCGGACAACATCACCCTTGGAAAGAACTTCTGCAGGATTATCAAGTCTCTTATCGGAGATCTGGGAGATGTGGCAGAGTGCATCGATACCGGGCTCGAGCTCGATGAATGCACCGAAGTCACAGATCCTTACGACCTTACCTTCGACAACAGAACCCTCAGGGATCCTCTCTGTGATGTTGTAATAAGGATCATCCTCTTCCTTCTTGTAGCCGAGTGAGATCTTCTTGGAATCCTTATCGAAGCTCTTTACATAAACTTCGATCTCGTCGTTTACCTTGAGAACATCAGAAGGCTTCTGATTGCGGACCCATGTGATCTCGGATACGTGAACGAGACCGTCAACTCCGCCGATGTCAACGAAAGCACCGAACTCGGGAAGGCTTCTTACGACACCTGTATATCTCTTGCCTACTTCGATGTTATCCCAGATGTTGGCAGCCTTGGCAGCCTTCTCACGAGCAGCGAGCTGTCTGTGAGATCCGGAGATCCTCAAACGGTTCTTCTCTGTCTCGAACTTTGTGATAACAACTTCAAGTTCCTTGCCGATGTAGGACTCGAGATCCTTAACCTCGCCAAACTTGATCTGAGACTTATGGATATAAACCTCTACACCGTGATAGGAACCGATAAGACCATCCTTAACGGTGCGGATGAGTTTCAGTGTAATGGGAGTCTTGCTGTCATATGCTTCCTTGACTTCGCCCTTGTACTTCTCATAGTCAACGGCTGTCATGGAAAGATCGATGTCCTTGCCCTGATCAGTATTGCGGACCTTCTTAACTACTACCTTAACAGTCTTGTGCTCAGCGATAGCAGCATCAAGATCGATCTCATTCTCACCCTGGAACTCCTCGATCGGAATCTTACCTTCGGATTTGTCATGAACGTCAACGTAAACGTAATCAGCATCTGCCGAAGTTATTTCTCCTTCCACGACAGCGCCCCTTCTGATCTGAGAAATGCTGTTAACATAGTCTGTGAACTCGTTGCCTGAGTTCTCTTCCGGGATCTCCTGTCCCTCGATGTTCTTTACGTCTTCTTCGTTCATTGTTTGAACAACCTCCAAAATGATATCTTCCGGCGTAGAAGCTCCCGCAGTGATACCGACCGTGTCAGACGGCCTGATGAGACCGGAGGACAATAGTCCAGCCAACCCATTGGCGTCACTGATGAGATACGTTCTCGCACAACGACCTGAACAGACATCCATCAGCTTTTTCGTATTAGAACTGTGCGCCGATCCGATGACTAACATCACGTCTGCACGCTCTGAAATCGAGGCCGCTTCTTTTTGCCTATTTTCAGTCGTAATACATATTGTATCAAAAACAAGATTTTTTTCAATTTTATTTTCTACAGTTGCACAAATTATTTTAAACTTTTCCGTAGAGAAGGTCGTCTGGGATACCAAAACGGCCGAATCCATAGGAAATTCAACGTTTTCGAGGTCCTCTGCAGACGATATTACAGCAACCTTTACATCAGGATATTCTTCGGCCTGGCCGCATATTCCGGTAACTTCGGGATGACCGGGTGTTCCGCATACGATGATATTCTTTCCGGAACGGGCTGCATCGGATACGATCTTATGGATCTTTGTTACGAAAGGACATGTGCAGTCCAGGATGTCGCAGCCCTTCTCTTTCAGGATCTCAAGTTGTGACGGAGGAACACCGTGCGCCCTAATGATGACCTTGGATCCCGAAGGGACATCTTTTGCATCGTCTACGATAATGAATCCTTCGCTCTTAAGCCTGTCCATGACGATGCTGTTATGGGTAAGTTCACCGAGCATGACAAGACTGTCCGAAGATGACTTGGCTTCTGCCATCTCGAACGCTTTTGCAACGGCATTCTTTACACCGAAACAAAAACCGCAGTCTTTAGCCTTGATAACGGGCATCAGGCTTCCTCATCTATGTGAGACAAAAGGAATTCCTTTGTCCCCTCGATCGTATAAAGATCCGTATCGATGACGATCGCTTCGGGAACCTGGATCAGAGGAGAAAATTCCCTGTTGGAATCCTGCTCATCCCTGTATTCGATATCTCTTAAGACTTCCTCATAAGACTGGGAGAAATCACCCTTTTCCTGAAGTTCCGCAAGTCTTCTCTCTGCTCTTGTGGAAGCTTTGGCAGTCACATAGAACTTGTATTTTGCATCAGGAAGGACATTGGATGCGATATCACGTCCGTCAAGAACAAAACTCTGATGACGGGCTATGTCACGCTGCATGTCGACCATGGCTGTTCTTACTACGGGAAGAGCGCTTATATCGGAAGCTGCAACGGACACCTCGGGAGTCCTTATCTGCCCCGTCACATCCTCGCCGTCCAATATCATGTGCTGAACGCCGTCGATGAACTTGACTTCAAGTTTCATCTCGCCCATCATGCGCTTTACTTCAGCGGGATCCTTGGGACTGATCCTTCTCTTGAGAGCAGCAAGTCCGCAAGTCCTGTACATTGCGCCGGTATCAAGATACATGATGCCGAGTTCCTTTGCCACGCCCTTTGCGAGCGTGCTCTTGCCTGAACCTGAAGGTCCGTCTATCGCTATCTGAAATGCCATGATCAATTCTCCTTATCGAAAATGATTTTTCCGATGCATATTATAACATCAATTGCTGTCAGTATCTTTCCTGTCGTTGCCCGTCTCATACACCTTGAACTGGGCCCACATCGTTTCAAGTGATTCAAGCGAATCCTTGATATGGTCTTTCCTGTTCATTCCGAGGGCTACGAGAAGAGCGTTGATGAGCGAAAGCGGTGCCGTCAGAGAATCTGCAAAAGATGCCATGGACGATCTTGCGAAAAGCTTGATGTCCGCATGTTCGGTCATGGGAGTATTGTCTTTATCCGTTATTGCGATTATGGAGGCGCCTTTTTTCTTGGCGAACTCCATCGAATTGATCGTTCTTGATGAATATCTGGGGAAAGAAATCCCGATAAGGACATCCCTGTCTGTAATGGACATTACCTGTTCGAAAAGTTCGTTCGTGCAGGTGCTCTTTACGAGAACGACATCGTCAAAAAGAAGCGTCATGTAGAAATGCATGAACTCCGATAAAGGAGCCGATGCGCGGATGCCCATGATATAGATCTTTCTTGAGTTTAAGATGCAGTTTACCGCCTTGTCGAAAGAATCCATATCCATTTCTTCCATGGATTCCCTGATGTTGTTCATGTCGGCTTTCATGACCTCGCGGGCAGCTTCAGCAGGGGAATCGAACCTGTCGGTATAACTTAATCTCTGAACGGTCGTAAGATTGGATTTATGCTCTTCCCTTACGGCCTTCTGGAATTCGGGATAACCCGCAAACCCGAGTTCCTGAGGGAACCTTACGACAGTCGATTCGGACACGCCGCAAAGCTCGCCTAATCTTGCAGCGGTTATGTATGCCAGTCTGTCGTAGTTTTCAAGACAATAATCGGCTATGGCCTTGTGGCCCTTGCTCATGTCCTGGTATCTGTTTTCGATTATCTCGATGATGTCCATATCATTCTTTATCCTGCTGTTCTTTTTCCTCAGGTGCTTCGACATTCGTTGCGATGATGTTATCGATCGTTATCTGCTTATCCTTGGTACCTGCAGCCTGACGCAGCGAATCTTCAAGGTCTCTTATGGTCTGATAGCTCATGAGTTCCATGGAAGGAAGTTCATCGGCAGAAGATATGCCGAATTCAGTAAGGAACTGCTTGCTCGTGCGGAAGAGCGCAGGACGTCCGGGAGCATCCAGTGTTCCCGCTTCCTCGATCCAGCCGCGGTCCAGCAGCCTGCTGATTATGCTGTCGGAAGATACGCCTCTTACGGTCTCCACGGCAGCTCTGGTACAGGGCTGATTATATGCGATTACGGCAAGAGTCTCGTATGATGCGGATGACAGGGGAACCGAATTTCTGGGCGCAAACATCTGATCCAGAACTTTCTTTACGGAAGGCTTGGTCATCATGGAATATGTATCGTCTGCCTTGCGGATGGTAATGCCGCTCCAGGGGTTCTGCTCGAACCTGTTCATGAGATCGGTAAGGACAGCTTCAATATCCTTAACGGGGACATTTGTTATCTCTGACATCTCCTGCGCCGTTATGCCGTCACCTGACACGAAGAGCATTGCTTCTATTGCGGCAGGCAGTTCTTCAGCGGTTACGATAATATCTTTCTCTTCATCCATTATCAGTTCCTCTTCTTCTCTATGAGTATGTCGTCGAAAAGTCTCTTCTGTTCAACCGTGATGCTGTCGTTTCTTACGAGTTCGAGCACCGCAAGGAATGAAACGATCTTCTCCATCTTATAATCTTCACCTTTCTTGGATGTGAAGAGTTCGCTGAAGAAGAGCTTGCCCCTGGAAGTTATGGTCTTCCAGAGATTCTTCATCTTCTGCCTTACGGAAAGCTTATCCTTGCGGAGTATGTGCGTAATCTTCGCGGAAATATCGGCAAACCTTACTTCGTTACGTGTGCAGATATCATCCGTTGCCCGATCGAAAGCTTCGACCGAGAATTCCTGCTTGACCGGAAGCACCGTGATGCCAAGATCCTTGGCGGTCATGGGAAGACGCGTTCGGCAGCCGGAATACTTTTCGCGGCGCTCTTTCAATTCTTCGGCGAAAAGTTTACATCTCTTGTATCTCATGAGACTTACTACAAGATCTTCCCTGGGATCGGGTTCGGCCTCGCCGTTCTCACCTGCCTTGGATCCGGGGAGCATCATCTTGGTCTTGATGAGGACAAGGGATGCAGCCATGACAAGGAACTCGGATGCGATCTCCATATCAAGGCTCTTCATCTTGTCCAGATATTCCATATACTGTTCGCAGACAGTGGCGATCGGAATATCGAAGATATCTATGTCATTCTTCTCGACCAAATGATAGAGAAGGTCCATCGGACCTTCAAAATGCTGTATCTTAAGTTCGGGAACCAATGTCTGATCCAAGATGTCCCTCCGTCAGCCGAAATTACTCAAAAGTTGTACCAGTCCGTTACAGATGGCATTGATGACCCAGGCAAAAGGGAACTTGATCACTTCGATGGCAGATCCCAAGAACGGAAGCCTCGACCCCGTCACGAATACGATCAAGAGGATCAGGGGCGCAAACTTCTGAAACTTCTTGTATCCTTCTGAATACTTGAGTTTTACAGGCAAGAGTTCTTCCAATACATGGAAACCGTCAAGAGGCGGGATCGGAAGAAGGTTAAACGCCAGGAGCATCAGCGAAAAGATGCTCGTATAAGAGAATGCGAGAGTAAGCGCCATTATCGCGGGCTGATTGACATCCGCGAACTGAACGATAAAAACATTGATAATGGAACAGATAAGCGCCAGGACGAAGTTGCCCGTTACACCGGCAAGATGCACCATTATGTTCATTCCGCGGTAACTCTTGAAACGGTTGAGTTTCCTCGGATTATACATGACGGGCTTACCCCATCCGAATCCTGCCACAAGGAGCAGGACAGTTCCCATGGGATCCATGTGAGCCATAGGGTTAAGCGTAAGCCTTCCCATATTGCGGGGAGTCGGATCCCCTAACCAGTCTGCCGTAAAAGCATGCATGAACTCGTGGATCGAGAATGACAGAGTCAATGCGAAGATCATGATAAGAGCATAGAAGATCTTCTGTCCGATCTCCATATCGGCTGTCAGTAATTCAATCAGCATCTTAACCTCCCGGCGTCTGTGTTATGCCTTAAGCTTTTGCGACGGAGAATACTATCTTCTCCCCGTTGATGTCCCACTCCTTGGCATTATCGGACTTGCCTGCAACGATATCGGATGCAAGGACTTCGGATGCGATGAAATCCTTCTTGCGCTCGATTATGGCTGCAAGCTTATCGTTATCTGCATAGGACAGGATGATCCTGTCTGTAACGTCAAGACCTGTCTCCTTACGCTGGGTCTGGATCTTTGAGATCATCTCTCTTACAAATCCGTCTTCGATCAGATCTTCCGTGAGGACCGTGCTGACGGATACTGTAAGGCCCTTATCTTCCTGTGTGGAGAATCCTTCAGGCTGGGTTGTTTCGACGATGAAATCTTCCTCCGTCATCTCGAACTCTTCGCCGTCCACAGTGATCTTGACGGGACCTGCCTTGATTGCAGCCATTGTCTCTTTACCGGGGAGAGCAGCTATAACTTCCTTGGCGGCATTGAGCTTGGGACCGAACTTGCGTCCGCAGGTTCTGAGCTGAGGCTTGAAACTGTAATCGACGAATGCGGATGCATCAGCCATTACATTGAGCTTTCTTATGTTGAGCTCGTCAAGAATTACAGACTCATATTCAGCGGGGATATCCTTGTCGGTTACGACATAGATATCTGACAGAGGCTGACGGTTCTTGAGCTTGCCTGCTTCTCTTGCAGCTCTTCCGAGGACTACGACGTTCTGAACGAGCGCCATGTTCTCTTCGATCTTTGTATCGATCAGAGACTCGTCTGCGACAGGGTAAGAACAGAGATGTACTGACTCGGGGGCATCGGGGTTAACGCTCCTTACGAGGTTCTGGTAAACAGCCTCAGTTACGAAAGGAACGAAAGGTGCAGCGAGTCTCGTAAGTGTCTCGAGGACAGTATAGAGCGTCATGTATGCATCGATCTTGTCCTGAGTCATCTCGCCGCCCCAGTATCTGTCACGGCAGCGTCTTACATACCAGTTGGAAAGCTCGTCCGTGAAGTCCTGGATCGCTCTTGAAGATGCAGTGATGTCATACTTGTCCATTCTCCTGTTGACGTCAAGAACGAGGGAATTGAGCCTGGAGAAGATCCAGCGGTCCATAACACCCAGATTCTTGTAGTCGATCGTGTACTGATTGGGATCGAAGTTATCGATATCGGCATACATGATATAGAAAGCGTATGTATTCCAGTATGTTCCGATGAACTTTCTCTGACCTTCCCTTACTGCCTCGTGAGAGAAACGGTTAGGAAGCCATGCAGAACTTGAGTTATAGAAATACCATCTTGCTGCATCTGCGCCTTCGTCGTTAAGAACATCCCAGGGATCGACGACGTTGCCGATGTGCTTGCTCATCTTGATGCCGTCCTTATCCATTACGAGACCCATGACGATGCAGTTCTCGAAAGGACTCCTGCCGAAGAGGACAGTGCTGATGGCGATGAGTGAATAGAACCATCCTCTTGTCTGATCCAAAGCTTCTGAAATGAAGTGGCAGGGATAGTGCGACTCGAAGAATTCCTTGTTTTCGAAAGGATAGTGGTACTGAGCAAAAGGCATTGCGCCGGAGTCGAACCAGCAGTCGATGACCTCGGAAACGCGGGTCATGGGCTTGCCGCAGTCAGGGCACTTGATGTGAACATTATCAACATAAGGCTTATGGAGTTCGATATCCTCAGGGCAGTCGTCGCTCATGGACTTGAGTTCCTCGATGGAACCTATGCAGTGACGCTTGCCGCACTCGCACTCCCAGATCGGGAGAGGCGTGCCCCAGTAACGCTCACGGGAGATACCCCAGTCGATGACGTTTTCGAGGAAGTCGCCCATACGGCCGTCACGGATCGTTTCAGGCATCCAGTTGACCATGCGGTTGGATGTGAGGAGCTCTTCCCTCTTGGTGCTCATTGCGATGAACCATGTGCTTCTTGCGTAATAGATGAGCGGAGTATCACATCTCCAGCAGAAGGGATAATCGTGCTCGAAAGGCATCTTCTTCAGGAGCTTGCCTTCCATGTTGAGTTTCTTGATGATGAGAGGATCGGCATCCTTAACGAACATGCCGGCGAACTCGCCGCATTCAGAAGGAAGGTGTCCTGCTTCGTCAACGAGCTGGATGAATACGATGTCATTCTCTCTTCCGACTCTGGCGTCGTCTTCACCGAAAGCGGGTGCGATATGAACGATACCCGTACCGTCTTCAGTAGTAACATAGTTGTCGGATACTACAAAGAAAGCGCGGGACTTGGAATTGGAGACGATAGTTGCGGAATAGTCGAACAAAGGCTCATACTCCTTGCCGCAAAGGTCCGTGCCCTTATAGGTCTCTTCGATCTCATAATCTTCGAAAAGTGATGCGATCAGGTCCTTACACATGTAGTAACGGACTTCTTTCTCGCTGCCGTCCAGGTCCTTATTGACCTTGAGCCTTGCATATTCAGCAGTGGGGCTGACGCAGAGGGCCGCGTTCGAAGGAAGAGTCCAGGGTGTCGTTGTCCATGCTGCAAAGTATGTATCTTCCTCACCTTTTACCTTGAATCTTACGAAAACGGAATTCTCCTTGACCTTCTTATAGCCCTGGGCGACTTCGTGGCTGGAAAGAGCCGTGCCGCATCTGGGGCAGTAAGGAACGATCTTATGGCCCTTATAGATAAGGTCCTTGTCCCACATGGTCTTTAATGCCCACCACTCAGACTCGATATAGTTATTGTCGTATGTGACATAAGGATTCTCCATGTCGGCCCAGAAACCTACACGGTCGGACATGTGCTCCCACTGGTCCTTATAAGTCCAGACGGATTCCTTACACTTCTTGATGAAAGGCTCAACGCCGTATTCTTCGATCTGGGGCTTGCCGTTTATGCCGAGAGACTTCTCGACTTCAAGCTCGACGGGGAGTCCGTGAGTATCCCAACCTGCCTTGAACGTTACGGCCTCACCCTTCATGGAATGGTATCTGGGAATGAGGTCCTTAATGACACGGGTCTTAATGTGACCGATATGGGGCTTGCCGTTAGCCGTCGGAGGCCCGTCATAGAGCGTAAATGAGGGGGTTCCGTCCTTGGCGGGCTTCAATGACTTCTTGTAGATGTCATTAGCCTTCCAGAATTCCAGGACTTCCTTCTCCCTGTCCGTAAAGTTCATGTTGGTTGATACTTTTTTGTACATATTCTTCACCTTTGTATTTTGGCCGCGCATAGACTTGCCGCGGCAATATTAATCGACTCTATATTATTAAGAAAATCGCACGCAAAGTCAAGGAAAGAATGTCAAGGTCTTCAAGACAGCCCTTAGGAGAAGGCATTCCAGGGAGAAGATTCCGGAAGATCTTCCTTAAATTCCATGTATTCACCGCTTACCGGGTGAAAAAAGCCTATTGCAAATGACTGCAGCGCAATGTCTTTGATCCCGTCTGCTTTGCCGTATTTCCGGTCCCCCAGGATCGGATGTCCGGCATGAGCCATCTGTGACCTTATCTGATGGGATCTTCCTGTCTCAAGCTCAACTTCAATAAGGCTCATATCGTCCTTCTGATCCAATACCCTGTAGGAAAGTCTGGCCTTCTTTGAACCGGGCACGAAAGCGTCTTCCACTCTTACTGTATTGGACTTGTCGTCTTTAAGAATATAGTTTTCGAGTTCGCCTTCTTTAACATCCATAAGACCTGATACCACTGCTCTGTAGCGCTTGGTGACCTTGCGCTTCCTGATCTGGTCTGAGATCCTTGATGCGCATTTGGATGTCTTGGCGAAGACCATCAGTCCCGATACGGGCCTGTCCAGACGGTGCAAAAGCCCGAGAAAGACATTTCCGGGCTTGCCGTCACGGACTTTGATGTAATCTTTCAGTATGGTGAGCATATCCGCTTCACCGGTCTTGTCTTCCTGGGATAGGATGCCTGCCGGCTTAAAGGCCACCAGCACATGGTTATCCTCGTAAACGATGTAAACTCCTTTTCCCGGACCCTTATCCTGATATGTCATGAGGCAGTCCATCTCGCCGAAGCGCCGCAGGGAAGGTTGATCCCCATCTTCGTTACCGGAAGTCCGAGTTCGCCTGCCGAAACCTTGCCCTCAGGCATTGCGAGCTTGATTATCTGGGCTGATGCTTCACAGGTAATGGCGGTTGCATAAGAGCTTGCAACAAAGAACAAAGGATCGTCCGATAAGAGCCTGCCTGCAAGCTCTGCCAGTTCATAAAAAGAATCTTCGAGTTTCCATAATTCACCCGAAGGGCCTCTGCCGTAAGAAGGCGGATCCATTACTATTCCGTCGTACTTCCTTCCGCGCCTCAGTTCCCTCTCAACGAATTTTCTGCAGTCCTCGGTAATGAAGCGCACATAACTTTCCGTAAGACCTGACAGTTCAATGTTATGTTTTGCTTTTGCGTTCATGCCTTTTGATGCATCACAATGAACGACTTCTGCTGCGCCTGCAGATGCCAGAGCGCATGTTGCTGCGCCCGTATATCCGAAGAGGTTCAAGACCCTGACGTCTTCCCTTCCCGATGCCCTGATGAGTCCTGCCATAAAGTCCCAGTTTGCGGCCTGTTCAGGGAAAAGGCCCGTATGTTTGAACGACATGGGTTCGATACCGAACCTAAGATCTGTTCCGCAGCATGAATATGTGATATTCCAGGAATTCGGGATCTTGCGGTTGTTGTGCCACATTCCGCCTCCGGAAGAACTTCTCTCATAGACGGCATCGGGCCTTTCTATGTCTTTCCAGTCACATACTCTGCCTTCCTTCATTACAGGCCAGACAGCCTGGGGATCGGGCCTTAAGAGGACCACATCACCCCAACGCTCGTATTTCATGCCGCATCCGGCATACATGATCTCATAATCTTTCCATTTGTCTGCAATAAACATCATTTAACCACCGTAAGATAATCTGATACCGCGATCTTTTGCCCCTGATAACTGAGTTCGACACGGTATTTTCCGGGATCGAACGTTCCCCATCCTTCATGTCCTGCGGAAAAATCACAGACGAGAGTAACTCCTCCGTCCAACGCGAAATCTCCTTTGAGTATCTCTTTGCCCGAATCATCGACTAATACAGCCTGAAAGGTCCCTGATACGGGTTCACTGAAATAGAAGATGTTTTGAACCGCATAAGCATCCGAAACAACGAGTTCATCCAGAGGGTTGCCCGTCTCAACGCCGTACCAGACAGACGCCAGATACTTATCCTTTATGCTGTTGCTGTCCCCGTTCTCTGCGGATGACTCCGTTGTCAGAACCGAAGTCTCCGTAACCTCCGTTTCCGTGATCTTAAGATCACAGAATGGGTGGATAAAGTATTTTCCGAATTTCGAAAGCGAATGGAAGCGCCAGTTACCGTCGGAATTAATAACCTGAAAGGTCACTTCAAGGTTAATGGTATCAAGGCTCTTGATCTCATTACGAAAGTTTGCGACCGTCCCTTCATCGATAGTCATCTTCCTGACATCGGGCAGTTTTTTAAATTCGTAAGTAACCTTAGCCTGAGATCCGGAATCGTCGAAAACGCATGTCGTATAAGAGTATTTGACCTTGCCGGCAAGATATCTCAGCAATTCAGCCTGGTCACCATCAAGAGGATCAGGGCTGTATCCCGGCTCACAGACCCTGCTCCAGTTAAAACTCGCCGGGGAAGCAAAATAATCTTCAAGCATGTCCTCAACGAGCTTAATGCAGGCATCTTCGTCACGGGTCCCCTCAAGGAAAGTGCAGGACGTAAAGAGGTTTAATGGCAGAAATACCGCCATAAGGACGGCAATAGAGATAAAACGCACTTTAACAGACCTTCTGCTCATTCGGGGACTGCTCCTTCATACCACTTTCACAATTTCTCAGTCGATTATATAACAAATAGCACGAAAACTCCTTTGTTTTTTATTTATTCATACATTTCGGACGGCAAATAAGATATAATCAATGAAAATGTTTTTTGAGGTGTTACTATGTCTCAATCCGTTCCTTTAATACTTATCTGCGACGATGACCCGGTCGTACACGAGTCTCTCGCTCTTTATCTTGATAATGACAATTTCTCGCACGCCGATGCTTATGACGGCGCGCAGGCTCTTGATATGGCTACAAGCTGCAATCCCGATCTCATCCTTCTGGATGTCATGATGCCCGAGATGAACGGTCTCGATGTTTGCCGCGAATTACGCAAGACCATGACCGTGCCGATCATTATACTGACAGCCAAAGGTGAAGAGATCGACAAGATCCTGGGCCTGGAACTTGGCGCGGACGATTACATTGTAAAGCCCTTCTCCCCCCGTGAAGTCCTTGCAAGGATCAAAGCAGTCCTGAGAAGGATCACGGATCAGCCCGAGGCTGCTTCCACCATCAAATACACCGGTCTTGACCTCAATCTCAAGAATTATTCGGTCAAGGTAAACGGTGAAGATACACAGTTTACTCCGAAGGAAGTTGAGATCCTCTATCTCCTCGCTTCCCACCCGGGTCAGATCTATGACAGGACCCAGATCCTTGAGTCCGTATGGGGCACTGATTATGTGGGAGATCCCAGGACTGTTGATACGCACATCAAGAGGATCAGACAGAAGACTACCTTCGATAACGCTCCCTGGAGCATCCAGACGATCTACGGTAAAGGCTACAAGTTCGAGGTTCAGTAATGCATCAGAGCTCACTGCTTCGAAGAGTATCCGCGCTTGTTATCGGAGCATTGGCAGCTTCGATGTTCATCTCCATGATCGCCTTCTTCATGGCAGGAAGACGTGAAACCTACTCTGCTGAAGTCGAGAACGCGATCGATCAGAACAAAGTCTACTGTCAGTTATTCCGTCTCAAGAGCGATTTTTTCGATAACAAAGACTACAGGGATAAGTTCTTCGAATCAGTATCGGCTTCGGACCAGGATTTCTATCTCATCGATGCGAACTATAACATTATCGCCCGCAAGAAGAGTCAGCAGAAAGTTTCAGCCGAAGAGACAAACGAGGCGCTGGAGCAATTCCGCAAGGCAGATAAGAGCGAGATCCCCGAAGGCGTACATTCTTTTTCGATCGATTCATCCTATGCCGTCAATAAGATACTCATTATCTTCCAGGAAGTGGAATTCAATGGCGGACTGGCATATCTGGTATCCGTATCCGCTTCATCGATCTATAACTCAGTGGTAATGAAGTTCCTTAACATTCTCCTGATATCGACCCTGCTCGCGGGAATGCTGATGATGATACCTGCCTATATCTTCATCCGCAGGATCCTCCTTCCTATCCAGTCGATCAACAATGTCGCCATCGAATATTCAAAAGGCAATTACAATGTCAGGGCCGATGAATCGGATGACAGCGAGGTCGGAGAGTTAGGTGCCTCTTTCAACGCCATGGCCGACCGTCTGTCACGTTCCATTTCCGACATAACGACTGAGCGTAACAGACTTCAGGATATCTTCGACATCATATCCGACGGCATCGTAGTTGTCGATGAAGAGTCCAACCCGATCATCGTAAACAAAGCGATCCATACGATCTTTGACAGAGCCGAAGCAAACAACATGTTCACGGAGAGATTGCAGCTCATACCTTTCGATGAGGTCTGGAAGGATTTTGATGAATGCATATCAACGCAGGAACATAAGGAAAGAACGATCCTCGACCGCGAATATGCATATCAGATAACCATCATCCCCAAGTTCGACGATGAAACCGGCGAATGCATCGGAGCGACCGGCTTCTTCCGCGACATATATAACGAACAGCGCAACGAACAGTTCAGAAGGGATTATGTTGCTAACATCTCCCACGAGCTGCGCACGCCTCTCCAAACGCTAAGAGGCCTTATCGAACCTCTGGCTGACGGAATGGTCAAGTCGGAAGAGGACCGCAAAAGATATTACAACATCATACTCGACGAGACGATGCGTCTTTCCCGTCTGATCACGGACATGTTAGAGCTTTCGAAGCTCCAGTCGGGAACGATGGCATTGAAGACCTTCCCCTTCGATCTTAACAACCTCATCTCCGATCTTGAGATCAAGATGCGTCCCATCATCGAAGATTCAGGTCTTACCTTCAATGTAATCTTTAATTCCGGACGCCTGCCAACGGTAATGGGCAACCCTGACCGTGTTGAGCAGATCCTCATCATTCTTCTTGATAATGCCAAGAAATATACTCCGCCCGGAAAATCCATAACGATAATGACGGACTACATCGAAGCGGAGAAGAAAGTATATGTCTCCGTTGCCGATACTGGTCAGGGCATTCACGAATACGACATCAACAACATATTCGACAGGTTCTTCAAAGCTGACCGTGCGCGCGGCAAGAAAGGCACGGGACTGGGTCTTTCGATCGCCAAGGAATTGCTTACCTACATGGGTGAATCCATTAAGGTAAACAGCAAATACGGCGAAGGCTCGACTTTTACTTTCACTTTATCCAAAGCGGAGGCCGGAAATGTCTGGCAGTGACAACCTTGATGCCGTCAGGATCAACCGTTACATAGCTTCCTGCGGCATATGTTCAAGAAGGGCAGCAGACAAGCTTATCGAAGAGGGCAGGATCAAGGTCAACGGGATTACCGCCGACATGGGTTCCAAAGTCAATCCCGGAGATGAAGTTAGATTTGACGGTAATCTGATAACGCCTGCCAAGACCGATGTCTACATCATGCTCAACAAGCCGCGCGGAATAATATGCACGGCATCTGCCGATGATCCCGATAATATAATCGGTTTTGTAAACTATCCTGAAAGACTCTTCACCATCGGAAGGCTTGATAAAGAATCCACGGGTCTCATCCTTCTTACGAACGACGGCATTACAGCCAATCTGCTCCTCAGGACGGAAGGCGCTCATGAGAAAGAATATACTGTCGCAGTCGATAAACCGGTTACGGATGAATTCATAAAAAAGATGAGTTCCGGCGTAGCCATTCCCGATCTTGACAGGACTACTCTTCCCTGCAGGGTAAAAAGGACCGGAGAGCGCACTTTCAACATAATACTTACCCAGGGTCTTAACCGTCAGATAAGAAGGATGTGTGAGGAACTGGGCTACCGCGTTGTCCGCTTGAAGAGGATCAGATTTGCCAACATCGAGCTGGGTGATCTTGAGACCGGCAAGATAAGGAAGCTTACTGATAAAGAGATATCGGGATTAAGATCCCTTGCAAATGCATAAAGACTGATCCTGTCAGGAAGGGCCGGTGCTTTTCGCTTTGGATGCATCCGACTGCGATTCCACTATCTCTGCGCCCCTCTTCTGGTTATCTAAGAAAGTCTTATATTCACTCTCGGTCATTCCGTTGGATGAACCGTCATTTATCGTCTCTATGATAACGAATGCGATGCAGTTGACCCTGATCTGGAGGAGGTCCTGCTCTTCAGTATGGAGCACGGGATCGAGAAGTTCCGCAGAGTCAAGCGGTGTTCCTCTTACCATTCCGTCAAAATCCTTAAGATTCAGGTTCTTGGTATCCTTCATCTCATCAATGCTGTCAAAATTGTAATCATAACTTTCAATATATACGACAGGGATCTTGGCATTATCGAAAGGAACATAATCCGACTTGTTGGAGGATATCTCAGCAAAAAGGTCCTCTCTTCCGTCACCGTCGATATCCGCATAGATATCGGATTCGTTGTAACAGATATCAAACTTATAATTTGAATAGAGTGTATTCCTGTAACATATGTCATATGTCTTATAGAGCTTGCGCCTCAGATCGTATTTATTTCCTTTGGAAGCAACGGAACTTAAGCCTGCGGAAGCATAGACCTTGCTGCCTGCGTAGATGCTGTCTATGCAGTACATGACCTCAATGGAATCCTGCTGTTCTTTTGTAAGGGATCTAAGGAAATATTCAGCCCCCGCAAAGTTATCATTGCCTGCGCCGAAAGCCACGAATATAATGTCGTAGCCCATGTTCTTATATTCCTTGGCGTGAGCGAGCGCCGTCAGCAGACAGCCGATGCCGGATGCGTTATCCGAAAGACCGTCATAACTGATCTTGTATTCGGGAACCGTAGTCTCTCCTGTCTCTTCCGTTTCCTTGTTTTTTTTCTTCTTCTTTTTATCTTTCTTCTTGTCGTTGGTCTCCGTGTTTTCAGCTGACTCGCGCGCTGCGATAAAAGCCTTGGCACCTTTAAGATCGAAACTCGAATCATAATGAGCGCCTACTATGGCCAGGGGGTGCTGCAGACTGTAGCTGCCGTTCTTTTCCTGCATATAGAAGCCCTTGCCGGGGATCTTTACGACATAGTTATGGGATGTGCCGGAAGACGAACTGAACGTCTGAACCTCAGGCGTATAGCCCAGTTTCTTCATTTCTTCCTCGATAAAAGCTCCCGCGCCGGCTTCTGAGGAAGAATATGCCTTCCTGAAGGGGTATTCCTTGGCAAGCTGTCTTGCGATATCGGCGCCGTATGTTCCGTAATCGGCAGGAAGATCCTTCTCTTCATCTTCTCCGCAGCCGGATAAAAGGACAGACGATGACAAGGCAATGACAACTGCCAATATCATGCTGACGGTCCTTCCGAAAATCTTGTCCGGAACAAATCTCATTCTCTTCATATCAATTGCTCTCTTTTGTTTCTATCATCTCTAAGCGGTCATAGAAGATTCTCTTTGCATCAGCCTTGTTTAGATCTCTTACGACCCACTTGCCGTCTTCGTAATCTGCGATCCTGATCGTATCTTCCGCGATCCCGTCGAGGTATGACTCAAGATTTCTCTTTATCATGGGCGTGATCTTGGGGTCGATCTCATAAGGAAGACCGAGAGAGGAATAAAGTCTTCTCATCAAAGTCCTTCCCTGCTCGGGCAGTGCCGAATATATGCTTAAGGCAAGGGAAGCTCCTTCAGCGAGATTATTGAACCTGTTATAAGCATCTATGGCAAACGCAAGTTCGCAGCCCAAAGTCAGAAGGACCGGATTATATTGCCTTATGTCGCTCCTGACCTTATAAACTCTCTCCAGGAATTCCCTCATGTCTTCGGGCTCCGAGAGGTTGCTGATCAGGCCCGTATCACCGAGCACTGAATATCTTATGACTGCGGCATATCCGTTCGACCTGTATTTGGCAGGGACCGACTTCAGGAATTCTGTATCGCAGAGCGCAGCATCGATCTTCATCGGGCAGGACAGTTCATCCTTATGCATGCCCAGATTGACATAAGCTTTATCGGACGTGATACAGTCAGTCATGGCATAGACCGTAGTGGGAACGGCAAGGAAATTGACGCAGCCAGACCTGTAAAGACCTGCTGCGAAAGCTGCGCAGTCTATGACGCCGCCTCCGCCCAGCGCTACGACCCAGTCGTTGCTGCCGAAATCGAACTCCGACAGGTATCCCGATATCTCAAGTACGGTCTTGAGACCCTTATCCGTATCACATGCATTGACGGAGATCAGCTTGGGTCTTATGTCATGCATAATGAACTGATTTTCGAAAAGATTATAATAATAACCTGCAACGGCCCTGTCGGATACTATGGCGACTTTAGGAAGCCTCGATCTAGGGTCTTCCGAATGCTCGAGTATGTAATTGCAGGCAAAATCGAAAGCGATATTCTTGCCGCAATATACATCCAATCCGTTATTGACTCTCAGTCTGTCCAAATTCAGCTGTCTCCTGACTTGTCGTAATACATTGTATATTACCACAAAAGTGTTAAAATATTCCGTGTTGTCGCGTATATTATAATATACGAGGCTATAAGACCGATCGGAGGAATACCGGTAATGACCATCAGAACAAGATTTGCACCCAGCCCCACAGGCTTCATGCATGTAGGCAACTTAAGGACCGCGCTCTATGAATACCTGATCGCAAAACACGAGGACGGGACTTTCGTTCTCAGGATCGAGGATACTGACCGCGAGAGGTTCGTCGAGGGCGCCACGGACGTTATATACAACACTTTAAAACTTGCAGGGCTTTCCCATGATGAAGGTCCCGACATAGGCGGCAACTTCGGTCCCTACGTCCAGTCCGAGCGACTGGGACTCTATAAACCCTACGCCGACCAGCTTATCGCCGAAGGCAAGGCTTACAGGTGCTTTTGTTCCAAAGAGAGGCTGGAATCCTTGAGATCGGATTCCGAAGAAGGCCTTTCCGGTTACGACAGACATTGCCGTGATCTTCCGGAGGATGTCATCAAGGCAAATCTCGAAGCAGGCATTCCCTATGTCATAAGGCAGAAGATGCCGCTTGACGGGGTTACCGAATATGATGACCTCGTATATGGTCACATCTCCTTCCCCAACAAGGATCTTGATGACCAGATACTCATCAAGGCAGACGGCTTCCCCACCTACAACTTCGCAAATGTCATAGATGACCACACGATGAACATTACCCATGTCGTAAGAGGTTCCGAGTATCTGTCATCCACACCCAAATACAATCTTCTTTACGAAGCATTCGGATGGGATACTCCCGTTTATATCCATCTGCCTCTCATAATGGGCAAATCAACGGACGAGGAAGGCAAGGAAGTCATCTCCAAGCTCTCCAAGCGTCACGGCTCGACAGGATTCATGGATCTCGTCGAGGAAGGCTTCCTTCCCGAAGCGATCATCAATTACATTGCACTCCTGGGATGGGCTCCCAAAGACAATCAGGAGATATTCAGCATGGATGAGCTCATCAAAGCATTCGATATAGCAGGTATCTCCAAATCTCCTGCCGTATTTGACTACGATAAGCTCGAGTGGGTCAATGCAGAACACATCAAGGCCATGTCTCCTGATGAATTCATAAGCAATGCCAAGCCTTACTTTGATGAGGCAGGTATAAAGGAAGATTCACATGATCTTCTCATAGAGATCTTGCAGCCCAGGATCACGAGATTCACGCAGATCAAGGAGAAACTGTCTTTCATTAACAGTTATTCAGACTTTGATCTTGAACTCTTCTGTCACAAAAAGAGCAAGTCTTCGAAAGAGAGTTCCGTTGAAGTATTAACAGACATTCTTCCCCTTCTCGAAAATTGTGACTGGACCCGTGAGGGCCTGACAGATGTAATGAAGGACTATGCCGAATCCCATGAACTGAAGAACTCTGTTGTAATGTGGCCCGTAAGGATCGCTGCGGCAGGCGTTGCAGTCACCCCCGGAGGCGCAGCAGAGGTCATGATGCTCGTCGGCAAGGAGGAATCGCTTAACAGGATCAAGAGATCACTTGAAAGACTCAAGGCATAATATCGGAGGATTAAAATGGCGGACGGAAAGAATTTCATACACGAGATAATCGACGAAGAATTAAAAGAAGGCGGCAGATGTTACGGGCAGAAAGTACATACCCGTTTCCCTCCCGAGCCTAACGGTTACCTTCACATAGGTCACGCAAAGGCCCTGGAGATCGACTTCGGCACAGCCGAGCTCTATGGCGGCATGTGCAATCTCCGCATGGACGATACCAACCCCACAAAAGAAGACGAGGAATTCGTCGATGCCATAAAAGAAGACATCAAGTGGCTGGGACATGACTGGGAAGACAGATTCTACTACGCTTCCGATTACTTCGACAAGATGTATGAATATGCCGTCGAGCTCATCAAAAAGGGCCTGGCATATGTCTGCGAGCTCACACCTGAGCAGATGAAGGAAATGCGGGGAGACACCAAGACTCCTGCAGCAAGCCCTTACAGGGACCGTCCCATCGAGGAGTCTCTCGATCTTTTCGAGAGAATGAAGAACGGGGAATTCCCTGACGGTTCCATGACATTGCGCGCCAAGATCGATCTTGCATCAGGCAACTTCAACATGCGCGATCCCGTCATTTACCGCATCAACCGTCTTCCCCACCACAGACAGGGAACCAAATGGGTCATCTACCCCATGTACGACTTTGCTCATCCTCTCGAGGATGCTCTCGAAGGCATTACACATTCGCTCTGTTCTCTCGAGTTTGAATCCCACAGACCCTTGTACGACTGGGTCGTAAACAATACATCCGTGGAATGCAAGCCCCGTCAGATCGAATTCGCCCGTCTCGGCATCACGCACACCGTTCTTTCCAAGAGAAAGCTGCGCAATCTCATCGAGTCCGGTTATGTTGACGGCTGGGACGATCCCAGGATGCCGACTCTCTGCGGCTTAAGGCGCAGAGGCTATACACCTGAAGCTATCCGCGAGTTCCATACAAGGAACGGTGTTGCCAAGATCAATTCCGTAGTTGATTTTGCATTCCTTGAATACTGTTTAAGAGAAGATCTCAACAAAAAAGCGAAGCGCGCCATGGCCGTACTTCATCCCGTCAAGCTCATAATCGATAACTATCCGGATGGTATGACAGAGGAATTCACTGTCGAGAACAATCCCGAGAATGAAGCAGACGGCGTAAGGAAAGTATCCTTCTCGAAAGAGTTATGGATCGATGCAGAGGACTTCATGGAAGAACCTGCAAAGAAATACTTCCGTCTCTTCCCCGGCAACGAAGTAAGGCTCAAGTCCGCTTATATCATCAAGTGCACAGGATGCGACAAGGATGAAAACGGTAATGTAACCGCCGTTCACTGCACATATGACACAGAAAGCCGTGGCGGTAATCCCGCTGACGGACGCAAGATCAAGGCAACCATTCACTGGGTCAATGCTGCCGATTGTCTCGATGCAGAGATCAGGCTCTACGACCGTCTCTTTACGACCGAGCAGCCCGATCTGGCAGACTGTAATTATCTGGATTTCATCAATCCCGATTCTTTGACGGTCATCAAGGATGCCAAGGTAGAAGCAAGCCTTAAGGACACTAACCCCTCCGACAGATTCCAGTTCTTGCGCGTAGGGTATTTCTGCTGTGACAGCAAGGATTCCACGCCTGACCATCTCGTCTTCAACAGGGCAGTGTCACTGAAGGACAGCTACAGGCCGGAATAATAATTTGATCCGTAACACAAGGTCTTTGGATAAGGGGGATAACGACATGTGGACACGTAAAGAACTAAAAAACAAGGCAAAGAGTGCTCTTTCGGGATACCGCTACTGGTGGGCAGTAGTAGTATCCGGAATATTCGCGATCATAAGCACGCTGGGCCTTAATTCCGCATCAGGCAACCTCTTTATGCCCATCTCTGGCATCCTCAACGCGGGAAAGATCAAGGATGCTCAAGGACAGCTTCCTGACGGATCGACTCTGTCTCTTCAGAATATCTTTGAGACCCTTGTGGGAAAATCCAATGCCGATGATGCAGTTCAGCTGGTGATACTTTCCGTAACCATCTTCTTTACGGTCTATCTGCTCATAATGATCTGCATCCTCATCGTAAAGACCTTGATCCAGATATTCCTGGTCAATCCTTTTGCCGTTTCGAAAAACCTTTTCTATGTAAACAACCGCAATAACATGGGCAGAGTCCGTGATCTTGTTACGTCCTTTACCAGAGGCAGTTATTCTTCCATCGTAAAGATGATGTTCATGAGGGACCTTTATATCGGTCTGTGGTCTCTTCTCTTCATCATACCGGGAATCATCAAGAGCTATTCTTATTTCCTGGTGCCTTACATCACTGCCGAAAACCCTTCCATCCCGGTTGCACGCGCTTTCGAGATAAGTAAGAAGACCATGAAGGGACAAAAATGGGATCTGTTCGTACTCCAATTATCTTTCCTCGGATGGATGATACTGGCTTCTGCCACTTTCTTCGGGCTCGGTTTCCTCTTCCTTGATCCTTACATGGAAGCAACCTATATCGAATTCTATGAGCAGATGAAATTGAAAGCACTTTCCGAAAACATCATAAATGAAGGCGAGATCCCCGTAACGGTATCAGCTGTTGAACCCGAAACGGAAACTGAAGTTATCTAACGGAATCAAAGAAATCCAATATCAGGTCATTGATAACAAAACCGTTGATCCCTTCATCAGGCCAGGAATGTTTTCCGTCCTTTACGGTAAGATCCCAAACCTTATTCTTCCTGCCTTCTGAAGAGTATTTCTTAAGATGGGATCCGTTTCCGATCTCATCCTCAGACTCCAAAGAAAGACCGTTTGTCGAGACCCAGTAATCCATGACATCTTCTATTGCAGGATCGATGGAAGAATCCGCGCTCTTGTCGCTATGCTTCGGGACTACATCGTCCCTCTCGCCTGTTACCTGGAAAAAACTTACGCCGTTAGCATCATTCTTCGCTTGCCAGATCGACTTCGGCATCTTCCCTGAAACACTGACGCAGCCATGAAAAACGTCCTGCGCTTCCATGGCGATCCTGTGCACCATAAAGCCACCGTTGCTGAAACCGGTTATGTATGTCTTATCTTTGCTTAAGTGATATTCATCCTGAAGGTATCCCGCCAGAGCCTTGAGAAAGGCGACATCATCATTACCGTCAGCAGCTATGCCGGAATTCCATCCCGAAGAAGAAGCGCTGACATATACTGCAGCATATCCTCTTTCAAGTGATCTTTCATGAAAATCAGTCTTTGACCTGAAAGCTTCTGCCGATTCCCCATATCCGTGGAGCAGTATTACCATGGGAGCATCCTTGGATTCATCAGGCAGATAGACGATAAAATCATGTTTTACGCCCTCATATGTGCAGGTAAACTTGTTATCAGCCGTCTTGTTTATATCCTTCAGAGCAGCCGATGAAGTATTTATCTTACATCCCGAAATAACTGAGATCAAAAAGATCAACAGGACCATTAAACTTATCTTCTTCATATCCCCCGCCTTAAAATGAAACTAACATATTTTATTACTACGAAGCATATATTTTCAAGAGACAGCCCCGTCAGCGGGGCTGTCCCTTTTGAAACCACAGATTATGGCTTGATCAATCCATATCATCCGTCTCCACAAGATGATATTTATAGAGGAATGTGACCATCTGCCGTCTTAAGCACTCACCCTTGGGCTTAAAAGTATTGTCTTTGTAGCCTGAGACAATGCCGCATTCTGATGCCCAGATAACAGGCAGATAATAATAATCACTCTTTTTGACGTCACTAAACTTGCACTTATAGTTCTTCATGTAATCAGGCGAACCTGCAAGTCTCCAAAGGAACGTTACCGTCTGGGCTCTTGTGCAGACATTCTGAGGCTTGAACTTGCCGTCGGAATATCCTGTGGTAATGCCTTTTTCGACTGCCCAGATAACAGGCTTAAAGAAATAGTCGTCCGGTTCCACGTCAGAGAAGGTGCAGGTTGCAGAATCAGGTTCAGGACAACCCTCAAGCCTCCAGATAAATGTAACCATCTGCGCACGTGTGCACTTATTTGCGGGCTTAAAGAGAGTCATGTTGTCATAACCTTTGACGACGCCCATCTGTGTGAGCCTGTTCGTGGGGTTATACCAGAAGTCTTTCTTGTTGGTGACGTCCTTATAAAGAACGAAGAGCCTTATGCTGTCTCTTACTCCTGCAACGTCAGCCGTGATAGTTACATATCCTGCCTTCTTGGCTTTAACAACGCCCGAGGAATCGACCGTTGCGGCAGTCTTATCGGAAGTGGACCACTTTACTATTGCATTCTTATCGATGCCTTGTCTCGTTACCTTTATCTTGGTGGTCTTGCCGCAAACGGGATTTTCATTGTCGGCCGTAAGCTTGATGTAATTTGCTTTGATCTTAACGCCGATATCGACTTCGAGAGTATAATCTCCCCTGCCCGTACGGTCAAAATCGTCAGGCGTGTAGTCGTAGATGATATATGAGGGATCATTATAGTCGTCATATTCCTCATTGGAATGGTATGCAATGACAAGACCCTTTGAAGGTGAGATATCAAGATACGTTATCTTGTTAGTATGGCAATAAAGATGAGTAAGTCCGTGAATGCCGGTAAGATCAAGTTCCGTCAGCCGGTTATCTGAACAGTTGAGAGACTCAAGCTCGGTATTGTTGCTGATATCAAGTTCCTTAAGGTCGTTATCGTAACAGGAGAGTTTTGTCAGTTTCTTGTTCTTGCTGACATCAAGAGATGTGATCTTATTGCTGTGACAGTCGACACGCTCCAGATTGATATTATCCCCAATGTAGAGTTTCTTCATCTGGTTTCCGTATACATCCAGATCCTTAAGAGCGGTACAGCCCGATATATCGATCGATGTCAGTTTGCTGTTGAAACAGTCAATATCTTCGAGTTTCGTGAAATCAGCAACATTTAAACTCGTAAGATTGCTTTCTCCGCATGAGAGCTTTTTAAGAGCCTTATTATTTGAAAGGTCAAGCTTGGACAGAGCGTTTCCCCTGATCCAGAGTTCTTCAAGTTTCGTATTCTTCGAAAGGTCAACAGACTCTATATCCTGATAGATGACATTCAGATATGTGAGGTTCTTAAAGTATTTGATTCCGGTAAGCTCCTTCACTCTGTGAACGGAAAAGCTGGCAGAGATCTCCGTAACTTTGTCACATTCCGATTGAGACAGGTAGCCGTCACCGTTAAGATCGAATTCATCTGCCACATATTCCCTGAAATACTGATCCGGGAATGCATCTGATATCTTGATCTTTGTATCTGCCGAAGCATTAAGACCTGCCAGAGCGACAGTCGAAGCCATAAGGGCTGCAAGGATGATCTTCTTCATTGTTGATTCACCTTCTTATATATTTTTTGTACCGGGTTACATTATACCATTCAGACAGGGGCTAAATACGGCAAAAAACAGGCTGCCCCGCATATGCAGGACAGCCTGTCGGTTTAATGATTTCTGAAATTACTCTACAACCGTATAGATCCAGCCTTCGGGTGCTTCGATGTCGCCTTCCTGGATTCCGGTAAGAGTGGAACGGATCTTTGTCATCCAGGGACCCATCTCCTCCATGCCGCTTGCGAACTCGAATTCCTTGCCGTGATCGGTGATCTTGCCGACAGGAGAGATAACTGCAGCTGTACCGCAGAGACCGCATTCCTTGAATTCGCCGTCGAAGATCTCCTTGAGGTAGACTTCTCTCTCGACAACCTTCATGCCGCAGTAGTGCTCTGCAACATAAACAAGGCTCCTTCTCGTGATGGAAGGCAGGATGCTGTCCGACTTCGGAACAACGAGCGTATCGTCATTTGCAACGAGCAGTATGTTGGCTCCGCCCGTCTCCTCGATCTTGGTGCGCGTAGCGGGATCAAGATAGATATTCTCTGCAAATCCTTCGTTATGAGCCGTAACGATGGCATGCATGCTCATGGCATAGTTAAGACCTGCCTTGATGTTGCCTGTTCCTCTCGGAGCTGCACGGTCGAAGTCAGAGATCTTAACAGAAATAGGCTTAGCGCCGCCCTTGAAGTAAGGTCCTACAGGTGTTGCAAAAACTCTGTACTGATAGTCGTCAGCAGGCTTAACACCGATAACGGGAGAAATACCGAAGATGTAAGGTCTTAAGTAGAGGCTTGCGCCGGTTCCGTAAGGAGGAACCCATGCTGCATTAGCTTCGACTACTTCATGGATAGATCTTAAGAACATCTCCTTGGAGATCGGGGGGATCTCAAGTCTTACTGCAGAATCGTGCAGACGGTCAGCATTGAGGTCGGGACGGAATGTTACGATCTTGCCGTCCTTTGTGGTATAAGCCTTAAGGCCTTCGAAAACAGTCTGGGCATACTGGAGAACGCCTGCGTCTTCACTCATGACGATCATGTCATCATCGACGAGAGCGCCTTCATCCCAGGCTCCGTTCTTATAGTTAGCTACGAATCTCTTGTCAGTCTTCTGATAACTGAATGTGAGATTGCTCCAATCAAGATTCTTCTTTTCCATCGATAATCACCTTCTTTTTAGTGTTATTCACGTAATTATATTACTTGCATATCATACTGTCATTCACCAAAACGGCATAAAACCCGTCAATTATTAACGAATCTGTACCCCGTGGCATGATATTTTGTCTCTCCAGCCTTGATCACGGGCGAAATGAAGTCGGGGATGTTTACCGCGTTAGGGAACATCTGAGCTTCCATACAGACGGCATAATTGGGATTATAAGGCTTATCCGTCTTGCCGAGGTCTCCGCCCAGGAAGTTTGCCGCATAGATCTGGATACCGGGAAGATCCGTCAGGACTTCCATCTTGATGCCGGACTTATCTCCCGTAAGAGATGCGCACTTTTTGAATGTTCCGTCATATCCTGACAGTTCGAAGTTGGAATCGATACCCTTGGACATGGTGATCTGAGGATCATTGCTCTTTATCAGCTGCTCAAGAGGAACGCCTGCTCTTGCATCAAAATCAGTTCCTGTTACATCCATGGATCTTCCGTCGGAGCAGTTAAAGTCGTCTTTCAATGAAACCTTGTCTGCATCGAGCTGAATGGTGTGAGATCCGACATAACCCGAATCATGGCCGTTAAGATTGAAGTATGAATGGTTTGTGGGAGCAAAGACGGTGTCCTTGTCGGATGTGCCCTTGAAGAGCATGAAGAATGTATTGTCACTAAGCCATGCATAAAGTATATATGTATCAAGGTTGCCCGGGAAACCCGTAGCACCGTCGGGCGATACATAATGCAGAAGGAGCGCATCGGAATCAACGGATGCGATCCCCTTTATGGCTGATTCGGCGATGATGGCATCAGCCTTGGCGGGATCAATGATCTTACCGTCCCAGAACTGGTCCTGGAAAGAAGGCGTGCCCGAGTGCAGATTATGAGGACCGTCATTTACGGGAAGGTCGTATCTTACACCGTCGATTACACAGGAAGCGCCGGCAATACGGTTAGCCGAACGTCCGACTATGGCACCGTGAAAACATGTGTCGGCAAAATAACCGTCCAGATCCTTAAATCCCAACAGGACATCCGTCATGCTTCCGTCTTTGGCTGCTACGACAAGATCCACTACCCTGCAGCCGTATGATGTGATATCGGCATAAGAACCATTGGATGATTCCATGCGGTAAAGGAAAGATACGTCATCGTACTTGCCGGGCTGCTCCGTTGATTTGAAGATTGTTTTCGTGATGCTCATAGAAATGACCTCCTGGATATATATGGTTTTTGTTATTCTTCAGATGATTCTTCGGGAATGAATTCTCCCAGTTCATCGTTGACAGTAAGCTCAGCCATCGCTTCATCGGCGAGCCTTATGAGTTCCTTCTGGCTGTCGACCTTCTTCTTGCCGCGAAGATCCTGCTTGTGATAAGTACCGTCAAAGTCCATTATATGAGCTCTTACGGTGTCGTCAAGTTCGACATTCAATACCTCCATGACCCGTGCGCGGCACTCCGGATCTTCGACCGGAAACATGAGTTCCACTCTTCTGTTAAGATTTCTGGGCATCCAGTCAGCCGAAGCAAGATAAAGGTCTTCATGGCCTTCGTTATAGAAATAGAAAACCCTCGAATGTTCAAGGAATCTTCCCGTTATCGACCTTACATGGATATTCTCGCTCATGCCGGGAATTCCGGCTCTGAGGCAGCAGATGCCGCGGACGATGAGATCGATCCTGACACCTGCGCAGGAAGCGTTATAAAGAGCCTTTATTATCTCCTCGTCAACAAGAGAATTGATCTTGGCGATTATCCTCGCTTCCTTGCCCTCCTTTGCATTATCGGCTTCCCTTTTGATCTTGGCCTTGAAATAATCCTTCATCCAGAGAGGCGCAGGAACGAACCTTCTCCACTTATCGGGGATCGCAAATCCCGAAAGCATGTTAAAGAATTCGGATGCATCCTCGCCCATGGGTTCCGACGCGGTAAAAAGGCCCATGTCCGTATAGATCTTTGCAGTTATGTCGTTATAGTTGCCTGTTGCAAGATGCACATAACGCCTGATGCCGTCTTCTTCCTCTCTTACGACCAGCGTTATCTTACTGTGGGTCTTAAGGCCCACGAGTCCGTAGATAACATGACAGCCTGCTTTTTCCAGCATCTTTGCCCAGTTAATGTTATTTTCTTCATCAAATCTCGCTTTAAGTTCGACCAACACCATGACCTGCTTGCCGTTCCTTGCTGCCTCAAGGAGAGATGCTATGATCGGAGAACTCGAAGATACCCTGTACAGGGTCTGCTTGATCGCAAGAACATTGGGATCTGCCGCAGCCTGTCTTACGAATTCCAGCACGGGATCGAAAGATTCATAAGGGTGATGAACAAAGCGGTCATGAGCCTTTATCTTCTCGAAAATGTTATCCGTACCGTCAGGGAACATTGCAGGTATGGCGGGAACATGTGCAGGATAACAAAGATCAGGATGAGTTGCTTCGCATGCAGACCTTATCTTCGAAAGGAAAGTAAGATCGATCGGACCCGACACGCGGAAGATATCCGAATCCTTTATCGCAAGTTCCGTCGTAAAGAACTTCAAGAGATCCTGATCCATGTCATCATCGACTTCGATCCTTATGATCTCGCCGAACCTTCTCTGTCTTACCTGTTCCTCGATCTCCTTAAGGAGGTCTTCAGCCTCATCTTCATCGATATCTAGATCGGAATTGCGCATGACCCTGTAAAAGCCCGTCGCAAGCACCTTCTGTCCGTTAAAGAGACTTGAGATATTGGCTCTGATTATCTGCTCTATGGGAACGAAGATCTGAATGCCTTCTCTTCTGATCTCATACATGCGCTTTACGACCGTAGGGATCTGGACGGTTGCAAAGAGGTATTCTTCTTCGCTCGCTTTATTATCATTCTTTGATCTTATCCCCGTATTGATGTGCTTTTGCAATGATTCACCGTCGGGAATGTTTTCGAGCATGACACACATATTGAGCATGCGGTTATATATCAAAGGCAAAGGTCTTGCCGCATCTATCGCAAGAGGCGTAAGGATGGGATAGAGGACCTTTTGGAAATATTCATCGGATTGAGCTTTTGCATCATCATCAAGTTCATCGTAAGAAGAGATGATTATATTCTCAGCCCTTAATGCCGGCACAAGGGATCTGTTATAAGTCGAATACATAAGATCCATCGAAAGTCTCGTCTTCTCATCGATCCTTATGAGCTGTTCTTTTACGGAGAAGCCTGCGATATCTTTCTCCGCAAAATCAACGCTTTCCATATCACGGAGTGAAGCGACGCGGACTATATAGAATTCATCAAGATTGGAAGCCGTGATGGACAGGAAGTTAAGTCTCTCCAGAAGGGGATTCTTATTGTCGCGTGCTTCGTTCAGGATCCTGTCGTTAAATTCCAGCCATGAAAGTTCGCGGTTGAAATATTTGGAATTGCCGCTTAAGAAAGAAGCATACTTATCGTTCCTGTATTCTTTCGTCTTTCCGGTGATCTTGCCTGACTTGGTGATCTTCCCGGCCTTGGCTTCCTTCTGAGAACTTGAAAGACGTGTCTTCTTGGCTGTCTTGCTTGTTTTGGAAGCTTTTGTATTCTTTGAATTCTTAGCAGATGTTGCCATTATTTCTCCCTCCTGACTCTTAAGACGGGCTTGATGCCCATCACTTCTTCAAAGAGTCCGCTCCTGTGGTCGAATGCCCACTCTTCAAAAGACATGTCAGCCGAAGCGATGCAGGATATATGAAGATCATCGCCCTGGATGAAGACCGACAGCTTCTTTACCTTCTCCTTGTGAGACGCATTGAGCGAATCCGCAAGCCTTAAGATAGCAGTGAGTTTGGACACGGTAACTTTCTGGGCAGGCGTAAGCAGACCGTAGTAATAGTTATGGTAAAGATTTTCTTTTGAATAGAGCCTTACTACGAGAGCTATCATGTTGAGTTCATCAGGATCAAGTCCGATGGGCTTTATCCTCTTGATTATATCGTAGGACGCTTCACCATAGTCTCTTGCAGCAACGAACTTGCCTAATTCATGCATTATCGCTGCAAGCTGGAGATAGAGCCTGTCACGGTCACAAAGACCCGAGAGTTTCCGCATCTCATCGAAGATATCAAGAGAAGCCTTCTCTACGAATTCTATATGTTTCTTATCGCATCTGTAACGTTTTGCGGTATTGCGCGCCATCGATACAAGATATGAATCAGGCTTGACCGGAAGCTTGAGCTTCATATTCCTGTGGCAGTAATCCCAGATGATGCCGTCACAAAGAGATACATGCGGCATATGGATCATATCGACGCCCGTATATTCAAGCATGTTCTTGATTATGAGCGCAGCCGGCAGGAGGAGCGGCGATACGGGTGAAGGAACGTTATCTTTGAGCGTAAGATCCGTGGGTCTCGCCTTAAGAAGATATTCATAGACCTTGATGAATTCTTCCCTTGTCATGACGACATTGCTCATGGGCTCAAAGCCTGCAAGTTTCTTTATGTATCCCATCTCTCCCGAAAAAGCGATAAGGGTCTTGTAACTTATGCCCTTGGGTTCGACTGCGTGATAGTCGTTAAGATCCTGGGTTACGAACTCTTCGAGGACGTCCTTGTATTGGGTCGTCCTGTTTTCGAGATCGGATAAGAGTTCTGATACTCTTAAAGCACCGAGAAGGATATTCTGGCTGAATACCAGTTCCGACTTATCGAAGACCGTTGCCTGCATGGAGCCCGCGCCGATATCGACGATCATGGTCCCTTCCTCGGTCATCTTCTTAAATTCCGGATATATGGACTGTACCGCTATCGTCTGATAGTAACGCTCCATGGAATTATCGATGACTTCGATCTCAAATCCCGTCCTGTTCCTGATCTTTTCGACAACAATGTCCGCATTCTCGGCATCGCGGAAAGCGCTCGTTGCAACGCAGAAGACCTTGGATACTTTATATTCCTTGCATTTGTCCTTGAACATGAGAAGACAGCGGCATAACGAATCGACCTGCGGGGCCTCGATGCGGCCGGAGATAATGCTGCCCGATCCGATGTGGATAACTTTGCGCACGGCTTCAATGAGCTTTGGTTTGCCCTTCGCTCCTATATCGAAAATCTTAATTCTTGCAGTGATCGAACCTATGTCGATTACAGCAACAGGTTTGTTCGTCATGTCAGGATCCGCCTATCGATCAGGATACTTACATATTATACACGCCTTAGACTCTCAAGACAAAAAGAGGGCTGTCCCGAATGAGACAGCCCCTTGAAGGTTTACTTAATTAATTGTGTGCTTATCAGCCCTTGCCGTTTACGAACTTATCGTACTTATAAAGGAATGTTACCATCTGTCTTCTGAGGCACTTTCCGTCGGGCTTGAACAATCCGCCGTCATAACCTGCAACGATCTTCATTTCAGATGCCCAGATTGTAGCCTTGTAGAAGTAATCGGATTCTTTTACATCATTGAATGCGGACTTTGTAGCCTTAGGAGCGGGCTTGCCGGCCATTCTCCAGAGGAATGTAACTGTCTGTGCTCTTGAGCAGACACCCTTAGGGTTGAATGTCGTAGATGTTTTACCTGTTGTGATGCCCTGCTCTACTGCCCAGAGAACAGGCTTGAAGTAATAGTCGCTGCTCTTAACATCCGTAAAGTTTGTTGTAGTAGCCTTCGGCTTGGGAGAACCTGCAAGTCTCCAGAGGAATGTTACCATCTGAGCACGTGTGCACTCGTTGGCGGGCTTGAAAGTTGTCTGGTCGTCGTAACCCTTTACGACACCCTTTGCTGTCAGATAGTTTGTAGGAGCAAACCAGAAATCCTTGGTATTCTTAACGTCCTTATAGAGAACCGTTACGACACACTCTACGGTCTTGCCGTTGGATGTAGCAGTAACCGTCGTGACACCGGCCATCTTAGCCGTAACCTTACCCTTGGAATCAACTGTTGCAACCTTGGAATCGGAAGACTTCCATGTGATCTTGGCCGTAAAGCCCTTCTGTGTTGCCTTCAATGTCTCAGTATCACCGCATACGAGGGATGTGGACATCTTGTTGAGGACCATGGCGCCCTTTGTGATGATCTTAACTTCGGGATCGAGAGAAAGCTCACCTTCAATACCGTCCTTGTTGAGAACATAAGTAACTGTTCCTTCAACGTCCTTTGTCTCTCCGTTGATGAATGTCTGGAGGAGGATCTGGTTGTTTGTGATATCGATGGAAGGAATGTTGTTATCGTCAACTTCAAGGATCTTCATGTCCTTGTTGTTCTTGATATTCAGTGACTTGAGTTCATTTCTGTTCAGTTTGAGATCAAGAAGGTTAACGCACTTGCTTACATCGATCGAAGCAAGGATATTGTCGTTTGCAACTACCTTTGTGAGTTTATCGTTCGTTCCGAGAACGAGTGAATCGATCTTGTTGTCGGAACAGTCGATGGATGTGAGAGCCGTATTGGCGGATACATCGATCTTCTTGAGAGCATTCTTTGTGCATGCAAGATCGGTAAGTGCAGTATTGCCTGATACATCGAGAGCATCCAGAGCATTATTGCTTACATCAAGCTTGGTTAAAGCAGTACAGCCTTCAATATTAAGTTCCTTAAGAGCGTTCTTGGAAACATCAAGAGTCTTAAGAGCAGCATTATTGCTGATGTTGAGCTTGGTGAGCGTTTCGTTTGAGAATGATAAGCTCTTGAGCTGGTTGTTAGAACAATTAAGTTCCTCAAGGAAATAACAGTCACTGATGCTGAGAGACGTGATCTTACAATTCGAACAGTCGATCGAAAGGAGCGCTTCATTGTCGTTAAGATCAAGGCTCTTTACTTTCGTGTTGCTGCAGTTCAGTTTGCTAAGGTTACTGAAGTGCTTGATGCCGGAAAGACTTGTAATATTCAGTCCGGATACATCGATCTCCTTGATCTCATCCATTTCCTTTTCGGAAAGAGACTTATTTCCGTCTTGATCAAATTTAGCAAAAATGTAATCACGGAAAACGGGATCCTGGAACTGAGTATCCTTTAAATCATCCGCTGCTTTGACATTTGCGGAAAATACCATTCCTGCAACAGCAAGAGACATGAGCGCAGCTGCAGAAGCCTTCATAGAGTACCTTTTCATCGTACGTAACCCCCTTGGGTAAATGTGTTTCTTTTTTCGAAACCAGTTATGTTACCCTATATTTTTGATAATTGCAAGGGTTATTTCACATAAATCTGAAATTTTTTCTTCAGGCCTTCCGGAATAGATATCTGCCGTCCTGTATCCGTCTGATATCGTCTTGCTGACAGCCCGCTCTATTGCGTGGGCTGCATCATTATAATTAAATGCATATCTCAACATCATGGCAACAGAAAGGATCGCGGCGCAGGGGTTAGCCTTGCCTGTTCCCGCAATATCCGGAGCAGAACCGTGGATCGGCTCAAAGAGCCCCGGCTTACCCGGAGCGCCAAGCGATGCTGAAGGCAGCATTCCCACTGAGCCTGTTATCATGCCTGCTTCATCAGAAAGGATATCCCCGAACATGTTGCTCGTAACTATTACATCAAAATCTGAAGGTCTGGATATCAGCTGCATGGAACAGTTATCGACATAGAGGCACTCCGTCTCAATGGAGGGGTGTTCGGCGGCCATCTCATTGAAGATCTTACGCCAGAGTCTGCTGGTCGTTAAAACATTTGCCTTATCGACAAGAGAAAGCTTGCGTCTCCTTCCTCCCGCAGCATCAAATGCGATCTTAAGTATCCTCCTGATCTCACCTTCGGAATAAGTCTCCGTATCGAAAGCAACATTCCCGTAAGGAGTACCGTCGGGAAGAAGATCTTCACTGGTATATTCTCCGCTCTTTCCGAAATAGATCCCTCCTGTAAGTTCCCTGACAAAAAGGATATCCGTATCTTTTATTCCTTTAATCGGAGATGCATGCGAAAGTTCCCCGAAAAGTTTGGCAGGTCTTAAGTTCGCATAAAGGCCCAGTCCGGATCTTAATCCGAGCAAAGCTTTCTCGGGGCGTATACCGGGATCGACATTATCCCACTTGGGACCTCCGACTGCGCCCAGAAGGACTGCATCTGAAGATCTGCACGCATCCAGCGTTTCACCCGTCAGGGGGATTCCGTATTCATCTATCGAGGCTCCTCCTGCAAGAAGGACCCTGATATCTGCTTTAAAACCGAACTTTTCCCCTGCCGCATTCAGTACGAGCAGAGCCTGCTCCATGATCTCCGGGCCTATGCCGTCACCCGGTATAACTGCTATCTTTATCCTGTCAGCCATTGTTCATCTTCCCTTTTGTATATTCAACGAGTCCTCCGGCGGCCATTATCTCCTTGATGAACTCAGGAAATGACCCGGCTTGGAAGGAGATCCCCTTGGTAATGTCAGTTATGATCCCGCTGTCAAAATCCGCTTCAACGATATCTCCGTTATCGATCGCTTCAGCTGCCTCACTGCATTCCATGATCGGAAGACCGACATTGATGCTGTTTCGGTAGAAGATCCTGGCAAAATCAGATGCGATGACAAGCGATATTCCGGAAGCCTTGATGGCTACGGGCGCATGCTCACGAGAAGACCCGCATCCGAAGTTCTTCCCTGCGACGATGATATCGCCGGGAGCGACCTTTCCCGCGAAAGAGGGATCGATGTCCTCCATACAGTGAGCTGCAAGGTGTGCGGGGTCAGCGCTCGTAAGATACCTTGCGGGAATGATAACATCGGTATCTACATTATCCTGATATTTATGTACTCTTCCTTTTACTGTCATATATATACCCTCGTTACTGATCAACTTCCGGAACTGCCACATGTCCTGCTATAGCGCTCGCACAGGCTACAGGAACGCCTGACAGGATGACCTTGGAAGAAGTATCTCCCATCCTGCCTACAAAATTACGGTTAGTTGTGGATACACATACTTCCCCGTCCGCAAGAACACCCATGTGCCCGCCCAGGCAGGGTCCGCATGTCGGTGTCGACAAGACGCATCCTGCGTCATCGAATATCTTAAGCCAGCCTTTGTCGAGGGCTGTCCTCCAAACCTTCTGGGAGCCCGGTATGACTATGCACCTTACATTCGGGGCAACTGTCTTGCCGTCAAAGAGCTTTGCTGCGAGCTCGATATCCGCGAGCCTTCCGTTCGTGCAGGATCCTATGACGACCTGATCTATCACGACATCAGAAAGATCCTTTGCTGCCTGCGTATTGGAAGGAAGATACGGCATGGCGCATAAGAGTTCAACGTCATTAAGATCGATATCGACCGTCTTGACGTAGTCAGCATCAGGGTCTGCTTCAAAAACAAGATAGTCGTTTGAAGCAAACCTTCCGGGATTCGTTCTTGCGATATATTCCCTTGTGATGTCATCAACGGGGAATATGCCGTTCTTGGCTCCGCACTCAATCGCCATATTGCAGATCGTTAGCCTGTCAGCCATGGACAGTTCCCTGATCCCGTCACCGGTAAATTCAAGCGAATCGTATAGGGCGCCGTCCACACCGATCTTACCGATCAGATAAAGGATGATGTCCTTGCCGGTAACAAAGTCTTTCTTTTTTCCAGTTATGTTGACCTTAACGGCGTAAGGAACTTTGAACCAGGTCTTCCCTGTAGCCATGGCGCAGGCAAGGTCGGTCGAACCCACTCCCGTGGAGAAAGCTCCGACAGCCCCGTAAGTACAGGTATGGGAATCAGCTCCGATAACGACATCCCCCGGAAGGACAAGACCGTTATCGGGAAGGATAACGTGTTCTATACCCATCTCAGGGCGGCCAAGTTCGTAGTAGTGCTTTATCTTGTGAGCACGCGCAAATTCACGCATGGTCTTATTGAGCTTGGCGGAATTGATATCCTTGTTCGGAGTGAAATGATCCTGGATCATGCAGATCCTGTCAGGATCGAAAGGCTCCTTAACGCCCATCTTTTCGAAGATCTTTATTGCAGGCGGGGTGGTAACATCATTCCCCAGAACCAGGTCAAGGTCAGCCTCGATCAGATCGCCGGGGACGAGATCAGTCCTGCCGCAATGAAGCGACAGTATCTTCTGCGACATTGTCATACCCATAAGACGATCCTCCCGTTGGTTCATAGGCTCATGCATATATGATAAACCAAACCGCCCTTCTTGTATAAGGGTAGAATTAGCGTTTTTGAACCAAGGGAGCAGCGTTTAGTAATGATTTCACGCCATTGTCTTTAAAGCCTCAGTTTATAGATACCGGGGATCCTTATCACGGGAACAGACAATATGATGCCTGCTGCAGCCTGTATCAGATTATAGGGGACCGAACCCAGAGCGCCCGCAACTCCGTAGAGCTGGGGAAGCGCTTCGAAAGCAAAGTATCCTAAGACCATGATGAGTTCCGTTCCTGTAAATACGAGAACTGACAAAGCTATGTGCTTAGCCGAACGCAGATATTCCCTGACAGTATGTTCACCGTCTTCTGTATATGCTTTGATGCTCTTCGAAAAGAACAGTCCCGCAAGAAGGCCCATAAGACCTTTGATAACGAAAGTAGGCGCTATATATACTGGATATCCCGCAACAAGATCCGCAAGAGCTGAACCGATCGCGGCAGGAAGAGCTGCCATGGGACCCATTATGAAAGAACAGATGTTGATCATGACATCGCCTAAGTTAAGGTAACCCGTAGGGATCGGGATCCTTATCTGCGTTGCTACAAAGATCAGTGCGGCCATAACTCCGGCCGTCGCTGTCTTTACTAATTGTGATCTTCTGGAATTATCATTCTTACTCATGCTAATCCCTCCTTTTTTCTGTTCTTGTAGAAGGTTATAACAAACATGAGACTAGTGTTCAATCATTAATTCCCGTAAATACCTACAAAGTTTATCGGTATTATGGTAAATTCTTTTGGCATCTGCCGAAATCAGTCTCTCTTCGCTCTGATATCCCCAGCCGACGCTGACAGAGATACATCCTGCATTTGCAGCCGTCATTATGTCCACATCCGAATCGCCGATATAAACAGTTTCGGAAGGTCCTACCGCAAGATATTCCATGCAGGCCCGGACTCCCGCAGGATCCGGTTTTCTCGGCACTCCTTCTTTAAGTCCCGAAACATATGAAAACAGATCATCTCCATAAAAATGTGATATCAGTTTTTTTGTCGGAAGATCGTTCTTATTGGAATTAACTGCAAGAAAGAGCCCGTCAGCCTTTAGAGACCGGAGCATGTCCTTCATGCCGGGATACTCCCTTGTATATTCTATGCAGTTGGCATTATAGTCGGAATTAAAGAGTTCCAGCATCCTTTGGACATCATCATCAGAGGTGAGTCCGTCACAGGACAGGCTCTGTTTCATGAGATTGACTGCTCCGCGCCCGATGAAAGATCTTATCTGTGATTCATCCTGAGGACAAAGCCCCATCTCTTCCCTTGCTTTATTGACCGACGTGTAAAGTCCTCCGATCGTATCGAGGATCGTGCCGTCAAGATCAAATACCGCAAGTCTTATGCTCATTTTTCAAGTTTGATCTCGAAAGTCTCGCGGTAATTGACATTCTTCTTCAAGGGCTGTGAAGACCTGTTGTTTACGGTTCTCTCTATCTCCTTGCTGCAGAAGTCGAGGAAGAGTTCTCCGGAATCATTCATCATGAGCTGTTCTTCGTGCAGATATTCGTTCATCTGCTCGGGCGTATAAGGCAGGACGGTAAAATCAAACCTTGCATTGGGGCCGGATCTCCTGATGAGGAGTTTGGATCCTGAACTGTTTTCGATCTTAACGACCTGTGTATCGGTGTGTGATGAATTCTCTGCAGGACGTGCATAAGGGTGATATATCTTATCTGCGCCTGCTGCATACACGCCGAGCCTTGCTGCATTCTTACGGTCAACATAAGATTCACCGGGACCTCTGCCGTACCATGTGCAGAGAGTATCTTCTTTTACGATGGGAACTCTTACGCCGTATCTGATCATGTCATATCTGGGCGTGAAGTCCATCGTGATCCTCAGAGTGTCTTCGCTCGGGATCTCATAGAACATGATGACATCGCCTTTCATTGCGAAGGACTTATATGAAGTGATCATGGTGAACACGCCGTTCTTTACTGAATATTCGGACTTCTTATAACTTAATGTCTTCTGTATGTTCTCATAATCACTCTCGCCCGAGAATATGGTCTTGGCGAGGATAAAGCTCTTATCCGTACGGTCGATATTGGAAGGGCACCTGTAGAAACTCGGCATGAAACTTCCTGCAAGGAAATCGCTACCGTCGATCATAATGCTGTTGACGCCGCCCGTTTTACGGGAGAAGCCTATCCTGAACTTGCCTGCGCCTACGGAAACGCCCTTGGGTTCTGCATATACCGTAAGTTTGTTTTGGACCAGAGACAGTTCGGGATCCGACAGATCCTTCTGCTCATACTGCAGTTCCTCTATAGCGCCTTCGCCGTCTTCAGTTATATCAGTTCCAACTATCCTGCCCGATATCTTTTCGATCTCGGAATCATCCATGACAGATGCAACTCCGGTATCAGTATCTTCCGTTATTCCTGTCTCATCAGATTCGATCTTTTCGCTGACGTCGGAAGAATCGGCAACGGGAAGCGCTTTCGGTGCTTCCATGCCTTCAGGGAGTTCCTCTTTGCCGGGGTCTATCTTAAGGACATCATCCTTGACTTTGCCGGATACGGGATTTGCAGCCTCCTTGGCAAGAACATCCTGATAGAAGACCAGTTCGTATCCTTCCTTGGCATAATAAGTATCGTGAGCCAGTTTAAGTGATATATCGAAAACAAGTTCATGCGACATGGCGTTCATGTATGCATCGATATATTCAGCCTTGCCTTCACCCCAGCCCGGTGTCGTAAACATATCGGCCGTAACGGGGAATCTCAGATTCCTTGTTCCGAAAGGCTCAACTCCCTGCATCAGACCTCTTCCGCTCATGATCGGATTGCCGCCCAGAAGGATTTTCCATTCAAGTTCCAGCTCATCGGTATATGCAAAGGGATGTATGTTCCTGAAAGTGAGATTGGTCCTGTCATCAGCTGATGCGAAGATGCTGATCGATGCACACTGCTGTCTGATGTCGGCATAGATCGGGTGAGGATTGCGGTTTGCATCAACGATTCCCTGACCGATGCTGGAATTCTCCTTATTCTTGCCGCCTACAAGATCGGCATGATGGATCCATTTATAGTCGGCATCATCATCCGTAAATCTCGTTCTTCCCTTTATCGTCTCGAAAAGATTCTTCCCGGTCTTGTTCTTGGAGAACATATTCTTTCTGTCAAGGCAAAGATCCACCCAGGGTCCGAATACGACGCCGGCATCCGTAGGGAAACTCCTGATGTCCGCGACTGCGCCTTTATGTTCGGATGTATCTTCCGAAGCGCAATACCAGGGTCTCGTCTTATCGATGTTCTTACATTCCTGCTTGGCTCTTACTGCTTTATCCTGATTGAAAGCGTAATCCTGGATGCCCCACATGACAATAGAAGGGTGATTCATCGCAGATTCGACATAGTCCCTCATGAAATATGAAGCACCGGTAGCGATTACATATATTCCGTACTGGTCGCAGAGATTCAAGAAATCATCAGATACGGGGAAACTGTTAACGATGACACCGTTAAGGCCGCATCTTTTCATCAGGATAACATCCTGCCTTGCAAGAGCCCTGCTCATCGCAATACCGCCCATGGGATCGAACTCATAGTATTTCGTAAGTTTGAGATTGATCCTTCTGTCGTTGATGTTAAGCTTGTCATTGACGATCTCGGTCGTCCTGAATCCGAATCTCTGTTTCTTGGCGCAGATGACATTCCCCTCGGCGCCTATAAGTTCGAGGATAAGATCGTACTGCATCGGAGTCGCATCTGACCACTGGGCAACGTCAAGAGCCATAAAGTCGGTCTGCGCGCGGGTCTCCATGTGTGCATCTACAACACCTGCTATCGCTTCGCCCTGATCCTTGATGTTAACGAAGGGCAGCTTATAGGGATCATATTCGCTCCTTGCTTCCAGCAATGAGATCCTGACGGAATATGGGATCATGTATTCGGTATGATTAAGGATCCCGAAATCGACCTTGATCATGAAATCGCCCCTGGGGTTCTTGGCGGCGACTTTCTCGACCTGATTGATCTTGGCGATCTGGGTTACATATGCTTCGGGAACATATTCAAGCTGAAGATGGAGATTCCTTATCTCGAGGAGGGATTCGGAAACGACGGATATCGGGCGGAATATACCCGAAAAGCCGAAATTCATGAGTTCGGTGATGACATGTCCTCTGGAATCCCTGTCGAATCTCGATACTATGATGACGATGAGGTTGACGCCCTCATGGACAAAGTCTGAAATCAAGAGTCTTTTTGCCGTAAGAACGGAATGGCTCTTACATACGAGCTTATCGTTGATATATACGCGGAACTGGCCGCAGATTCCTGAAGCCTCAAGATATAGAGCCCTGTCTATGTCTTCGGGCGTAAAAGTTACTTCAGCCCTGTAGATGCCGGTCTCGTCATCCTCGTCGGAAGTTGACCTCAGATAGTATTTATCCGACATGGTCTCTTCCCTCTTGTTCTTGTCTGCCGCAAGGACTTCGGAATAATCGTAAAGAAGGTTCTGGGGCATTCCGTATCCTTCAGTCTGCCAAGTTGAAGGAACATCTATGAGAGCCCATTCTGAATCATCGAAAGACTTCTTGTGGCTGCCGATCGGCACCTGAGAGAGACTGTCCACATGCAAAAATCTCCATGTAGTCAGTTTCTTCACATAGGGAGACTTGACTCTCCCGAACTCCGGCATCTTGCGTTCGCCGTAAATATAATCAAATGACTCGTACGGTACAAAACCGCCGTTTGAATATGTAAAATCCATAGATGTTCTCCCTCTTCTTTATTTAAGAGAATAATCTACGGTAATTGTAACATTTAATCTTTGCCCGTAAGATTTCATAAATGTTACATAATGAGGCATTAATGAAGTATTATCAGGGCAATTACGGATATCAAGAGTATGACGAAGACAACGACGGTGGCCGTGAGGAGTTTTCTCATACGCACGGGATCCGTCAGGATGACCGGATCTTCAGGCTCCCGGGGATGATCGATGAGATTAATGTCTTCCTGAACTTTTATCCCGCTATGAGAAGCATCCGAAAATCTGATCCCCTCACTGTCGTAGCTGATATGGGGATCTTCTTTGCCGTAATGAGTTGCGATCTTAAGGTTCTCGTTGACCTTGGGATCGGACTGAAGCGGGCGGTCGGAAGAGAGGTTCTCGGGAACCTCGAAAAGATGCTTTGATGCGGATCTTTCACCATCTGAATAACTCATGACAAGATTATACTCCAAATCATGCCCTATGGCACGAGTATGACCCTGCCGTTGGAATCGACCGTCAGATATCTGTTATCGAGAGCAAACTTAACGCCTTCTGCTGCAGTCTTATAAGCAGCTGACGTAACCGCGCATCGTTTGACCCCGAAAGCCGAAGCAACTTCTTTGGCAAGGTTTTCTTCCGGCATGCCGTACTGAACGGAAGTTACCGCAATGGCGCAAGCAGCAAGTTCTTCCGGCGGGACATCCGTGATGTCACGGTCCCCTCCTGTCCTGTAGCAGTCATTTACCAGACCTATATCCGATGAGGATCTGTATATGAATCTCTTGCCTGCATCAGATGCCTGACAGCAGAATTTGCCGTATCTTACAAGGTAATCGATCCTGGTGCTCACCCTGGATGTGACCTTTTCGATGCCGCATGCATCGCAAAGCCTTTTTGCGACTATATCAAGGCTTACGGGAGCTTCCGTTTCGACTATCCTGCGGATGTCTTCCACGAGCATCTTCACGGTAGTATCGGAGCCTTCCTTGCAGAAGGCATCTATGTTCATGGGATGCGGAGCAAGAGACGTTATTTCATAAGGAATGCAGGAAAGAGTCTCCTCATTCAGTTTTTTTTTACGTCTTCCCCTTCATCAGCGTTTTCTTCAGCTGTCACTTCAGCTGCATCTTCCGTCACGGCAGTTTCGGGACGCGGCTTTCCGCATTCGCTGCAGAACTTGCCCGTGTTTCCGCTCTGGCCGCATTCGCAGGTCCATTCGGCAGGCTCAGCAATTTCAGGCTGCTCAACATTCTCCTCGGGAACTGCTTCGTCAGCTGCATTATCAGGAATTACCGTTTCTTCTGCGGCAGGTTCAACAGTTTCTGTTTCTTCTTCCGGAACTTTTTCTTCCGGCTTATTAAGGACACTGATTATCTCATCCATGACCTTGTCTGGTGATTCCCACCACTCTATCACTCTTACACGGAGGAGTTTCCAGCCCAAACCCTTAAGGAGCGAAGGCTGAGATACTTCCCTGGCAGAAGTAGTCTTGGAAGCAAAATAGGAAGGTCCGTCCAGAAGTATTCCGAGCTTATATACGTCGGGTGTCTCCTTGTCGGCAATACCGATATCGACCTTGAAAGATGATTTGCCGATATTCCTGTCGCAGGAATATCCTTCATTTTCAAGCCTTCTTATGATCTCATCGGCTACACCCGTAAAGGCTGCGCTCCTGTCGATGACAGGGCTTTGATTATCGGCTCCGGATACGACCTGGAGATCGTAATCCCAGGCGCTGTTGCCGTATGCATAATCCAAAAATCTCCTGAAAGCGACGACGCCGTCGGAACTTCCGTCATTGAGTTTGATATCTTCAGGCCTTAAGGACGAGAATACTTTCATCTCATCTCTTGAACGGGTTACGGCAACATTGAGCCTTCTCCAGCCGCCGTCGCGGTTGAGAGGGCCGAAGTTCATATAGATCTTGCCTTCCTCGTCCTTGCCGTATGCAACGGAGAAGAGGATGACATCGCGCTCGTCGCCCTGAACGTTTTCGAGGTTCTTAACGAATACGGGCTCTTCCTGTCCGTAGACCCATTCTTCGAATTCACGGTCCTCGCCGCACTTGGCGGAGATAAGGTCGTCTATTAAGTTCTGCTGGTTGATGTTAAAAGTAACGACACCTATGCTGCAGGGCTTGCCGCCGCCTTCCTTGAACCTTCTGTAAATGTCATCGACGACCGCTTTTGCCTCGACTTCATTGACTCTCTTCTTGCCCCTGTCAAAGGTTCCTCCCGCATCCACAAGAGTAACCTTGGAGATCCTGTTGTCTGCCGAAGGGAATGTATAGAGCTTGCCGTCGTAGAAAGAGCGGTTAGAGAATGTGATGAGGCTCTCATGGTGGCTCCTGTAATGCCATGCAAGATACATGGAAGGCATGTTGATCGCAAGGCAGTCATCAAGGATGCTCTCCAGATCGTCATATACGATTCCGTCGTCTGAAACATCGAAAAGGGCATTCTCGTCTTCGGTCTGCATCGCCTGGAAGAAGTTCGTCGGCGGCATCTGGTTGGGATCTCCGACGATAACGGCATTTCTGCCTCTTGCGAGCACTCCGATCGCCTCGGCCGTCGGGATCTGTGAAGCCTCGTCGAAGATGACCGTATCGAAATTGATCTTACCGGGTTCGAGATACTGGGCAACGGAGATCGGGCTCATGAGCATGCAGGGGCAGAGCTTAAGGATAAAATCGCCGATGTTGGAGAATAAAGTCCTGATGGAAACACCGCGCCCGCGGCTCTTTATCGCATGCTGCAATATGCCGAGGACCGATCCTGAATTTGCATCAGCCTTAAGGTCGGGCAGTCTCTTAAGAAGGCTTAAGTATATCTCTTCTCTCGTGACCTTCACGAACTCGTCGTCGGCTTTCGCAAACTGTCTTACCTTCTCTTCGAAAATATCAGACGAGAAGTTCTTCAATGCTTCCTCGGAATCTATGGATCTTACCGCAAGTTCCCTTGACAGTTTCTTGCGGAAAGCAGGAACCAGTTCATCTTCCTTGATCTCACCCTTGATGAAGTTTTCGGCAACATTTGCAGCTCCGGCGCCTCTTACTCTGGAAGCCGAGTAATTGAAGAGGAGATAAGATCTTAAACGGTCTTCGTTATTAAGGATGACATCAGTCTTTTTCTCTGCTTCCTCAAGAGAGAGGTAGTTATCTCCTCCTTCAAGGTTCAGTATGCCGTTAAGAGCAGAATAAGATGCATCAAGTTCATCACATGATCCGATGAAGCCCTCGGCAGCAGCCCTGGCGTCAGCATCAGAAGCTAAAGCCTTGATATAAGAAGATACTCCGCTTATGGAAGAAACTTTCGAAAATCCCTCTCTTGCGGAATCTGCGGCTGCCTTCACTGAGGCTGCTTCAGCAAAAGAAGTGACAGCAGGCATTAATGCCCTGTACTGATCGTAGATAGAATCAGCCTTGGCGCGGGTCTCGATGAATTGCGAGAGTTTCGTAAATTCAGCCCTCATGTCATCCTTGACCTTGCCGTTAGTCTTATCAGCATCCTTGATCTTCTTATAAAGAGAATTGACTGCCATGGATTTCAAGGGACCTATCTTGCCCTGTGCATCGTCGAATTCATCCAGGAGTTTTTTCGGATCACGGGTCAGGAAGTCCTCATTCCATCTTGTGAGAAGATCATCCTTCATGGCATATGCCGATGAATAGATATCGCTCATGGCAGTGATGTCATTGATGCTCTTCTCGGTATCATTCGAAAGGAAATAGGAGGGCAGGCTTGAACATGCAAGACAGCCCTTAACATTTTCAGCCAATGAAGCAAGAGACTCTTTTGTTTCATCGGACTGGGGGAATGATACTCCGAACCTGCCGGATGACTCCGTCAATCTTCCCTTCGCGTCTCTTACTTTAGCTATGTCTTCCCTGCATCTTGTTGCGGCAGGTCTTACAGAGTCTCTCATGGTCTGGTTATATTCCGTCGCACGGATAAAGGAAAGGTCTTCCGTTCCTTCTGCTCTTGCGGCAGCCATCTCGCCCAGGAGGGATTCTATCTCGGTAACGTCTTCCGCTTTAAAGCCGTCGAAGAAGCCGTCCGGGAAATTAGCTATGTCAGGCGCAGTCTCGTTCTGCGCATACATGTTGATGAGTTCATAGACCGTATAGCCGTTATCCTGTCTCTTATGAAGAGCCGCGACATAACCGTCGAGTTCGCGTCTTCTCTCGGTCATTTCCTTGAGCTTACGGTCGTAATCAGAAGGATCATGCTTTTCGAGCCTTAATTCGCTCGCGATGCGGAGCTGCTCGAGCACGTAGCTCTTCTTGGCCTTGTTGGAATGAAGTTCCAGACAGAAAGGAGCGATTCCGATCTTTTCAAGTCTTGAATAAACAACATCAAGGGCGACCTTCTTTTCCGCAGCGAAAAGGATCGTCCTGCCGTTTGCGATGCCGTCGGCGATCATGGACGTGATCGTCTGTGATTTACCGGTTCCGGGAGGGCCGTGAAGAACGAAAGTCTCATCATGAGTTGCCGCCTTGATCGCATTTATCTGTGATGCATCTGCAGTAAGAGGCAGGAAGACATCCTCCTCTTCAGCATCGGATCTGTCTATCTCCAGGATCTCCTGCGTCGCAGCTCCGGAATAAAGGCTCTTAACAAGGTCGTTCTCGGCGATCATTTCCCTGTTCGAATGCATGTCATTCCACATTACGAACCTGCTGAATGAGAACAGGCCCAAAAGCACGGTATTTACGACTGCCCAGCCTTCAAGGCCTTCGATCGCGGCATTCACAGTATCGATGACTGCCTTCACGTCAACGCCTGATTCATCCTGGGGAAGTCCCCCGGCAAAATCAGGGATCTCGATTCCGAAATCCTGCCTTAGTTTTTCTATGATGGTGATATTGAGCAATGAATCCTCATCGCGCCTCTTGACCTTATATCCCAATACTATTGATTTACGTGTAATGTCGCAGGGAATGAGCAGGATGGGCGCATAAAGGTCTGTATCCGAATCCTTCTGTCTCCATCTCAGAAAACAAGTCGCAAGGTAAAGTGACGATGCGCCGTTCTCTTCTTCCGCAACCTTGCCTTTACGGAACATATCCTTGATCTTGTCATCAAGGGCGCCTCTCGTCATGTCGGTAAAGATCTTATCCGATTCGAATTCCTTTAATAACTTGCCTTCCTCATCCTGCGGCATGTCTTCCATGCCGTAGTCTTTCTCTTCCAATCCGCAGTCGGACAGGGGGCAGATCTTATACTCCTTATCGCTGTTGAGCTTATCCTCCATCAGTGAAGGATCGGAAACAAGAAGACGGATCATCTGTGTCTTCCTGCTGTTTAAGAGATTATTCCTTAAGCTTAAGTCAAGGAGCTTGCGCTCCCACATATCAAACTTTTTGTCCCTTAACTGTTTAAGCTGTTCATCCATAAGAGCATATCCTCCCCATACGGCATACATGACCTAATGATAACTCAAAAAAACAATAAGGTCTATCGAAGTTACTTAAGGAGTTTCCTGTGCTCTTTATAGTCAGGATCGTAAAGGGAAACCTCATCCCAGAAAGCCTTCGAATGGTCAGGATGAGCAAAATGGGCATACTCGTGGACAACGACATATTCTATGATATCCACGGGCTTTTCGATGAGGCGGCAGGAGAACTTGAGCGTCCCCTTCGAAGGGAAGCATTCTCCCCAGAAAGACTTATAATTTCCGAACATTATCCTGTCCGGACTTTTGACATTCATCCTCTTTTCGGTCTTCATGCAAAGTTCGAAAACGAGATCCTTGAGAACGGATCTTTTCCACAGTTCGAGTTTCCTCCTCACATAATCGGGATCATCACTGTGGATCGAGAAGACAAAGATGCAGTTGTCGTCATATTCTATATTGTTCCTGGCAGAAGGGATGACTTCCAGAAAAAGTTCTTTTCCCAGGAATTTTATAATCGAGCCGTCTTCTGCGGAAGTGTTCTTCTCTTCCTCCTCTTCCCTTTCAAGCATCTTCTGCATGCCTTTTATCAGGAAAGGAATATTCTCCCGGATGAAGCGGTCGATCTCGCTTTCGGGAACATAATAAGGACAGGACACGGCAAAAGAAGATGAAGACTTCACCCTCATGTTCACGCGCTTGATCCTTTTCCTTGTAATGGTATAGGAAATCTGTTTTCCTTCTATTTCGATGGTCCTTGTTACGACACTCATACGAGTTTGTCGAAGTTCTTGCCGGCCACTTCACGCATGGTAACGCCGCTTGCAGCAAGCCTGGATTCGATATGCTCCTGCTCCTTGGGGCGCTTGATCTTGAGCGTTGTGGTCTTGATCATCTCTTCTTCTGAGAAAACATAATGATGTACATATTTATATGCAGGCATCTGGTGATTTGCATCATTGATCCGGTCGTTAAGATATGCTTCGACAGCTGCATCATCAGGTTCGACCTTGTCTCCCAGAGCACGTCCGATCTCTTTGCGGTTGATCAGGACCTTAGCACATATGTCGATCGCGGATCTTTCATTTGAATAGCCCCAGACAAATGCTTCGGCAACACCGGGGATCTCCGTAAGGACAGCCTCGATCTCTTCAGGGAAAGCCTTCTTGCCGTTTGTAAGGACGATCATGGACTTGACTCTTCCCGTTATGTGGATGCAGCCCTTCTTGTCGATATAGCCCATATCGCCGGTCCGAAACCACCCGTCCTCGAAAACTTCAGCCGTCGCTTCCTCATTCTCATAATATCCTGTCATGACACAATCGGATCTGGTCATGATCTCACCGACAGCCTTGGGACCGCGGGCCTTCTTGGTTGAAGGGTCAAGATCGATCTTAACTTCGATTCCGGGAAGCGGGCGTCCGACGGAACCGTGGACATTGCAGGCTTCACTGGTAACGGAAATAACGGGCGATGTCTCCGTGAGACCATATCCCATATACATGTCGATCCCGAGATCCGTAAAAGCATCTATGTACTTCTTGTCGATGCCGGCACCGCCTATTACGACCATGCGGAGATTTCCGCCGAGCTTATCAAGGACCGTTTTAAAGACATTGCGCCTTAAGTCAAGGCCGCACCTTCTTAAGAACCTGGTAACGAACCTTGCTATCTCGATGGTTCTTTCCTTGCCCTGAGCCTTGATACCGTCTTCAAGCTTGGAATAGATATTCTCATAAAGGAGAGGCACGGAAATGCATACATCCGGCTTCCATTCCTCGTAATTCTTTACGATATATCGAAGTCCGTCACACATGCAGATGCAGCCGCCGGCTGAAAGGATGAAGAAATCGCATGTATTCTCGAAAGTATGATGCAAAGGAAGGATCGAGAAAGCGCGGTCTCCCTTGTGAACATCCAAAGTCTGGGCGATCGCGAAAACATTGGATACGATATTATCATGCGTAAGGAGAACGCCTTTGCTCATGGAAGTCGTGCCGGACGTGAAGAGTATTATCTTGGGTTCCTTCGGATCTATCACGACCTCATCGTAGGATGTATCTCCTGCTGCAACGAGCTTGGCGCCCTCAGCAGTAAGATCGTAGAAATCAAAGAACCTTTCATCATCGGGCCATACTTCATCCGCTGTATTCTTTTTGGATGCAAGGCCTTCCTTGTACATGATCACGAACTTTTCGACACAGATGTCGATCTGCCCCTCATCCATCTTCTTTGCGATGGACTCCATCATCTTCTGATGCTTATGGTGATATATGAGGATCTTTGTCTTGGATCTGGAAAGCAATTGGATCAGCTCGTCTTCAGGAAGAGCCCTGTCAAGCGGAACGCCCGTAAGACCGCTTCCGAGGATGGCATTATAAGCCACAAACCATTCGTAGGAGTTCTCACCTACGACGCCGACCGGAACATCACCCAGACCGAGCGACAAAAGATATGTGCCGAAGTCCTTAATGTCTTCCCCGAATTCATAAAATGTGCGGTGTATCTCCGAAGTCTGAGGAGATCTTCTGAATATAAATGCATCAACTTCACTATGCTTGGCGCAGGCCTCTGCCATGAGTTGATGGATGTCTTTAGCCTTGTTTGCTTTATATATAGCGCTTCCCGTTACAGGATTCATATTTCTCTCCCTTATTTAAACTAATAGAAAATATAACACAAACTCCGTATCTTGCAAACAAACTAAAAGAAAATTATTATATATGGGAACAAACGGAGGTAAGCCGATGTCTGATAACACACAAAACGCGGCCGGTGACAAACCGGTCTCCAGAAGAAACGAACACCATGCGGCTCTGGACGAGAAGTACCCCACCAAAAGGGGTCCGATGGATGTTTTAGCCAAGAACATATTCCTTCTCCTTACGCACATCACCTGTGACATGAAGTGCTATCACAAAGAGAATTTCCCTAAGAACAACCCCTATGTAGTAGCTTCCAACCATCAGAGCTACCCTGACGGAGTTCTTATAATCGATTATCTTCCCAAGGGTCATTTCAAATGGATGTGCTGTCTTGCAGCATCCGATCTTGAGACCGATCACGGCTATCTTGGCCGTCTTATCATGAGAGTCGGACGCGGCATCGCAGTCGACAGATACGGGAATCCGGTCCGCGGTCTCATCAAGGCCAAGAAAGAAGTCGAGAAAGGCAACATCTGTTTTGTCTTTCCCGAAGGCACCAGATCCCATACCGGCAAGCTCGGAGAGATGAAGGACGGCGCGGCATACCTTGCGATCAAGGCCAACGTCCCTCTTGTACCCGTCTATATCAGCGGCGCTTATCAGATCTGGCCGAGAACACAAAAGCACCCTCACCCTTTCAAGGGTTTCCTCAAGAGAAAGAAGATCAGGATCTATATAGGCGAACCCATGCATGCTGCAGATTACGACAACGATCCTCACAAGATGACCGCAGCCTTCTGCCAGTGGATGCACGACATGGAGGATAAGTACTGGGATCCTGACCTGGCATTCGACTGACATCAAGAAAAAACAAACTGACAAAAAGGGGTTTCCCGAGAGAAACCCCTTTATTAGTGTCATTTGATCAGGACAGATATCAATTTACATCATCATCCGTAAGGATATCTCCTCTTTCGACACGGTCGATGAGTTCAGTTGCCTTCTTAACGGTCTTGGAATCCGGCTTCATGACATAGCAGCGCATCTTGGGCATGGAATAGGTCTTGGCGGATGTGCCGTAACCTGATACGCCGTAACTCTTGATCGTCCATTCGGCATTATCACCGAGCTGCATCTTGACGAGGTCTTCAATATCCTTGCTCTCAAGGTTGGTTACGAACATGCCGGACATGCTGTCTATGATGGAACTGTAGTTCATAAGGACCTTTGAATTACCTGATGTCATCTTCTTGATGATGGCAGAGATGACTCTCATCTGGTTCTTTCCTCTCATGTTATCGCCGTCACTGAAAGCATATCTCTCACGGACGAATACCAGAGCGGATGCGCCGTCCATATGATTCATTCCCTTATCGAAGTGGTAACCCTTGACGTTGCCGGAATTGAAGGACTTGGGAGAATAAACATCGATGCCGCCCAGGGAGTTGATGAGTTTCTCAAAGCCCGTAAAGTTGATCTGGCCGTAGTAGTTGACTTCGCAATCGTAAAGATCAGCCAATGCCTTGATCGAGTTGTTGACGCCGTATAGACCGAGGTGGGTGAGCTTATCCATGGTACCGTTGCCGGCCGGGTTCGGTACATAATAGTCACGCGGGGTATTTAAGAGCAATACCATCTTGGACTTGGGATTAACGACAACAAGGATGTTAACATCACTTCTGCTCTTCTTCAAAACCTTAGCTCTCGTATCGGAACCGCTGACATAGATGATGAAAGGTTCTTCGGAGATGGATGCAACAGGCTTGGTCTGATCCTGGATGGCAACTGTCGTTCCTGCGGGTGTCTCGGGATCCTGTTCGCCTCCGCCGTACTCGGCAGCATACTGATTATACTTATCCGTCGAGACCTCAACTTCATAAAGCAGCCTTACTTTGTCTTCCCAATCGGAGAATTCTTCAGACTCGGATAAAAGATCCGCATATGCGACATTGATGAGCACTGCGCCGTCGACACCGTCGTAGAGCGACTGCGCAACTTCCGTTATCGAAGAATAAAGCGAAGTCTGTATGCTTCCGCCGAGAGTCGCTTCGATCTCATCCGTTGCGATCTTGGTATTTACATCATCGAAACCTTCCATGATGCCGAAGAAATAACCCTTAAGATCAGCTACAGTCTGGGCTCTGTCTTCTTTAAGGACATAAATGCCGACAGATGCTTCCAGTGATGAATTATCGTCCGTGATCTTATTGATCGCGCCGATCGCCTTCTCGACGACCGACGATCCGAAAACGGAAATGATAACGATGATGGCGGCAAAGACAATGCCGAATATCCTCCTGATCTTCTTTTTTTTTGAAGCTTCCTTATCTATTCCCATCCACAGGAGGAGCATGGTTATGACCATGAGAAGCAGAAGAACTGCAAATAACAGGACAAGATAATGAGTCGGGAGCATGCCGAGTTTCAATACATTGTATACGATCATCGCTTCCGCTGCCGCCTGGATAATAAGTATGAGTATTACGAAAGGCAGCCATTGCTTCTTAGTAAACATAATCAATTCCTCCCATGATAGCGTGGCTATTATACCATACTATCCTCTCAGTAAAAATCCCGGGCATATACCGCCCGGGGTTCTTATCATCTCTTTAAATCAAAACATCTGTCACGATCGGGAGATCAGAAGAGATCAACGCTTCCGTCATCCTTACCGTTGATGAAATAGTAAGCCTTGTTCTCTTCGGGCTTTACATAGATCTCAAGAGTCTTGATGTTTTCCTTATAAGCCTTGTTAACCTTCTTGACTACTGCATCGTAGGATACTTCGTTGCCCATAGCCTGAATAACGAACTTCTTGGGAGCAACTGTCTTCTTTGCAGCCTTCTTAGCGGGCTTCTTTGCAGCAACCTTCTTTGCAGCTGTCTTCTTTGCTGCAGGCTTCTTTGCAGCTACTTTCTTTGCAACGGGCTTCTTAGCCTCAGCTGCAACCTTTACTTCTTTCTTCTCATCCATTTCGTACAAACCTCCGTTTTTTGGATGGTTATAATATATACTTTTCAGATTTATGGTCAACACGTGCGCGTGTATCGAAAATGTATAAGTTTTCGACGGAAGAAAAAAGAATCAGTCGTCAAAATGAACAATTAAACACACTATCGTTTGTGCAAAAAGTCATGAAGCTTCTACTGCCGCTCCCTTGACGATATTCTCCCATACAGCCTTTCCGTAAGCTTTTCCGGATTCTATGACAAAGAACATATTGTCATCCGTGATGAAGATAGCCTTGTTATATTCATCCTTATCTTTGGATCCGTAGAGGATTGCATCTTTGCCGTCAACTTTTATCTCTTCTGCTGAGCCGCCGATATCGTTAATACCGCCGGAAACAATGACGGTTACCGTATCCTCACTGCCGCCGGTCTCATTATATCGACGGACATCTATGCCATATCTGTCATCCGTTTCAACTGTCTCGGTATATTCGGCAAAAGGAAGAAAAGACAATGTTCCGAGTATGCTTTCTCCGGCTGCAGATGCAGGCATTGATTTGTCTCCTCCGATTATTCCTTTTGTTCCGGATGAGATAAAATTCTGATCGACCTTATAGGTTTGGGTCTCATCTGCAGGACCGTCCTTGTCATTTTCGATATATGAATCGATCTTGTCTCCCGAAATCTGTTCTATATGCTGATTGTGAGTCTTCAGAGCAAGCTCCGCCTGGTTCTTAGTACCGGCCGAATGAGCTGCCAGTCCCAGCATGAAGCCGAATACAGCCAGAGCGGCAAAAGCCGCACCTGCAACAGGCAATATCACGAACAGGGGGATCCTCTTACGGGTCGCCTGTTTTTCCGCGGGAACGCTTAAGTCTTCCAACCTTATGTTGGACAGGATCCTTTCGCGAGAATCCTTACTGAGATCAATGCTTTCCATAGCTTCTTTATAATCTCCTCTCAGCTTATCAAATTCCATACCCGTATTCCTCCTTCAAGATAGTCTTAAGCTTATCTCTGCCTCTCGAAAGGTTCGACCTTACCGTGGTTTCCTTCATGCCGAGGATCTTTGATATCTCCGCCGTAGAATAGTCCTCACAGTAAAACAGATGGATCACTTCCTTATATTTGACCGGAAGCTTTTCACAGGCTTCCAGGATAAAAGAATGGTCATCACTCTTATCTGTCGTATCTTTCGTTGCTATCTCCTCATTAAGTTCCACCGTCTGGTGCCTTGTGTTATATTTGATCCTGTTCTTCGAGATGTTGGAAGTGATCGTCATAAGATATGACAGTTCATGCTTTCCATTCTCAAAAGAAGGTCTCGCCCTTAAGATCTGCAGGATGGAATCCTGAACGATCTCTTCTGCATCTTCCTTGTTGTGCACATACGAGAATGCAAGTCTCAATATCGCATTTCCGTAGTTGTTCAATAAATATTCAGCCCTCTCGTTCATCTGTTCCCTGTCAAATGTCGAGTAGTCGATCTTGCCGGAAGATGATTCTTCGCGGCTCACGTCACTGACAGAAGAGAACATTGCCATCATCTTTAAAAAGATGTAAGGCAAATCAAATGTTCTTGCCAAAGTATTCAAAGTCCCGTTCTCCGTTCAATTGTCTTATACCGTCAAACGATATCTTTTATATTGTAATACAACGCGTATCGTTCGAATGTTGCATTTTCATGTGATAGAATATCAAAAAATATTAAGGGAGAATTCCAATGGCATTTTTCAAATTCAAAGACACGACGATCGGTCAGAGCTACGACATGACGCTCCTAGTTACCGACATAGAGCAAAGGGTCACACAGAAAGGCGACCCCTACTGCGCGATCACTCTTTCTGACGGCAAGGAATCAGCCCGCGCGAACATGTTCAATTCCATCACCATCGATGCTCTCAAAGAGGACGGCATTGAGACAGGCTCCTGCGTTGAATGTGAGATCCGCGTCTCTCTTTACAGGGAAAACAGGAACTACACGATCGACGCTATAAGAAAGGTCGATCTTTCCGATGAGGACATGAGCAAATTGATCCTCATGCCCCCTGTCTCCGTCAAGACCTTGTTCTATAACATCTTAAAGAACGTAAAGGAATCTTCAGGCAGGCCTTATGACATCAATTCACCTGAAGTTCCGCAAGACGATTTTTCACTGACGGCCCTCACGACCAGGATCTTATGGGAAAACCGCACTGCATTCATGAGATCTTCGGCTGCAAAAGCTATGCACCACAATCTCTTCGGCGGTCTCGTTTACCACACATCCAGGATGACAGATGCCGCAGTCGGTCTTTGTCAGGCTTATCCTGATCTTAACCGCGAACTTCTTGTATGCGGAACGGCTCTCCACGACATCGGTAAGATAACAGAGCTCAATACATCCGCGATCGGAACCGCCGAATATTCGGTTGACGGCAGGCTCCTGGGTCATGCCTTGATCGGCATCGACATGATCAACAAGAAAGTTGCAGAAGACGGCAGCAAATACGACGAAGAGCAGATCCGTCTCCTAAAGCACATGCTCGCTTCCCATCACGGCGTTCTCGAATGGGGAGCGATCATGGAACCTGCGATCAAGGAAGCCATGGTCCTCCACTTCATCGACATGATCGACAGCAGGATGTACATGTATGAGACCGGCTATGAAACCGTCGAAACGGGAGAACTTACAAATAAGATCTTCGGAATAACCGGTGATACGGCAGCTTCGATATATAAGTCTCCTTATCTGAACTGACCTTTTCGAAGAGAAAGACCGCACACGCAAAAATAAAAGATGCCGCCCGTGAGGCGGCATCTTTATTCAACGGTTTTATCTTAAGATCAGGAAACCGGACGCTCGGCTCCGCAGTCAGGGCAGAATCTTGAATCGATCCCTGTTTTCCCGCAGGAAGGGCAATTCCATGTAGAAGCCGCATCCTTGCCGGAGATGACATCACCTACTCCCTCACCTATCTTCTGAGAGTCACCCATGATCGGGTTTAATGCTTCTTTTGTCATGTTCATTACGCCGCCCATGGCGCCAAGGGTAACGCCTAAGCCTGCGATATCGCTGACCGTACCGCCGCCTGCTGAACCACTGCCGCCTGTAATGCCGTTTTGCATCGCTTCAAGACCGACCTGTCTTGCAGTCTCGTCACGGTAGGTGTAACCCTTCATCTTCATCTCTTCAGCTTCAGCCTCTGCCTGCATCTTGTATGCATCAGCCTCAGCCTTAGCCTTGATCATGAGAGCATCAGCTTCACCCTGGGCGTTAACCTGCTTGAGCTGGGCTTCCGTCTGGGCTTCGACTATCTTTCTGCCCTGTGCAGCCTCTGCTTCAGCGCGCCTGATCTCTTCCTCGCGGACTTTCAGGGTCTTGTCTGCGAACTGCTGCTTTAAGCGGGCAAAGTTGGGATCGTCATCGGGGGTTACGATGGAAGTCACATAGAACTCGGGCATGAACAGACCGTATTCCACGAGAGTCTCGTTGATCTCAAGCCTCAGCTTTTCGGAAAGGACATCCATATAAGCATCGATCTCAAGGATGTTAAGATTCTCTTCCTTGATGATGCGCGCAAGATTGGATTTAACGCGGTTGTTGATCAGAGCCTTGAACATGGAGTTGCCGTAAGACAGACCGTCACCGGCGACCTCACTCTGAATAAGACCTTCAGTAGTGCCGACGAGTTTTAAGATCAGCTTGCGGGAGTCGACGACTCTCAGATTGAAGTTGCCGGATGCTCCGATCTCGATGTTAAGACCTGATGCGGGATCGAAAAGCCTTACCTTGCTGTCAGTGCCCCACCTGATCCCCATCTGGGTGACCATGTTGATAAAGTAGATCTCGGCATGGAAAACATTCTCTCCGCCGGTGCCGAGCTTCATAAGATCACGGACAAGCGGGATGTTATTCGTCACTAATGTATGCCTTCCTGCGGTGAAAAGATCCAATGCCTTACCGTCACGGAAGAAGAGCGCTTCCTGGGATTCATGGACGATCAGCTGTGATCCGATCGTGAAATCCTCTTTGGGGTGCTTGTGAGCCAGTACTTCATTACTGCCTTCGTACTTGATTACACTAATAGCTTCAGCCATACGTCAAACATTCCTTTCCATTATTTATTTTTTTCAGTTAACATTGCAAATACGACAAAACATACGATCGGAAGTGCGATCGCGATGATCACGGACGGCACGGTCCCAAGATGGAAAAAATAAGCCAGCACGATGAATATCAGAAGCGGAGTCGCACACAGGAAAGATATTACCTTGATTATGATCGAAGCAACGCCCCCGCGGTATAATACATATCCCAAGCCTGCCGAAAAGGCGAGGAAGATCGGAATAACAACGAATATGGGCAATCCCGCTTTCTCTTTAAGGATAATAGCAAGTATGGCAGGAACGACGAGGCTGAATATAACAGCCCAGGGGATCCCCTTGATGCGCTCTTCATCCAACTTTGCCCTGCACTGTCTGATGATCTCATCCGAATCCTTATAGCCTGGGAGTGTGGACAACTCCCTGATCGCAGCTTCGTAGGATGCTTTATTGTAGAGATCCTTACCCTTGATATAGATCCCTAGATCTGCAGCTTTTGCCTGACCTTCATTACATAGTTTTAACAGATCTGCCGATACGGCATCATTTATCTTCCCGCACTCACTTGCTGCAACTTTATAAAGGAGTTTTGCTTCATTGGTCGCTGCAACAGTAGTTGCGCCCGATAAAGTATCGCTTGCCTTATTGAAGCTTGAAAGTATACGTGAGTATTGAGCGTAATCGGGAATAAGATCCTCTATGGACCATTTGTTTCCGCAATTCGCGCATGTGCATACGCCGGCAAGATAATCGTTGACGATATCTCCGCCGCAGACTTTACACCTAAGTGAGATGGGGGCAACAACTGTGTCCGGCATGACTTCTTACTTGGTTCCGAAGATCCTGTCTCCCGCATCACCCAGACCGGGAAGGATATAAGCATGATCATTAAGGCATCTGTCAACATTGCCGATATAGAGTTCTACATCGGGATGAGCCGCTGCCAGTCTCTCGATGCCTTCGGGAGCTGCGATGATGCACATGAACTTGATGTTCTTGCCGCCGTGCTCTTTGATGAAATCAAGTGCTGCTACGGCAGATCCGCCCGTTGCGAGCATCGGGTCGACTACGAGGACGAGTCTCTGATCGATGAACTCGGGCAGTTTGCAGTAATATTCATGAGGTTCATGAGTCTCGGGATCACGGTAAAGACCGATATGTCCGACCTTGGCCAAAGGAGTGAGCGCCATGACTCCGGATACCATGCCCAGACCGGCTCTGAGGATGGGAACGATCGCAAGTTTCTTACCGTCGATGACGGGACACATTGCAGTCTCGAGAGGTGTCTGAATCTCTTCTTCTACAAGAGGAAGGTCTCTTAATGCCTCATAACCTTCAAGTGTTGCGATTTCTTCTACAAGCTGACGGAATTCGGATGTTCCCGTCGAAGTCTTACGGAGCTGGGAGATTTTATGCTTGATCAGGGGGTGATCCATTACTATTACATTCTTATAATCTTTATACTGCATGTTTGACCTGCTTTCTGACCGTCATAACGGTGCTCGTACTTCACAAAAATTATACCCCTCTTTAGTAGAAATATGTCAATTGACTTACAAGAAGATTATATCTAACATTAAAACAATACTTAATAAGGAGGTTGCTTATGGGCAAGACTGTCACTAATGCCCCTCAAGGGGCAGGCACCAAGTCTGATGCAATCTACGATGCCACTAAATTAGGCACCGGCAAGATGCTCGTCTTAGGTGTACAACACATGTTCGCCATGTTCGGCGCCACGGTACTCGTACCGGCTCTTACGGGACTATCCGTATCTGCAACACTTTTATTCGCAGGTTTGGGAACTCTTCTCTTCCACTTATTGACAAAGAGAAAAGTTCCCGCATTTTTGGGTTCATCCTTCGCTTTCCTTGCAGGATACTTCTCCATTGCAGGACTTGAAGTCGAAGGCTTTACAAAGGAACAGCTCCTGCCTTATGCCTGCTTCGGCGTAGCCTGCGCAGGTCTCGTTTATCTGATCCTTGCAGGACTCATTAAACTCTTCGGTATTAACAAGGTAATGAAGTTCTTCCCGCCTATCGTTACGGGACCCATCATCATCGCCATCGGTCTTTCCCTTTCCAAGAGCGCCGTTGAGAACTGCATGACCAACTGGCTGATCGCCATAGTCGCAATCCTCATCGTCATCATCTGCAACATCTGGGGCAAGGGCATGATCAAGATCGTTCCCATCATCCTCGGAATCCTCGGAGCATGTCTGCTCGCAGTCATACTTACTCTGGCAACAGGTCAGATCGTTGATGTCGGAACAGCCGAACAGCCCAACCTGGTATATGCATTGGCAGGTGTTCCCGAATTACAGCTCTTCTCCGTAAGTGCTGTCGAAAACATCAAGAATGCGGCCTGGATCGGTCTTCCTTTCCAGTTTAAGGATACCGTATTCTCCATCTTTGCTAACGGCGTCAATACACATGTACTCGTAACCTCCATAATCACGATCGTTCCGATCTCTCTTGCTACGATCGTTGAACATATCGGAGACATCTCCGCTATCTCTTCTACGGTAGGCATCAACTACATTGCTGATCCCGGTCTCCACAGAACACTCATGGGTGACGGTCTTGCTACAACACTGGCATCCCTCTTCGGAGCTCCCGCTAATACGACATACGGCGAGAACACAGGCGTTCTTACGATCTCCAAGGTCTTCGATCCCCGCGTTATCCGTATCGCAGCGGCCTTCGCTGTATTGTTCTCCTTCTCACCCAAGATCGCTGCAGTAATCGCTGCCATTCCTACACCTGTTGTAGGCGGTATCTCCCTTGTGCTCTACGGCATGATCTCCGCTGTCGGTGTCAGAAATATCGTCGAGAACCAGGTTGATTTCAGCAAGACACGTAACGTTGTCATCGCTGCTTTGATCTTAGTCCTTGCCATCGGTGTTACATACTGCTCTGCAGGCGCGATCAACATCCCTGTAGGTTCAGCTGTCATCTCCCTTTCAGGTCTTGCAGCAGGTTCCCTCATCGGTATCATCGCAAATGCGGCTCTCCCCGGAAAAGATTATGTTTTCGGTGATAAGACTTCCGAGGCACAGTTTGCAACAGAGACCATAACAGGCAACAAGGGCAAGCCCGTGACCGTCAATAACGTCACACGCCCCGACAACCAGAAGAAGAAAAAGAAATAACAGTTGATAAGACATTAACTGTGAGAGGCTGCTCAGACGGGCAGCCTCTTTTAATCTGTCCAAATGCGGACACCAGAAATATCCATTACCGGAGATAAAGGCAAGTTAAAGGGGCTGTCCTTTCGGAACAGCCCCTGTTGATCAATCTATACTGATTTGCTTAGGATCAGAAGATCCAGTCAAGGATGTTATAGATCAGAACGCAAGCAGCAGAGCAAGCTGCAATTGCAATACCCTTCTTGTCGGGCTTCTCATCCTTGAGGAGTTCGAGGAGGATGATCGTTGTGATGGCAGTCCATGCAACACCGCCCAATGCCTGGAACAGATGGTGTAACTTATAAGAAACTACACCGACGAAAGAAGAAAGCAGATAGAAGCAAGCGGGATATACGGTGGACATTGCGAACTTTCCTAAGATATCCAGATAGCTTGCATTCTTAACGAAGATCTTAGCGATTCCGGCCTTGCCTGCAATTCCGCCAAGAACTACAAAGAAATAGAAGAAAGCCAGTTTAACATGGCTGGATGCGGAATAGTACTCAAAAGTTCCTACGGGAAGGAAAGCAAACATGTAAGCGACAACAGCAAAGAAACCTGCGAAGATGATGCCGCTGAATCTTGAAACGCCTTCAACTCCCAAAGGTGTGGATACAGGCTTTGTGAAAGACTGTCCGATAAGCTTGAACATCTTGCTGAAAGCGTTCTCACCTGCCGGTGCCTGCTGTGCCTGTGCTGCAGGCTGTGCATAAACAGGCTGCTGAGGTGCAGGCTGAGCTGCAGGAGCTGCCTGAGGAGCAGGCTGTGCTGCGGGAGCTTCCTGAGGAGCAGGTTCTGCTACGGGAGCTACGGGAGCAGCGGGTTCTGTGAACAATCCGGGATTATTCTGTTTAAACTGTTCGCAAGTACACTTACCATCGGTAAAAGGCGTGCCGCAATAAGGACAAAAATTACCCATAATTAACCTCCTTGAACATGGATATAGTTCGATAA
>JAIKVV010000100.1 GCA_024685385.1 Saccharofermentans sp. | reverse complement strand
CGCCAGCACCCTGTCCTTGAACTTGGCATAGGAATTGTCGCCCTGGTTATAAGCCTTTATGACCTCAATGCCTCTTATGTATTCGACGATCGAGTTGTTCATTCTCTGGACAGTCCTTACCGAGCCCTCGTAATCCCTGTTATATCCGATCAGTATGAAGAGCGCGAAAATAAGGCCTACGGGGATCGATATGAGCGTGATAAGTCCCATTCTCCAATCGACACACATAAGGTAGCCCCAGATGGTAAGCGTTCCCAGGATGTTTGCGGTCATTTCAGGGATCATGTGGGCAAGCGGTCTTTCCATGCTCTCGACTTCATCGACGATTATCTGCTTTAGCTTGCCGGATGAGGTGTCGATTATGGTGCCGAGAGGCATTCTCGGGAGCTTGTCGAAAATGGCTTTCCTGATGTCTGCAAGGGTATTGAAGGCCGCCTTGTGGCTCAGGCCCAGTCCGATGCAGTAGAATACCGTCTTGATGACAAATCCGGCCAGTCCGAAAACACACCACCAGAGATATTCCTTAAGATCTTTTGCGCCTGACAGCAGCAGCTCTATGATCTTTGCCGCGGCAATATAAGGAAGGATATTTCCGGTAACGCCGATCACGGCATTGATGATCGACGCGATAAGCCTCGGGTGCTCTTTATGCGCAAGCTGCCACAAGCGCTTTAAAGCTGTAATCTGATCGTCTTCAATGATCCTCTTTTCTTTAAGCGTGCTGGTCCTGTAAAGCCATCTGTCGTACATTTCACGGGTAAGCTTTCCGTACTCGATCGCTTTGCCGTCCTGAATGTAGATAAGCTCGTCGCAGCATTCGGCAATAAGCTCCGGATCGTGCGTGACGATAAAGACGGTCTTTCCTTTTGCCTTCAGATCTTTGATAAGACCCGATACCGCCTTCATGTGGCGGTAATCAAGGCCTGACGTCGGTTCATCAAAGACGATGATGTCTCTGTCGGATATGACTGCGCTTCCGATCGCAACGCGCTGTTTCTCGCCGCCCGAAAGTGAGTGCGGGTGCCTTTCCTCCTTATCTGACAGGTTAAGTTCGGCAAGGACGCTTTTCACCCTCTCATCAGATGTCTCGTCTTCTTTGTTAAGACTGAACCTCATCTCTTCACCGACAGAATCGGTGAAGAGCTGGTGTCCGACATCCTGCATGACCATAAATGTATTCTTGAGCCTTTTTCTTCTGGCGTATATGTTTCCGTCAAACTCAACGCTGCCGGTAGCACCTCTCTCAAGACCGCAGAGGGCCCTTGCAAAGGTGCTCTTTCCCGCACCGTTGTCGCCGACGATCCCGATAATGGAATTCCTTGCGATATTGATGCAGGGGATCGTCAGTGATTCCTGAAGCCTTCCGGGATATGTGTAGTGGAAGTTGGCGATCACTATCTTGTCATCCTCATTTACAGGTTCGCTGTTAAGAGGAAGGTTCATGATGTCAGTGCTTCTAAGACCCATTTGGGAGAGCTTTGCCTGCCCTAAAGAGATAAGCTCTTCCGGAGTGCATTCAAGCTCTATCTTCCCCTTGTTCATGTAGAGGACCCTGTCTGCCAGCGGCAGGACATAGTAGAGCCTGTGCTCTGCGATAACGACAGTCTTGCCCTCTTCTTTCCATACCTTTATGATCTCCGACAATTCCTTTATCGTATGAAGATCCAGGTTCGATGACGGTTCGTCCAGAACGATGATATCAGCGCCTGAAGTATCAGCGCAGCCGCATGCGACCTTCTGCTTCTCTCCGCCTGACATCTTGAAAAGGTTTCTCCCAAGGAGATTTTCCATCCTCAGTTTTTTCACCGTGGACTTAAGCTTTGCATCCATTTCCTCACGGCTTTTTCCGCGGTTCTCAAGGCTGAAGACCATCTCTTCGGTCGAATCGACATTATAGAACTGTGTTTTCGGATTCTGGAAGACGGAAGCAACATCCTCTGCAAGAACATGCAAGGGAGTCTCTGCCGTATCGTTTCCGTTCACCGTAACAGCGCCCGACAGTTCGCCCTTATAGTAGTTGGGTATCAGGCCGTTTATCATCCTGATAAGCGTCGACTTGCCGCATCCTGATTCTCCGCATAAGAGGATGACTTCCCCATCCTTTATCTTCAGATCAAGATCCGAGATTATCCCGGTACCATCCCCGTATTTGAATGATACATTGTTGAAT
>JAIKVV010000096.1 GCA_024685385.1 Saccharofermentans sp. | reverse complement strand
TTGCAAACATAGTTCAGAGCGTAACTGTCGATCAGAACGATGACCGCAACCACTGGTTATATCTTAAGCACACTCTTCCCGGAGAGGACTGGTATGTCAATATCTTCCGTTCAATGGATTTTGAAAAGGACCGGAAAGTCTTGGATCTCGGCTGCGGCTATTCCAAGATATGGAGAAACAACAAAGAAGACATTCCGGAAGGAATGAAGATCGCAGCATACGATATACACGGCAGCTGGGCTGATGATTTCGAGAACTGGATAGAAGAGAACGTTAAAGACCTTCCCGGCGGTGTAAAGATCGATCTAAATTTTATGGATCTTGAGAAAGATGAAGCCTGGAATAAGATCGAAGAAGGAAAGACCTATGACCGCATAATCGCCCACTATGTCTTTGATGAGGTCAAAGATTTCGAAGCGGTCGTTGCCAAAGCCTCAAAGGTCCTTTCAAAGGACGGTTTTTTCTCCGTTAACGGACCTGACCTTACGGATTGGACGGTCTTCTTCAGGAATTCAATGAATGAAGCCGGGATCGATGCTCCTTTTATAGATGAACTTGCAAAAGAACAGGAAGCTGAAAGGGATGCATTTAAAGCGATGCTCGGGAAATATTATTCAAGGATCGAGACGGTTAACCTGGAAAATCATTTCCGCTACGACGATGCGGAGGATCTTGTAGAAAAGATGAAAGATATCTTCCCTGCGCAAACGGCGTTCTTCGGAAAGAATCAGGATAAGATCAGACAATATTTTGAAGGCAAGATCAGCGAGACGGGCGAATTCATTTTCAAGAGCGGAGGAAGATTCCTGCACTGTTATATCTGAGTCAATACTGTATAATCTTATGAGACATCAATAAGATCATCAGGAGGTAGATATATGCCGCACGTAGACATCAAGTGCTATCCCGGAAGGACCGAGGAGCAGAAGAGACTCTGCGCAGAGAAAGTTACGCAGGATATAGTCGAGACTTTGGGATGTGACCCGAGACACGTATCCGTTGCGATCAAGGAAGTCGCAAAGGAAGACTGGGAAGATCAGATCGTAAATAAGGTCCTCGTCGAAGACGAAGCTTATCTTTATAAGAAGACTTCCATCTGAGTTTTTCGAAAGACAAAAAACGAATGCATGCATATCAAAAAGATTTGCATGCATTTTTTATTTTATACGATATATTATTAGTAAATAACTTTCGAAAACATCAGATCTTCGCTGTAAGATTTTCAGGTTTCTGTTGTCTATATAGATGAAGGAGGTAAATCTATATGACTGATCAGGACATCATTTGCCTATATTGGGACCGAAATGAGGATGCCATTCTGGAGACGTCCAGAAAGTACGGCAACTACTGTTATAAGATCGCTTATAACATCCTCTATAACAACGAAGATTCCGAGGAATGCGTAAACGATACATACGGCAGAGCCTGGGATTCCATGCCTCCCCAGAGGCCCTCGCTCCTGTCCGCTTTCCTGGGAAAGATAACACGCAACATATCTCTTAACCGCTACAAGGAAAACCATGCGCAAAAGCGTAGCGGCGACCGTTTTGCGGTTGTCCTGGATGAGCTCGGGGAACTTGCATCCTCCGATCCGGGACCTGAAGAGAACGTTATAGAAGGCGAACTTACGAAAGCCGTAAATTCATTCCTTGCAGACCTGCCCAAGGACAAGAGGGTAATGTTCGTCCGCAGATACTGGTATGCGGATGACATAGGCTCGATCGCCGAGAGGATGAACACTTCCGAGAACAACGTTTCCGTTGCCTTGAGGAGGATCAGGATCAAACTGCAGGAATATCTTTCGGAAAGGGGGTTTGACCTGTGAAAAAAGAAGATCTGTTTGAATTAATGGGAAATATAGATGAGAAATATGTAGTCGAAGCCGAAAACTATAAGAAGGCAAAGATCGACACGAGACTCTTTAAGTACATAGGAATAGCAGCTTCCGTTATCCTCGTTGCCGGTATCCTGATGATCGTGATATCCGTTGCAAAGAGCAGCCAGAGCGGGCATTCTTCTTATTCGACTTCCGCGACTACCACATCGCCCAGGGATACCGAAAGCACCGGTAATAATGAGGCGCCTGATTATCAGCAGACAAACGAGACCGAGGCTACTACAACACTTCCTTCCCGGGAAGCAGAGGATACGACAACGACAACTTCGGATCAGGGCAGTGACCCCACCGGCGTATCGAGCGGTATGATCGAGCAGCCCATGATCATGTATAAAGGAAAGATCTATAAGTTCTCGACATCGCCACTGTCAAAGAAACTGCCCGAGGGATTTAAGTTCGTAGGCGTTATCGAAAAGTACGATCCCGAGAACATCCCGACTGAAGACTTCCAGGCTACGGGAACTGACCTTTGCGTCGGTCAGGATATCTTCGCAAATCCCAAGAACCCCAATGAGATCTATGTAAGATACGATCTTGGCGGTGACTGGACCGGATACGGATCTTTCTATACTACTGACATAGACTGAATCAGGAGAACGACAATATGAAAGATAAAAAACTGACAGCAGCGCTTGCCGCTGTAACCATATTCGCACTCGTTTTCACGGCGTGCGGCAAACAGGAGGGATCCGTATCTTCTTCATCTTCTGAAAGCCCGTCAATGTCTGCCGCAGGATCTGCTGACGGAGTCGTCGGGACCAGGCCTACCATGTTGACGGATGAAAGTCAGATCGAAAAAGATGACAGTTGCTTTCTCGTATATCTCGGCATGTATGATGAAGATGTATTTGATGATGACAATGAGAAGTATCCTTTATATGATTACTACTATCCTTCTGATGCATTTAAGGATAACGGATATGCTCATATCGTCATGATCGACAAGAGCATAACTCCTGCAACCGTCGATTTTAAATACGGGGATATCATAAACCCGAGCAACCCTTTGGATATCGGATCTTTTAATATCAAGGATCCCGTGGATGACGAAAAGACGGATAATCCTTTTGCCTCTGTCTATGAGCTTCCTCAGACACAGCTTACCCGCATCGGCAACATCCGGGATGATATCTTTTCGAAAGAGACCTTGACCGTGACAAAGAGCCACTACTGGAACAGTCCCAACGGTGAGTTTTCGACCCTGACATTAAAAGATGCAAACGGAGATCAATACTCCTTTAACTTCAGGCATATCTTCGATGGAAAAGTGCCTTTGATGCACGATGCCTGTGTGGGAGACCGGGCAGAATTTGCAATCTATAAGGGGAATGCGATAATGCCCATTTCTGAAGTTCAAAAGATCGAATATGCTCCTGAGGATCAGGAAGAAGAAGCTTGTGATTTTAAAGAAGATGAGTTCCTGGTCTATGGAGGAAGAACTGGAGCTTCTGCTGCTTTCTTCTACTACCGTCCGGGGAAAGAAGGAGGACTTGAAAAAACACCGCTCATCTATTCGGGCAGTCTTCCTTCCGGCACAAGATACGGTGATCTGTTCGTTCCGGAAGGCAAAGTCAAGATCACGAAGACCGAATCGGAAGACGCAGAGAACCCCGTCAGGAATGTGCTTGACAGCAGTACAAAACTTAAAGCCGCCGGCAATTGTTTTGAGATCATGCAGCTCAAGGATATGATCTATTCTTCGATGGATTATATGGGACGCGGCTGGTGTTTTGTCGATCTGGTCGATACGGATTATCAGTATAAATATTCTTTCGGATATAACTTTAATGTTTTCGACACAAGTGTTGAAGGAGAATCGGGAGATATATTTCAGTTTGCATTCTACAAGAATAAATTGATACTGCCGGTGCAAGCGGAATAGGATAGAAGACTTGCCGGCCGGAGGATCTTTCCTTCGGCCGGTCATTTATGCTCAAAATATCAAGTCCGGAATCTTCTGTCTGCTATACTAAGCTCAAGATCGATCTTCTTTTTGAGGAGGCAGAATGACAAAGCTCGAACTTCTGGCAAATGTTCTTGAATACATGGAACAGCATATCACGGAAGACATTCATACCGATGATATTGCCCGTGCCTGCTATTGTTCACGTTCCTCTCTCGAAAAGCTCTTCCGCTGCATGTATAACATCTCGGTCAGGGATTATCTGATCCGCAGGAGGATGACATGCGCGGGCAAGGCGCTTGTCGAAAGACCTGACAAAAGCGTCCTGGACATAGCCGTTATGTACGGATATTCCAGCAACGAAGCTTTCAGCAGGGCTTTCAGACAGGTATGGAATCAACTGCCGTCCGATTTTCGAAGCAGCGGGCGGTCAGCAGAGCTCTTCCCGAGGATGAACCCGTCCCGGGAGAAAGGAGATGATCTTATGAGGACCAAATTCGACATCAGTGAACTTTATGATCTGTTCCAGACAAGATCCGACTGTTATTTTGTCTGCTGTGACATCAAACACCTCATTCCCATCAATGAGATCTCCAGAAAGGCCGGCGACCTTGCGATAAACGAATCGCTGCGCCGCATGGAGGAGGCTGCCGGTGAGAACGATATCGTGTTCAGGATCGGCGGAGATGAATTCGTCATCCTGACAGACAGCCCGGACGAGGACAATGCGCGCCGGAAGATGGAAAAGATAACCGCAAAGAACGGGGAGCCCGTAATTTTCGAAGGACGCGAGATCCCTCTTTCACTCCACAGCTGCATCGTCCGCCTCGGCAGGAAGACGGACAGGTATAACGAACTTTTCACGGCTCTCTGGGAAGCGCTTAACGAGAGCAAGTGAGGATGAAGATCAGGATTTTTAAGGGGCGGTTCCTGTCAGGACCGCCTTTTTTCGATCTTCTATGAATGATCTTATGTGGTAAACTGCAGGTAGATTGATCCGCAAAAGCCCTGAAAACAAAGGACTCTACCGACAGTCGGTTGTCCCTTGGAACCCTTTCTGATAGGTTTAAGGCAGCAAATCATCAGGAGGCATCTTATGAATGCGAAAAAGTTAATCAGCATTTTTATCACGACTGTAATGATCGTGATATCCTGCTATTCGGCTGTCATGGCAGATACCGCTGAAGAGGGTCAGACCTGCACGACCGAGAGCGGCCTTACGGTCACGCTGCCTTCGGAATTCAATCCGCTTTGGGCCGGCATGCCGGAGGATGATCCTTTCCTCAAGGAACTCGGCGCCGATATGAGTCTTGTTGATAAAAACTATGAATTGATCGGAATGTCACTTCAGGCCGGTGACGGAGAATGTGACCCGAAATATTGTGAAGAGAACGAAGGCTTCACTGTCATGATATTCGAAAGCGATGCTCCTTCGGATGCGTCATCAGCTGCCATCAACGGAACATTTACGAATAATATCAAGCAGATGTATTCCGGTTGTTTCGGAACGACCGAGCAGTTCGGTTACGGAACGGCTGAGGTTAACGGCATTCCTTTGTACTGTGTCTTTTCTCAGACACATGGAGAAGGAGAATTTACCGATATGGCGGTAAGCCTCAGGCTCTACCAGTATTCTTTTGTATCAGGCTCAACTTTGTATCAGATCAACATAATGCTTTCCGCACACCCTTCTGACGGCAAGATCCTTCCTTTAAGCGATAAGGCATGCAAACATCTGGATAATCTGGCAGCTTATGTTATCGGTTCGCTTAAGCTTTCTGATGAACTCTCATCTAAATTGGCCAGCATCGACTCCGAACCATTCAAGATGGAAAGCGGAGACTATAATCCGGTGATAGGAAGCTCTTCCGGTGAAGTTTCTGATGACAGCACATATTACACCTGCGCAAACGGAATGTCGCTTGCGATCCCCTATGAGATCGGACCCGTTCTTTGGACAGGAATAGCAGAAGACGATCCTGCTTTTGCCGAGATAGGCATCAGTAAGAGTGATGTTACGGCCTTGTATGAGAATGTCGGCATCATGCTTCAGGGCTTTACAAGAGGAGTTAAAGATGATGACAGAGAGTGCTACTTCGTAATGGCTTTTGAAGAAGACGCTCCCGCAGAACTGACGGATACGAATCTTAACGAAGGATTTTCGGATAAGATCAAGACGCTGTATCCTTCCTGCTTCAATGAAACACAGCAGTTCGGATACGGAACCGTGGAGGTAAACAGTATACCTCTCTATAAGACCTTCTTACAGACTTCCGGAGAATTTACCATAAGGTTTTACCAGTATCACCTTATCACTAATGACGGCAAGATGTATAAGACCAACATAATGCTGGTATACGACGGTAAGGAAGCGTTTACTAACGAAGATCCTGACTGCGAGCATCTGGACAGGCTCGCAAGCAGTGTCATTAATTCCTTAAAACTGTCTGATGAGCTCTCTGATAAAGTCGTAAATCCCGGAACGGATGCGTTCAAGATGGTTACGGGAGACTACAATGCAGATATAGAAAATAAAACTTTCAATACTGCGGCTTCAACGGATGAAAACAATCCCGTTTCGACTGATGTCACCCCAAAGCCCGCTGCCAAACAGTCTGTTTATAAATCTTTCATCTCTTTCGAATTCCCGCTCGTGATAATCCTCATCGCATTGGCTCTGCTCCTTTTTGCGGGGATAAAGTTCTCGAAGATCAAAGAATGGCAGGAAGAACCTCTGGCTCTTGATAAGGCCAAGGCAATTCAGGGCTTTGCAGCGGTGGCAATAATCATCCACCATCTCTCACAGCAGCTGGTGGAGAGAGCGGGACCCGTAGGTTTCTTTGAGGAACTCGGCGTTCTCTTCGTAGGTATCTTCTTCTTCTTCTCGGGCTATGGTCTTTATACCAGCCTTAAGACAAAAGAAAACTACCTCAAGGGATTCCTCGGCAAACGTCTCGTTGCGGTCCTCATTCCTTTCTACGTCTGCAATACGGTATTTGTCATTAATTCCTGTCTTACGGGAGCAAGCTACAAGCCCTTGCAGCTCTTGTACGTCCTTTCGGGATGGTCGCTCCTTAATGACCACATGTGGTATGTCATCGAGATCGTAATACTCTATATTGCATTCTTCCTCTTCTACAGGTTCATCAAGAACCGTACGGTTGCTACTGTCGCAATGAGCGTTTTCGTTCTTGCAATGATGGCGGGAAGCTTAATGCTCTGCCACGGCTCGGACTTCTCATGCAGTTACTGGTTCATGGGAGAGTGGTGGTATAATTCCACCTTCCTCTTCATCATAGGGATCATCTTCTCAAGGCACATTGAAGGCCTCCGGAAGATCGCAAGGAAAATATACTTTATCCTTCTTCCGGTCTTTGCGGCGCTTACCGTGCTCCTCGGCCTTCAGACAAGATATGCGCTCAGGACATGGTCTTACTGGAGTGAGATCCCCGGAGAAGATCCCGCTTATCTTGATAAGATCCGCTGCCTTGCGGTCCAGCTTCCCTGGATAATCGTATTCGTATGCTTCGTCCTTCTTCTGATGATGAAGCTAAAGTTCGGAAATCCCGTGCTCAAGTTCCTCGGAACGATCTCGCTCGAACTTTATCTTATACATAATCTCTTCCTTACGGGCCTTACCGGCAAGATCGCGCAGATCCCTTCCGCAGGAATGTATATCGTTCTTACGATCCTTCTTTCCGTCGGGTTTGCAACGGTCCTCAGCGGCTTCGACAAATATCTGATCGCTCTCATTAGTGGAAAGAAGAAGGCAGTTGCTCTTCCCGGAGAAGAGATCAGGCAGATCCATTCGATCGATGTCATGAGGATAGTAATGGCATTCCTGGTAGTTGCGATCCACTTCCCCTTCCAGGGCAAGGCCGGAGAAGTATTCATTACATACGGCAAGACGGCGGTTCCTTTCTTTCTCGTAGCCTGCGGTTATTTCCTCTACCGCGATGACGGCAAGGAGATGATGAAGCGCCTGCTGAAGCAGACCAAGAGGATCCTCATATTCTTCCTTGCATCCAATGTGTTCTATTTCATAGTCCACGCGATCTATCTCAGGGTCAATGAAGGCAGTTTCAACGGAATAAAGGAATGTTTCACTCCCAAGGCGATCACGGATTTCCTGCTCTACAACTTCCCGCCTTATTCAGAGCATCTGTGGTTCTTCGGATCCCTGCTTTATGCGCTCCTGATCATGCTGCTCTTGAATAAGCTCAAGGTCCTCAAATATGCGATGTTCGCGGCGCCTGTCCTTGTCGCAGCTTATATTGTTCTCTCGCACCTCGGCATCGGAGAATCTTACCAGTTAAGAAACGCTGTTCTCGTGGGTCTTTCCTACACCATGATGGGTATGTTGATAAGAAGGTTCGAAAAGAAGATAATGAACTTTAAGTTCATTGCCCCCGTGCTCTGGATCTTGTTCTTGGTCTGCTCTACGACAGCGATCTTTGAGCTTAACGGATACAGTCAGGGCACGGCAGTTCCTTTCGTAAGCTGTGAGATCCTGACATATGTGATCTTTCTTCTCTGCCTCAAGTATCCTAACTTCGGAAAAGGATCTTTCGCGGAGAAACTCGGACATGAATGCTCGCTTCCCGTATATATCCTGCACATCGCAGTGATGCTGGGGCTCATGCTGCTGATCCCCGGAACGCCCGGATTCATATCGACATACGGAGCCGTAACGGTATTCGTTGTAACGACGGCTATCGCTGCTCTTTATGAAAACATCAAGCATGCAGTAAAGGAGACTAAGCAAAAGTAAGATCCTTAGTTTAAGGATTTGGTATTTGAGCTTCATCTCGGGTATTATTTACTGTAGAGGTGAACATTGCAGATGGACAAAGAAAAAACGGGACAACTGATAACCGAGCTGCGTAAAGAGAAGGGCCTGACCCAGAAGCAGCTTGCCGAGGCCTTGAACGTTACGGACAAGGCCGTGTCCAAGTGGGAGCGCGGTCTCAGTTTCCCCGACATCTCAATGCTCGAACCGATCTCCGAACTTCTCGGTGTTTCCATAATGGAGATACTTGCGGGCGAGCGTCAGGACGCGGACGAACCGATGACCATGGAAGACGCTCAGGAACTTGTCAACGCATCAGTCGAACTCGGCAATGAAGAGATAAGGCACAAGAAAGAAAGAAGCAGACTGATAATCATAATCCTTGTGGTCATCACGATGCTCCTGATATCGCTGACGCTGAACGTGATCAGCTTACTGAGATAGGAAAGGAGGAGTTTAGATGGATTTTACGGTTGCATTTTATGTTTCTATAACCCTTCTGGGCGCACTCCTTCTCATAGGCGCAACAAAGAGGCCGAAGGATGAAAAGACATTCTTCGACCGCGTGTCGAGCAAAGAGATCCAGGGGTTCCTTGCGATCTTCATCATGTTCCATCAGACAGTCGTCATACTCGAAAAAACAAACTTGAATCTGGGTGAGATGACCTTCTTCTACTTCTATGGAATACTTGCCGTGGCTTTCTTCTTCTTCTGTTCGGGATTCGGACTTATCAAGAGATGGACAACGGATCAAAGTTACATCAAAGGATTCATGAGAAGAAGAGTATTTACTGTTCTCGTGCCCTTCTTCATCTGCAATTACATCTACCTGACGGATGCTCTGATCAACAATATCAGGATAGGTTCGCACTACGGTTTCGGAGCGGTCATCTGCAGTTTCTTCGGAATATTCCTGGTCAATAACCAGATGTGGTTTGCAGTCGAGATCATGATCCTCTATGTGGTATTCAGGATCGTTTTCGCAAAAGTCAAAAAGCCTCTTACGGGAATACTCATCATGACGGGAGTCGTTCTGATCATGATCCTGGCAGGACTTCTTTCCGGACACTCCGAATCTCCGGATATGTCTTACTGGTTCATGGGTGAGTGGTGGTATAACACCTTGCTGATGTTCCCTCTCGGAATGCTCTATGCTTATAAGGAAGAAAGGATCAACAGGGTACTAAAGAAAGCGTTCGTTTCCATCCTGATCGCATCTTCCGTCATCTTCCTTTTGATGGATCAGCTGCATAGATACCTCGTAACCGAAAAGACGATCTACTGGACGGAATACATGGGTTCCGATCATCAGCTCCTGGATAAGCTCTTTGGTCTTGGGCAGGAGACCGTATTTGAGATCATCTTCCTGATGATCGTCATCACGCTTATGTCACTGTTCAAGTTCAGCAACCCCGTGCTCAAGTTCCTGGGCAAGATATCCCTTGAGATAATCATGCTGAATTACATTATGGCCAACAGGCTCTTATTCCTCTGCGAACAATACGGGATAATGGTCTATCTTCCGGCAGTAGCCCTAAGCACCATAGCCGCAAGCTCAGTAGTTTACATCATCAAGAACATAGTTCTTGAGAGAAGGTCGGGCCTGTTTGACGGCAAGGTGACTTAAGATATAAGGATGCCCATAAAATTGTCAGAGCGTTGATTCTCTTTCAAGGATCTCCTTGAGGAGACCTTCGCGCTGGATCATGAGGTCTTTGCGCTGACCGCTGATGTTCTTCAGACGCTCGGTCGCATTATTATAGGACCTTGATTCGCGCTTTTTCCTTTCTTCGGGATCGCCCAAAGACTGTTCATATCTTACCCGCTCCAGGGTGATCTTGTTGGGGTCATCAGGGTAATTTTCGGCGAAGTCACTGTAGGATGTGATGTAATCGTCGAGTACGCCGTGCGCAAAGGGACCGACACCCGAAAGATCGTCATCGCCGAAGATATTGATGATGCGGTTGCGCTCGGGCTCAAGAGATGCGTTGATGGATTCTTCTTTTCTTTTTTGTCTTGCCATTTCCTTTTCGGCTTCCTCATCCATCATCCGGAATGCGGAAGGTCTCTTGCTGTTGTTGCCGTATGTCCGCTTGATGTCCCTGGCATCGCCGAGATCGCCGTTCAGATCGCAGATCTTGAGCGACATCTCAAGATAGGCTTTGACAAGATAGATGAAATCTTCGTTCTCTTCTGTGAGGTTTGCTTCGATCTTGTCCCATTCAGGCCGCTCAAGGATCTGGTTGATGTTCTTGGGATTATCTATCCCTGCCGTAAAGAGAGTCTTGAGATCCTTTGCATGAAGGGCGCAGAGAATGTAACGGATGATGACTTTGGGATCATCAGGTCTTGCATTCAGAAGATCGATTATCATGGGCTTGACCTTGATGAAAGCGCGCTCGGATAAGAGCTTGTCGATCTCATCCAGAGTAATGTCCTTCTCGACGAGATCAACGGGCTGCCTCAGGCCGCAGTATGAACAGATGAGATATTTGCTGGACCTGTCATACTTCAAGGGGCTTGCACACTTGGGGCAGGTCTTGCCGTCGGGTGAGAGGTCCGTTTCGATCGTTTCGAGCTTTTCTTCGACAGCGGGACCTTCCGTCCATAAGAGTTCCTCTGTCTTCTTTATGCTATCGGTCAGCCTGTCGAGCCTGCGCTCGAGCAGGTTTTTCTGTCCTTTTGCTTCGTTTAGCATGACAGCGTCTTTTTTGTTATTTTTTGCAAGATACTCTCTGTCGTATCTGACATTGGCATTTTTGACTCTCGCATCGTATTCCTCATCGGACTTGGCCGAGAGAGTGTAAAGGGACATGATGTCTGACCAGAACATGCTCCTTGTTCCGTAAGTCTGGATGCCTGCGGCAGATTTTCCGGAACGGTGAACGGATTTCCCGAGATCTTTTTTTACATCGAAAAGCTCCACCGCCGTGTCAACGAACTGCCCCACGCGGGCAACTATCACTCTTTTATCTTCCGGAAGCTTATCGGCCAGTTCCCTCCATTCGGGCATGGCCTTGATCATGCGGAGCCTCTTGGTATTCTTCTTGTATTTTATGAGGATAGAAGCGACGCTCTTATCCTGATAGTAACAGAGTATGCGGTAATAGATTACCTTGGGATCATCAGCGGATGTCTTCATGAGCTCCTTGATCATGGATTCGGCCGGAGAATAACGGCCGGCAGCGATCAGCTTTTCGACTGACTCGACGGAGACATCGAGATTATCTTCGTTAGCAGCGAAAGTGCGTCCGCAGAAAGCGCATTCCAGCATCTTTTTGTCGCGGTCATATCTTAAGTTTCCGCCGCATTGTTTGCAGATTTTTTCTTCCAATTCCAGATCCCTCCGCTATGACATCAGATTCCGTTTTCTATCTCTTTTATCTTGAGGAGAAGTTCATCCAAGGATGCTTCGTTCTTTCTGATCTCTTCTTCCTTTTGCCTGATCTCTATTTCTTCGGGTGTGTCTTCATTGGAACGCATGATCTTTTTGTCCTTGCGGCGCTTCGAAAAGAAGACGGTCAGTATCAGGCAGATGATGATAGTTGCTGCAGAAGCCAGTATGAAACTTTCCGTTGTTTCGCACAGGATGTTTGCGATAAAGAATACCGGAACGCCTGCCAGCACTGCTGACAGGGGGAGTGAGATGACAAAAGGAATGATAATGTCGAAAGCATCATCGGAAGATGCTCCGGTAAGTTCATCTTCATTAAGGACTCCCATGTCCATGGTCTCATCTCTTCCGGAAGCCGGATTGCTGCTGATTATTTTTCTATTTTCGCTGATTAGTTCTTTGAGATACAGGATATCAAGAGAGGTCCTGCAATATTCCGATACATAAGATGTCAGATCTTTCTTATCTTCAGGGAGAAGATCACGGAGCTTTTCCCAGCCTTCATCGCGGGATATCTTATCCAGCATATTGCGGCTGTTCTTGGAACTTGCAAGGAGTATGTCGAGTTCGTTCATCTTATATTCCAGGAGGATGGACCTTAAAAGGAAATAAGGATTTTCGGGTTCCTTTGCGATCAGTTTATCGAGGACATGCTTTGCATCTTCATATCTGTGGCCGTGCATGAACTCATCGACCGTTTCGATCGACAAAGGCCTGTTATCCACTCCGGGTTTATGGATGGTGCCGCAGTGCCGGCACTCATAAAATCCGGTCGATCTGTTAAATGTAAGTTCGGCACCGCAGGCCGAACATGTTTTTTTGTTTTCCATCTGCCTCACTCCTGCCACATAAGTTCCCCGTTTGATGTGTTATATTACATCATTATGATTATAACACCAGATATATAGAAAAATTGAGATCGCGGGAATACAATTACTGAGCGTTTCAATGAGGGGATAAAAAGATTTTCGGAGGACAAAAAATGAAAAATTTAAAAGTATTATCGATCACTCTGTCTTTGGCCCTTATGGCTTCCATGCTCGGAGCCTGCCAGAAGGAAGAAGAGATAGCCGTAACGCGGGAAGCGCCGACTTCAGCTGCGGAAAGCACAACGGAAAAGACCACTGAGACCACTGTGGCTTCTTCCGCTGAAGAAAGCACAAAAACTTCATCCGAAGAGAGCACGTCAGAGACTTCTGATACTGCTCCCGTAAAGCCCGCATACAAGACCATGACAAACCAGTCGTATGATGCCGAAGGAAATGTGCGCTGGACAATCGAGAAGGAATATGATGATCACGGCAATGAGATCAGGAATACTTCTTACGACGAGAAGGGCAAAGTCGACAGCGTAGCGGAATTTAAATACGATGACAAGGGAAACATGGTTAAGGAAGCATATTTCGATAAGGACGGGAAAGTAACGGCTTATGCGGAATATGTATATGAATTCGATGACAAGGGTCATGTCTTAAAGAAGAATTGTGCAGATGAAAAAGCTGTTGTCACAGAGTATACCGAATACAAATACGATGAAGCAGGAAATGAGATCCAGATGATGAACTTCGACGGTGAAGGCAAGTTTTCCTGGGGCACCAAGAGCAAGTACGACAGTGACCGCAGATTGATCGAAGTTACCAAGCATGCCGATAACAACAGCATCCTTTCCAGGACAACATATGAATACGATGCACAGGGCAATCCTACTAAGACCACGGTCTATACTCCCACGGGAGACATCGAGTGGTGGAGCGAGACTGAATACAGCGCTGCAGGAAAGCAGGC
>JAIKVV010000093.1 GCA_024685385.1 Saccharofermentans sp. | reverse complement strand
AGCTTGATGTTCTTAACGACCTTGATTACCTTGCGGATGCCTGTCGTAAAGAGCGCGATTATGCCCACGACGAGAGCTGCTATCAGTTTGCCCCTGCCGTCGCTGCTTCCCCTTGATCTGCCCGCAAAGAAGAAGGGCAGAGTGTTATTAAATGCGATGAAGAAGACTATTGTGAGGATGATTCCCGTCCCGATCAGGAGCCCGTAGAAGAGCTTCTTGTTCCAGGGGAGGCCGCATACGACTTTTCCCGTGTCACCGTTAACGAGGATCGTGTTGTGCTTGCCCTTGTAATCGAAGGTTATGAACCAGGCGGGAAGCATAGCATAGATCATGTCGTTTTCGAGCTTTAAAGAAGGGAAGGAAGATATGACTTTCTTCGAGCTTGCGCTGACGCTTGCCATAGCTTCCTCTTCGAAATATGCTTTGCCGCGGAGGAGGGCAGCCTGCCTTAAGTCGCTGTAAGTGACATCCGAGACATTCGAATAGAAGCCTGCGAGATAGTCTTCGTCGAAAGGCTTAAGTCGCTTTAAATAGTAAGGTTCGAGCCTGGAACTGCTCTCGTCGGAAAGAGTAGTCGAAGCATCGAGAGGCAGGTTGCGGATATGTATCTTGCCTGCTCGTCCGAAGTAGCGGGTTACGGAATTCTTTCCGCTCTTGACCTGGCCCTGGACTACGACTGCGTCCGTATAGTAGGCATTTACGATCCAGTAGGGGATATAGATGCCGCGGACGCTGTCTACGCTAAAATGCTTGATCGCATTCGGAACGAAGATGCCTTTGTTGAGCCTTGCGCGGACATTGGCAAGGGCGGTCTCTTTCGAGATCGAGAAAGGCATAATGCATTCAGGGCACATCTGCCTTGAGATCCTGCTGAAGACAACGTTGGAGTTGCCGCAGTAGATGCAGGTCGTGGATGCTTCCGTTCCGTTGATGATGATCTCGCCGCCGCACTCGCTGCATGAATATACATAGCAGTCCATGAGCTGCTCGTCCTTGGTGCCGTAGATCTCCTGCAAAGATTCGGCTTTAAGATCCTGACGGTAGTTCTTGGCTTCGGCCTGGACGTCCTCGGGGCGGAACTTGCTGCCGCAGGCAGCGCATACCATCATCTGGGAATCCGGATCGAAGACAAGCGCGTGGCTGCAGTTCTTACACAATGTTGCCATACATGATCCTCCTATCTCTTATCCATTAGATTATAAAGTGGCAGATTATTCCCGCAAGCGCAGAGAAGACTATTGCAACCGGGATCAGCAATATTGACTTTTCCTTGAAGAAAGGGACGAAGCTTAAGCCGAAACAGAGCGCCGTTGCTGCTAGAGCAATTGCAAGGGGCATCAGGAACATGAAGATGTTTCCCGTGAAACTGAAGGTCAGACAGGCGATCGCAACTGCCATGAGAGATGCGAAAAATATCAAACTGAATCTTATCTTTCCTGAAGTATCGTTCATTTGGCAATACCTCCCGCAATATCTCCAACCTGTGTCCAGACATTCGTATTATCCATGAAATCGTTATGCTTCAAGCCGTCTGCGCTAACGAAGTTTACTGATGAAGAAGTAAAGTCGGCAAAGAGCCTGCGGCTCGATATATAGGGGATGACTTCATCTTCGGGCGATGCGAAGATCGTAACGGGGCAGGTGACTTTTTTCGCGTAAGATCCCGAATCGAAATTATAGGTCACGAGAAGTTTCAAAGGACCGTGGAATATGTTGATCTCGTTGTTATATAGATCGTAGGAATTCTCGTAGGGTGCAAGGAGGATCAGACCTGATGCCTGATCTGCTCTTTCGCTTGCAGCATATGAGGCAAGCCCTGTTCCGATGGAGTAACCCATGCAGATGACAGATCCCGTGTCTTTCATGCTGCTTACATGATCGAAAGCATCGAGCGCCATCTTCTTTATGCCGCTTGCAGTGAGATCTCCTTCGCTCTTGCCGTATGTCGGATAATCGAAAAAGACAAAGTCACATTTAGCGGTGACATTGCCGTATATGGCTTCTTCTTTCAGGAGGTGCTTGGCCAGGAAGGATGAAGATTCCATGCCGTTGCCGCCCCAGAAGAGGATGACGGGCCTTTTTGTTCCTGAAGGAACATTCTTGGCAGGGATCCTCCAGCCTCTGATGCCGCTTTGGGTCTCGAGCCATTCAGGCGCCGGTGATGTTGTAATCCCTGATAGTTCCGTATATGATTCCTCCGAGAACTTGGGATAGAACATCATCTTAGGAGCAAGATTGATTATCGTAAGGCAGAAGATGGCAAAGAGAGCCGTCAGCACGACTGCTGTATATAATGCGATCCTGACTTTCTTGTCTTTTGCTCTTAAGAATGTCGCAATCGCGAAAATGCCTGCCGCAGCAAGGAGCGCGATGATGACTGCTACTGCCAGAGCCTTGACCGCATCAGGCCCTTCCAGCATAAGCCAGATCAAAGGGCCTGCAAGGAAAGCGCTGCCTGCGCAGACTGCAAGTATCTTGAATTTCTGATCCATAACCCGTATCCCCTTAAATATTTTCCAAGGACAATTATACCATTTATGTCTTCGTCTTTTGCATTGTTTGTCGTAAGTAAATCTAAAGTGGTAAAATCTTATGGGAAAATATAAGGGGGAAGAGGAGGATCAGATATATGTATCTCAACAAGGCCGCGATCGGGGCTTATAAGTACACCAACATCTTCATTATCTCATTCGTGGGTTTTACGACCTTCATAGGCTTCTGGATGTTCATATTTTCATTTTCGGCGGCCAGCAAGGACCACACTGCTGCATTGTTCCTGTTCAACGTAATGAACGTTGGCGCAACCGGAGCCGGTGTCTGGGTGATCATATGGAGGATCAATTCCCAGAGGAGGATATCACGCGCAAGGCTCTATAATTCCCTTTTCGAAGAGGATCACGACGGAATACTGACTTATGAGAGCATAGCTTCCATGCTGGGAATCCCCGTATCAAGAGCCGTCAGCGAACTGATGTGGTATTACGAGAAGAATATCTTGAGGAACCTGACGCTCGGCCGTACGGCTGTCAGAGTCGATCTCATGGCTCCCAACAACGAATTCCTTACCGTTATCTGTCCCACCTGCGGCGCGCATGTGAATCTGCGCAAAGGCGGCGGCGGGAGGTGCGATCACTGCGGCACCTTCATGAGAGCCAAGGAGGTGTGACATGTACTATAACAGAGGGAAATTATTGAGATCGCTCATATTATGGTCCCTGATACTCATTGTTGCAGCTCCCTGCACCTTGGTATGTTTCGGCGTCCTCTTAACGGGCGTGAGCAAGACTTCCGACCCCGCGGGAATGTTCGCTTTCTTCTTTTCGGGACTTGTGATCAACGGCACGCTCATATACTTTTATCTTCGCAAGTTTAACCGACTCTCTTTCGTAACACGTGCCAACAGGCTTCTCGAAAAAGATGAGGACGGCTATGTTCCTCTCAACGAATTTGCAAAAGAGATGGGATTGACTGAGGAAAAACTCATTAATTATTTCGAATACGGCATGCGCAAAGGCTACATCGTCAACATGAACTACGATTCGGCTCACAGGGTCTTCCTTTTGTCTGATAAGATGACCCCGCAGCGCTCGATCCTGATGGGGCGCCCCGAAGATCGTCCTTTCATAGGAGTTCACTGCCCGGGCTGCGCTGCGAGCCTTAAGATAAGGACTTCAACGGGCGGCACCTGTCCTTACTGCGGCCGCACTATCGTTGCTCCGCCGTTTCAGCAGTAAGGAGGCATGAATGGATAATCCCCTGATAATCGAATGTAACAACGAAGGCATCAGCGAGGAATTTGCCCGTGAAGTCACGAGCATCTTCGGACAGGGAAACAAGATATATAAGGATCCTGAAGTAAAGACAAAGGATATGTTCAAGGAGACGAGATTGACTTTGATAAGGGCGGCGGCAGTATTCCTGCTCGCTTTGCTCGTGTCGGTATTCGCGCATTTTGATGTCATCTGCATCATTATGATCATCCTGGCTTCGATCATGCTCCTGTTCGCTGTATTTATAATGGTAAATTTCCGTTTTACCTTCAAGAAGATCAAAGAACTGTATTCAACTTACAAAAGATCCGTTCTGACCCTTGATGAGGAGGGAGTCGAAGTCGACATTGACGGATATAAGAAAGTGAGGATCCCCTGGAATGAAGTCGTGTTCCTGAGGATCTTTAATGAGTCGTTGATCTTCTTCAACAAGGATAAACTCCGCGAATCCATAATCTGTGAGATCAAACATAAAGATGACATCCTGAACTATATCGGTGAAAATTCCGTCAATGTCAGGATCATTCAGTGAGGTTTATATGAAGATAGCGATATTGGATGCATTGGCAGCAAATCCGGGAGACCTCTCCTGGACCGAGTTGGAAGAGTTCGGCGAAGTTACGGCTTATGACGTTACTTCGCCCGATGAGCTTTACGACAGGGCAAAGGATTCAGAGATCTGCATAACAAACAAGACCTGTTTCGACCGCGCTATGATCGAAAAACTGCCGAAGCTTAAATATATCGGCGTTCTTGCGACAGGCTACAACGTCGTGGATCTTGAAGCCTGCAGGGAGAAGGGGATCGTAGTGACCAATGTTCCCGAATACAGCACTTATGCCACGGCCCAGATGACGATCGCGCACATTCTTGAACTTGCAGACAAGGTCGGGATCCATAATGCATCCGTAAAAGACGGCGACTGGGTCAGATCTCCCCAGTTCTGCTACTGGAAAGAGCCCCTTACTGAACTTTGGCGCAAGACTGCAGTCGTAGTAGGCTATGGCAAGATCGGAAAGCGCGTAGCAGCGGTCTTATCGGCTCTTGGAATGGACATTATTGCGGTCCCACACGATTGTAACAATGTTACAAAGTCAAGTGTATCAGGCCTTGAAGGCATTGAAGGAAATATCCGATTCATGACGCTCGAAGATGCCCTTCCTCTGGCAGATCTTGTGACTTTACACTGCCCTCTGACGTCAGAGACAAGGGCGATCATCAATAAAAAGACACTGGGCATGATGAAAGACGGCGCTCTTCTCGTAAATTGTGCAAGGGGTCCGCTTGTAAATGCTCCTGATGTCGCGGAAGCTTTAAGGAGCGGCAAGCTCGGAGGATATGCTGCCGATGTCCTTGAAGTCGAGCCCCAGAGAGCAGATGATCCCTTCCTTACTACGCCTAATACGATACTTACGCCTCACATAGCCTGGGCGCCCCGCGAGACCCGCGCGCGGCTCATAACGATAGCAGCAGAAAACATCCGCGCCTTCCTGGCAGGATCGCCCGTAAACGTAGTAAATTAAGGAGTCTTCATGAACTGGACAGATCCCGTAGAAAGCGAGAAGAATGAGCTGATCCGCTATATAAAAGGAATCAGGACTGCCGATATCATCTTCGGTATCGTGGTCCTTATCATCTGCATCGTTCCGATCATAGTCGGGATCCTCATGCTGATAGACGGGAATCTGTACGGCATCAGCCCGATAGTTATCTTCAGTCTCGTTCTCCTTGTTCCGTTTGGATTGTTCCTTTCTGACCTGGACAAAAAGAAACTGATCATGGCAGGGAATTATAAGGTCTCCCGCTGCCGGGTCGTGAGCAGGGATACCGCGCACGCCGGACGTTACAAAACATATTATTTCATCAGCGTCCGCGCTGACGACGGGAAGGTACGCAAGTTCAAGAGTAATTCGAAGATGTATTTTCGAGCAAAAGAAGGCGTTAAGGCGCTTCTTGTCTGCTACCCAAAAAAGAATGAGGAAGACAAGGGCTTCCCTGTGGATGTCATAATTCCTAAAGATACCGGGATGGAATAAGTTTACAGAAAGAGAAGGATCTCTATCACCGCGACTGCGGTCAGTATGCCGTTAACGATAACGGCGTTCCTGATCTTGCCATGCGGGGGAATGTTCCCGTGCGCGATCCTGTAAAGTGCCGGCAGGTTGAAAAATACATAGACAGCAGTCGATATTATCATTGCGAGTATCGTGAGAAATGAATATTCGCTCAGGCCTCTGTGGAAGGTGACTACGGTACCGGTATCCTTTTCGGCTGCCTCGCCGAAGTGGTTATATGCGCTGACGATGTCCGTGAGGTCGACCTGGGAGGCATAGCCCGTGGGAACGTTGCCATCAAAACAGATAACATTGCACTTATATAAGTTTGTATATCTGTAGTTAGCCGGTTGATAGAGCGAGATTATCTTGATATTGTCGCCCTTTTTTGGCTTGGGCATGCTCTCATCGAGCATGTACCATTCGAAGCCTGATTCGTTGCCGACTTTCGCGTCGATCTCGATCTTGCTCTTGTACTTCATGTAGGGTTTGAAGTCTCTCTTGATAAACAGCGCACCTGCAATGAAGGTCATGAGAAGTGCTGCTGCGCATACGACCGTCATCGGCATGAATATACTGTTCTTGAGTTCATCAGCCTGCATATCTTCCTCCCATTCCTGTTCCTTTCATATTCTACCACATAGCCGGAAAAACAGGCGCCCCGCGAAGGAGCGCCTGCCATAAGTGCTTTATGAGATCTGATGCTGTTATTTATTCTGTACCTTTGCAGCCAGGATATAGACGAAAGGCGAGTTCCAGTAGATCGCGACCTCGTTGATCGAATATGCCGTGTCATTATCGACATAAGCGCGGGCGCCGGGTGTGCCGTAGAGAACGCTTATTGCATAAGGATCTTCAGGCTTGCTGTTAGGACCGCCTACGACCATTCCGGGAACCGCATGACCCTTGTTCTGGGAAGGTCTGTGGTGAGGGTGCTGGGCGGAGTTCTCGCCGAAGCCTGTAAGGAAGCTGTAGCCCGTGATGTTCATGCCCATGATGTAATCAACCTGATAGTAGGTAAGGTCTCTGTAATCTTTCTCACCGGTGAGCATGTAAGCCAGATAGTAGAGGATACCGTTGTTGGATATCGTCAGGTTGCTGCCCCAGGGGAACTGGGCCATCGTGTTGTAGAATCCTTCACGTCTTGCAACGGCATTGGCTGTCTTGACTTCGTCGAGGACACGGTTCTTCAGATCATCCGTGAATTCCTTATCTTCGGAATTCTTATCGGAGAGCAGGTAGGAATGCATGCCGTAAAGAGCCATGTCTGCCCAGCCGAGACCCATAGCCAGGCTCTTGCTGTAAAGGCTCTTTGTCTTGTCGAGGTAAGTCTTGTCTCCTGTCGTAACGAAGAGCTCTGTTGCAGCCCAGAAGAATTCATCCTTGTTCTTGCTGTCAGGATATTCGCCCGTTGATACGTCATCGGGATTTGTAAATCCTTCAGTGTCGGCCTCAGCATTTGCTTCCATGTATGCATAAGCTTTCTTGGCTGCTTCGAGGCACTTTTCTGCAAACTTCTTGTCGAAAGATTTATAGACTCTTGCTGCCATTGCCATTGCGCCTGCAAAGTCGCCCGTTGCTGTCGTTGAGACAGGGAGTACTAAGAGCTGGTCAGTTTCTTCTTCAGGCATTACTTCACCCGGGAAGTTTGCGCATGTTACCTTGTGGTAAACGCCGCCGTTTTCATCCTGCATCTTTAACATCCATTCGAGCTCATAGCGGGCTTCGTCGAGGATGTCGGGAACGCCGTTGCCGCTCTCGGGAATGCCGAGTTTATCGGACTTATAACCGGTGTCTTCATATGTCATGAGAAGGTCTGCGACAGCTTTGGCGCCGGGAGCTACATAACGGCCGTAGTCGCCTGCATCGTGCCAGCCGCCGGAAACATCGATCTTCTTGTCGGTGCCGTAGATCAAAGCTTCGCCCGTATGACATTCGGGATGGACGAAATCTTTATATTCCTCTCCGATCTTATCGGTGACCTCGCATCCGCAGCGCTGTGTGTAGAGCATGAGGACGGAAGCGCGGAGAGCATCCTTATAAACATCCTTTGCGATGGTGAACTGGTAGGATTCACCCGAAGATGCCGTCTTGATGACATATGTGCCGGGTTCCTTGAAGTCGGTGAAGACACCCTCATAAACGGTTGTCTGGGCGCCGCGGCAGTTGATGGGCTCTGAAAGCTCGCCCGTATATACGACCTTGTCTGTCTTAACGTCAACAATATCGAAAGTCTTGTCCTGAGCGTTGTCGATGAATACGGACTTGGGGTCAGAAGGACGGTAACCGACCTGGTTGAGGTTTACGGGGTTAGCCGGATCCATGGGTTCGATCTCGACTGCGTTGTCGCTGTTGAGGACGACCATGGTCAGGTTGTCGATATAGACATTGTGTGCTTTGCCGACCTGTTTGCCGAGGTTGAATGCGAATCTCGGAGCGGGGTCGGAGGGCTCATACATGGTGAAGACTGCCTGGATGTGAGTAGGCTCCGTTCCCATGTGGGCTTTATCTTCAAGATAGTATGCGTGATAGTCTCCGCCGTTTAACTGGATACGCCATTCGAAGTCGCGCTCCACGTCACTCCAGATGTCGAAATCAACCTGGTATTCGGCGTTCTGATATATTGCAAAACCGTCGTGGAAGACCTGGCAGGCATGGGTTACGGTGCCGGGATCAGAAATCTTGGCTACCAATGCGCCGTCTTCTCCGACCAGCATGAACTTGCCGCCGGACTCGGAATAAGTATTCCATTTGAGATTCTCGGGATCGTCGAAAACATAATCCAGTGCATAGGCGCCGTTAAAGAGTTCGGATGTCTCACGGTTGCCCGGTGCGTTGGGATCTTTGCTTTCGGAAGTCTCATCGGATTCTTCTGCCGATGTTCCTTTAGTGGTGTTGTCTGAACTGCCATCCCCCGATGCATCGGATGTGCCGGGAGTGTTGTTGCATGATGCAACAGCCAGCAGCATTGACAGCGTGAGCAGCATTGCTACCATCTTCTTCATATGATCTTCCTCCGTTTAACAGTTATACTGTTTTCGATAACAAGGACATTATAAATAACTTAATCCAGAAAAAAAAGATAACATTACCTCATTTTTCTCTCATTTATTTAAGGTAATTTACCCGCCGATAAGAGATAATCAGATTGTCAAAGCAATGAATCTTCATAACAATCTCCTTAAAGAAATCACCCGGGCATGCTGGCCCGGGTTTTCTTTTTCGAAAAGCATAAGCCCCTGATATCAGCTGATGCTGTTAATAACTTGGTAAAATCCGTCTTTTTTCCTTTACAGTTTATTCGATAATCGGTCGCGACTATCCTTTGCAAAGGGAGTATAATGACCATATGAGGATTTGTGTTTTTATCGGAGACATGTACAGGGACTATTCCCTGGCCATCATAAGAAACATCGATGCCTATGCAAAGGAGCACGGGCACGTTATTGATGTGTTCGGCAACTGCTCGCTTCCGAGTTCCAATCCTCTCCATGTTATCGGATTCAAATCCATCCTGTCGCTGCCGCCCCTTAACAAATATGACGGCATCATCTTATGCTATGACACTTTAAATCACGAAGGAATGGCCAAGGAACTTGTCGAAGATCTTCTTGCGGATCCCGAAGCACCGCCGGTCGTATGTGTCAGAGCCGAGATCGCGGGCTTCTTCAACGTCATCCCCGACAACAGGGCGATAATGCATGAGATAGCGCAGTTTGTAATATCCAAGTGCAAGACCGACAACATCGGATTCGTTACGGGCCGTGACGACTTGATCGATTCCGCAGAGAGAAGAGCAGGCTTCGAAGATGCGATGCACGAAGCGGGTTATGAAGTCTCCGAGGATATGATCTTCCACGGCAACTACTGGATAACACAGGGCCCCGAGACGGCAGATTTCTTCACCAAGGAAGACGGGTCGCTCCCTGAGGCGATCATCTGTTCCAATGACTATATGGCGATAGCCCTCACTGACGAGCTGATGTCGAGAGGATATTCGATCCCCGAAGATGTCATGATCAGCGGTGTTGACAACAGCACGGAAGCAACGGAGCACATCCCTTCCATAACGACCATCGAGATTTCCGAGAAGGAGCTTGCTTATTCCGCAATGGACATCCTCGAGCAGCTCAAGAACAAGGAACAGCCCGACATCCTGATCAATGTTCCGGGCCGGCTGATCTTAAGGGAGAGCACGGGAGATCAGGAGAGCGGACGCGACATCCAGAAAGTATTGCATGACCTTAAGCTGTTCAAGACTAATTCGGTCGAGACCATGAGAGAATATGTCGTTCTTTCCGCAGTCTTCGAAGGCGCTCTTACCATCGATGCTGCGATCGCGGTCGCTCTTGAGAACTTAAAGGAGATCGAGAGCGTAACCTCCTGCTACATCTGCAGATACTGTGAGACTGACAGGGAGCTCATCGGAAGATTTGTCAACAGGGGAGACATCGATACCGGATCGATCTCATTCCCGAATGAGAACCTCCTGCCTGATGAACTTACCGAGAATGAGAAGGATACATTCATCTTCTTCCCTCTGTCATACAAGAACGAAGTTTACGGATATGCAGGTTTCGTCGTTGACAGCAACATGCCCAACTTCATCAACCAGAAGATAGAATATGTCCTGACCCAGCTTGGCCAGAGCATCAACAGGCTCGAACTCTACCAGAAGTTCTTCGGCATCGCCGACATCATGAGCCTTTACATCAGGGACACTCTCACCGGCATGTATAACAGGAGAGGCTTCGAGAAGAAGATGTCCGAGATGTTCGATTCCGAAGGCAAGCCCGTATCGAACCTCACAGTCGTATCCGTCGACATGGACGGACTTAAATACATCAACGATACTTTCGGCCACAACTCCGGCGACGAAGCGATCAAGGCGATCGGCAAGTGCATCGACAGCGCTCTGAAGGCGGGCGAGTTCGTTGCCAGGACCGGCGGAGACGAGTTCGTCGCAGTCCTCATCCATTCGGATGTCGGCAGGGTCGGCCAGTTCATAAGAAACGTCAGGAGCAGCATCAAGGAATTTAATTCCAGAGGCAAGTATCCCTTCGAGATCAGCGCCAGCATCGGCACCTGTCCCCTCACGGGATGGAACGAGGTCATGGAGTGCATGAACAAAGCAGACAAGGCCATGTATCTCGAGAAGAAAGCAAAAAAGAAGAACAGATAAGACCTCCTTTTTGATATCATATATAGCATGAGCTTTATGAGGGGATGAGGCTCCTTTCATTTTTGCGCGAAAAGGAGAGTGCTATTATGTTTGATTTCAAGTATTACACACCCACAAAAGTTGTTTTCGGAAAGAACACGGAAATCGAAGTAGCCGATCTCATCAAGGAATTCGGCGGAACGAAAGTCCTTATCCATTACGGCGGCGGCAGCGTTGTCCGTTCGGGCTTATTGCAGCGCGTAACTGATACTCTCGATGCTGCTGGCATCGCATATGTTACGCTTGGCGGCGCAGTGCCTAATCCTCATTTGAGCCTGGTATATGAAGGCATCGAACTTTGCCGCAAGGAAGGCGTTGATTTCCTTCTTGCAGTCGGAGGCGGATCTGCCATCGATTCAGCCAAGGCAATGGGCTACGGCCTTGCCAACGAAGGCGATGTCTGGGATTTTTACGATTACAAGCGCCATGCAACGGGCTGCATGCCTCTGGGTGTCATCCTGACGATTGCCGCAACGGGATCCGAGATGAGCGATTCTTCCGTAATCACCAAAGAGGAAGGTCTCGTTAAGAGAGGATATTCATCCGATTATTCCCGCCCGAAGTTCGCGATCATGAATCCCGAACTTACCATGACTTTGCCTGACTATCAGACAGCATGCGGCTGCACCGACATCATGATGCATACCATGGAAAGATATTTTACGCAGGGCGGCAACATGGAGATCACCGATGCCCTGGCTGAGGGACTCCTTAAGACCGTCAAGAAGAATGCAATCATCCTCCGCGACGATCCCATGAATTACGACGCCCGCGCCGAAGTCATGTGGGCAGGATCCCTTGCCCATAACGGCCTTACCGGCTGCGGCAACGACGGCGGCGACTGGATGACCCATAAACTCGAGCATGAATTGGGCGGACTCTACGATGTCGCTCACGGCGCAGGCCTTGCAGCCATCTGGGGCACCTGGGCAAGATATGTAATGAAAGATTGCCTGCCGCGCTTCAAAAAGTTCGCTCTCAACGTAATGGAAGTTTCCGGCGAAGGAACTGATGAGGAGATCGCTCTCAGAGGCATCGAAGCGATGGAGGATTTCTACAGATCCATCAAGATGCCTACCAATCTCCGCGAGCTGGGCGTCAACCCGACCGAGGAGGAACTCGTTGACATGGCCCATAAGTGTGCTGTCGGCGTCGGCGGCGAGATGGGCTCCGCAAAAGTATTAAACGAAGAGGATATGCTCAACATCTACCGCGCGAGCATCTGAAAAGGAGGATAACTATAAATGCTGAATGCCGTAAACCCGATAATGCCGGGCTTCTACCCGGACCCTTCGATCTTGGCCGTTGGCGGAGATTACTATCTTTGTAATTCCACCTTCGCTTATTTCCCCGGTCTGTCGCTCATGCATAGCCGCGACCTCGTTCACTGGGAGCAGATCGGCAATGTTCTGACCCGCCATTCCCAGCTGCCGCTCGACGGTGTAGGTCACTCGGAAGGGCTTTTCGCGCCGACGATCAGATTCCATGACGGCATCTACTATGTCATCTGCACGAACATATCCCGCGGCGGCAACTTTATCGTAACGGCAGAAAACCCGGAAGGTCCCTGGTCCGAGCCCCACTGGCTTGAGGATGCCGACGGCATCGACCCGTCCCTCTTCTGGGATGATGACGGCAAATGTTATTACATCGGCACCCACCCGAATCCGGACGGCGTCAAGTATAACGGCGACTGGTTCATCTATATCTCCGAGCTCGACCTTAACGAATGGAAGCTCGTGGGCGAAAAGCACAATGTCTGGAACGGCGCGCTCAAAGGCTGCATCTGGCCTGAAGGCCCCCATCTCTACAAGGAAAACGGTTACTACTACATAATGCACGCCGAAGGCGGCACGGGCCCCGAGCACTCGGTCATGGTCTGCCGCAGCCGCGACATCTTTGGTCCCTATGTGGGCAACCCCAAGAATCCGATCCTGACCCACAGGCACTTGGGTGCGGATTACCCCATCAAGTATGTCGGTCACGGCGATCTCATCGAGACACCCAACGGCGAGTGGTTCATAACGGTCCTTGCAGTAAGGCCTCTTAACCTCTTCACCACCATGGGCCGAGAGACCTTCCTCGCCAAGGTGATCTGGGAGGAAGACTGGCCTGTCATCAATCCCGGCGCCGGCATGCTCACGGACAAGGTCGAGATAGACCTGCCCGAGTGGATCCCCGCTGAAGATCCTGATTCCTATACTTCCCGCACGGGCGGCAAGACCTGCGTGCCCGGCTCTTCGCGCACATATGACTTTGCTTCGATGCAAGAGCTCGGCGATGAGTTCCTGATGCTCCGCAACTACCCCGATGATATGTATAAGTTCGACGGCGAAGGCCTTAAGCTCAAAGCCTCCAGGGAAGACATCAAGGCAGAAGGCTCTCCTTCTTTTATCGCAGTCCGCCAGCAGCATCACAGCTTCAAGTCCGAAGCAGCATTTGATTCATCTTCCCTCAGGGACGACGAGTGCGCCGGATTGGTCCTCATCCAGAACAATCTCTATAACCTCCGCGCCGAAGTATCCTGCGGCGAAGGCAGGATGGTTCTCTGCAAGGACGGTAAGGACGAGATCATCGGCAAGATTCCTGCTTCCGGCGAAGTTGCTGTCGCAATTGAAGTTGATGGCCTCAGCGCCAAAGCCTATGTCAACGGCAGCTGCCTCGGCGAAGCAGCCGTATCCGATCTTTCCACGGAAGTCGCAGGAGGCTTTGTCGGCTGCTGCATCGGCATCTATGCTTCAGCCTGTGGCAAGGATTCTTCCACTTATGTGAACTTCAAAAAGTTATCTTATATCTATTGATATCATTGCTTGCACTTATTGGCCGATTTGGCAGCAGCTGCTGCCAAATCGGCTTATTTATGCAATCATTTTAGGATTCAGCTGATTGGTAGCAAAAATAGGCATAAATGGTAGCAAGTTTGCTACCAAATCAGCAGTTTTTTGCTACCATTTGACGATACAGCTGATTGGTAGCAAAAATGGGCATAAATGGTAGCAAGTTTGCTACCAAATCAGCAGTTTTTTGCTACCATTTGACGATACAGCTGATTGGTAGCAAAAATAGGCATAAATGGTAGCAAGTTTGCTACCAAATCAGCAGTTTTTTGCTACCATTTGACGATTCAGCTGATTGGTAGCAAAAATAGGCATAAATGGTAGCAAGTTTGCTACCAAATCAGTAGTTTTTTGCTACCATTCTTTTCGAAAACAAAACCTACTAATAACTATATATTCGGTAGACTTCCATACAATTTGTGAGATTTTGTGAGACGATTGTAGGTGATTTCCTCTTGCAATCGTTCTACAATTTCAGTATGAAAAAAATATTGTTGCAGACGG
>JAIKVV010000060.1 GCA_024685385.1 Saccharofermentans sp. | reverse complement strand
ATCGTATTTTTCAACTATTGGTATAAGAGTACCCCCATAAATTGTAACCTATTGGTCCAAATTATGGGGGTAACTTCAAAAGTTTTGGCGGAGCCGGTGGGATTCGAACCCACGTGCCCTTGCGGACAAACGGTTTTCAAGACCGCCTCGTTATGACCACTTCGATACAGCTCCACGTACCATCTATTCAGTTGTATGTAACCCGGAACATAAGTTCTGGGGGCACATTTGGGGGCACATCCAAGGTTTTCAGCAACGGACGAACCCGCAAAGTGCTTATTTTATTGGCTTTTCATCGTTTAGACCAAACGAGGTCAACCGGATTTCAAGACCGCCTCGTTATGACCACTTCGATACAGCTCCTTACATAACGATACGCACGGTATTTTACTTTATTAGGCGGGATTTTTCAACAATAATATGGGCTTTTGCAACTTTTGAGCCGAAAACTATGTATCATAAGTAAAGGCCCCGTGATAATAAGGAGGATAGATATATGGAAAATAAACTTTGTAAAGCTTTAGTGACCTTGCTTTGCCTGCCGCTCGTATTTACTGGATGCAAAGCTAATATAGTTCCGGTCGATATCTCATCAGATAAGGACCTGGCAACAGTTGAAAGTTCATCTGATAAAGATAATACGGCCGATCCCTTGAACAACATTCAGATCCGGGACAATAAAGGAAATGTCCTTTCAGGTATTCAGGCTTCTGACGTAGGAATGCTGACACCCAAAGGAGTGTTCTATCTTAAAGGTAATGAATACCACCTGCTGAGGACGGAAGAGGAAAATAAAGAAGATGTCCTGCTTGCAAGATATGACGATCTTTCATATGAGACATCTTATTCAAGAACCTTCCTCGAAGGAAAGCTCTATACACTTGCCGTGACGGGAAATATCACGGGATCAGATCCATTTACTCTATGGTTATTGGAATTTGATCTTAACGAGGGCAAAGCCGAAAGATATAAGATATCGGATAACGGCTTCCCCTACTCTTCCCTGACTTCCTTCAACGGCAAGATAATCATCTTCTTCCATGATCAGAAGGAGACGCTTACTGACCGGATAGTAGAGTTTGATCCCAAAACGGGAAAGACTTCAGAGATAATGACATATGATCTGGATAAAGATCTTAACGGGGAATCCGCAAGAAGCCTCTGTTCGGAAAATGACAGATTATATATCCTGAAACTTAAGTTCAAAGGCAGTTCTGATATATCGATGTATGTCGATGTTTTCGATTCAACATATAAGAAGATATCTGAACTGGATGTAACAGAAACTGTTAAGGAAGGAATGGCAGACTGCATATATACTTCCGAAGCTTCGCAGCTCATGAATGAAATGTCTCAACATGTTTCTGCATTCCGTGTTATCGATGGAAGATACTTATATTATCAGAACTTCAGCGTATTCCGCTGCATTACGGATCTTGAAAACGGCAAGTGTTTATATGGTATTCCGGAACCCTTTACAAGCGCTCCGGGAAACGGAGATCTTATCTTCTATTCGATAAACAGCTATGTGGTGAACGATACCATAGATCCTTATGCAGTCTACAGATTTGAAGACGGCGCTCTCAAAAAAGACCCGGCCGCCAGTGCTGAGGACGGCCGGATCGTAGTAAGCATTACTTCTTCTTCGGACGGAAGATATATGGTGATTTATGCCGACAAGAACGGCAGCGTATTTACCGCTAATATCTTCCCTTAACTGATCAGTCCGATGATGCGGTCAAGATCTTCATTATCCTTATAGTCGATGACGATCTTGCCCTTGCCTGTCGAAGGATCCGAGATCTTGATCTTTACTCTGGAACCTAAGGATTTCTTAAGTCTGGTCTCAACATCCTTGATACTGAGCTTAACCTGCGGATCAAGCGCTTTTACGGCCTTTGATCCGCTTTTACTTTCTTTCTTTTCGGAGAAGTTCTTTACGAATTCTTCTGCCTGTCGGACGCTCATATCCTTTGCCATTATTATGTCGGCAACCTGACGCTGTTCTTCCTTATCTTTAAGAGAGAGCAGTGCCTTTGCATGACCTGCAGTAAGGTCTCCGCTCACGATAAAATCCTGTAAGGATTCATCGATATTCGTAAGCCTTAACGTGTTGGCAACGGTCGCTCTGGGAACGCCGATCTTCTTTGCGAGCTGCTCCTGGGTTATCTTATATTCCTTAAGGAGATTCTGCATGGCAAATGCAGTTTCCATCGGATTAAGATCTTCTCTTTGAAGGTTCTCTATAAGGGCCTGTTCCATCGTCTGGCGGTCAGTAAGATCCCTTACTATCGCAGGTATCAGCTTAAGGCCTGCAAGGCGCGCAGCGCGCCAGCGTCTCTCGCCTGCTACGATAATGTATTTATCCTTCTTGCGCTGTACGATGATCGGCTGGATTATGCCGTTTTCCTTTATGGATTCTGATAATTCAACAAGACGGTCATCGTCAAAGTTCTTTCTGGGCTGATTGGTATTGGGATTAATGTCCGTGATCTTAAGTTCCGTTACAGAATCAGACTTGTTCTCGGGGATTCCGTCTGATGAGATAAGTGCGCCTAATCCTTTTCCTAAACCTTTCTTAACTGCCATATACGCCTCCTATATATAGATGGTTGTCTATGTTTATTTAGTTCTCTTGATTACTTCTGCAGCCAGCGCTTCATAAGCCTTTGCGCCCTTGGATGACTTATCGTAATCGGATATTGCAAGACCATGGCTGGGAGCTTCTGCGAGCCTGACATTTCTGGGGATGATCGTCTTGAAGACTTTCTTCTTGAAGTAGTCTTCAACCTCTTCCTTGACCTGTTTGGAGAGTTGTGTCCTCATATCGAACATGGTAAGGACGACGCCCAATATCTCGATATCGGGATTAAGTTTCTTCTTTACGATGTTGATAGTCTCGACGAGCTGCGATAATCCCTCGAGCGCATAGTATTCGCCCTGGATGGGAATGATTATGCCGTCTGATGCAGTCAAGGCATTTATCGTAAGAAGCCCCAAGGAAGGAGGGCAGTCGATGATGATGTAATCGTAATCATCTCTGATCTCTTCAACGGCTGTCCTCAATATGTTTTCTCTTGATATCGCATTGACGAGTTCAACTTCGGCGCCCGCCAGATTTATGTTAGATGCAATGATATCAACGTTTTGCGCGCTTGTCTCCAGGATAACTTCTGTTACCGGAGTTTCATTGATAAGCAGGTCATAAGTGGTATTTTCAAGTTCGTTCTTCTCGATCCCGAGACCGCTCGTTGCGTTTGCCTGAGGATCAAGATCGATAAGGAGCACCTTCTTTTTCTTCTTTCCGATATAAGAAGCGAGGCTTACGGCTGTTGTTGTCTTGCCGACTCCTCCCTTTTGATTGACCAGTGAGATTACCTTCATCATTTCCCCTCCTTATTATTTTTTATTATAATAACATTACCTTTTTCTATTTTTTCCTCATCAGGCAATTTGATATCTAATTGTTACATTCAGAAAGAATGTTCCACGTGGAACATTTCCCTGTTTTATCTGTTTGCTCTTCCGGATTGTTCCACATGAAACAATAAAAAGCCCGGTCGATTGACCGGGCTTCAGGCTTAAATGCTGTTTTTATCTATCATGTATCGATATTGGCAAGTTTAGCATTCTGCTGTATGAATTCCTTTCTGGGTTCGACCTGATCGCCCATCAGGAGCGTGAAGGTCTCATCTGCAGCCTGGGCATCTTCAAGCGTAACCTTGAGGAGTTTACGGGTAACGGGATTCATTGTGGTCTCCCAGAGCTGTTCGGAGCTCATCTCGCCGAGACCCTTAAAGCGCTGGATGGAAGGATTCTCCCACTTATGCTCTGCCTTGATCTGCTCGACTTCTTTATCATCATAAGCATAGTAAGCTTCATCGCCCTTATAAACCTTATAGAGCGGCGGGCAGGCGATATAGACATATCCGCCGTCAACGAGAGGTCTTAAGTATCTGAAGAAGAATGTGAGGAGAAGTGTTCTGATGTGAGAACCGTCGACATCGGCATCGGCCATGATGATGACTTTGTGATATCTGAGTTTGCTCTCATCGAATTCCTCACCGATTCCTGCACCGAGTGCCATAACGACCGGCTGGAGCTTCTCATTGGAATATACCTTATCGATACGAGCCTTCTCTACGTTCAGCATCTTACCCCAGAGAGGAAGGATAGCCTGATACTTACGCTCTCTTCCCTGCTTTGCAGATCCGCCTGCGGAGTCTCCCTCTACGATGAAGATCTCGCAGAACTCTGCTTCGTTGGACTGACAGTCAGCAAGCTTACCGGGAAGTGAGTTATTCTCGAATACTGTCTTCCTTCTGGTAAGTTCTCTTGCTCTTTTTGCTGCATCACGCGCACGGGATGCAGACAGGCACTTATCCATGATGAGCTTGGCGATATCGGGATGCTCTTCGAGGTAGATCTCGAGCTTCTCGGATACGACATTCTCTACCATGGGTCTGATCTCGGCATTACCGAGCTTGGACTTGGTCTGTCCCTCGAACTGAGGATCAGTGAGCTTAACTGAGATTATCGCTGCAAGTCCTTCTCTCGTATCTTCGCCCTGGAGCTTGGAATCGCCGTCCTTAAGGAACTTATACTTCTTGGCGTAATCGTTGATAGCACGTGTCATAGCGCTCCTGAAGCCTACG